>NZ_JBFRLG010000027.1:0-78703 GCF_041469785.1 Vibrio sp. 10N.286.48.F5 | reverse complement strand
AAAACTTTTTTCAAGCGCTTAGCTTGGCTAATTTGACCTGCTGATTCGTTTTGGTTTCTTACGAAGCCATCCCGTGTCAGCGAGGTGGCATTATAGAGATTTCGATCACACTGGCAAGCCCTTTTTGAAGTTTTTCTTACTTTTTTGATTGTTCGAGCGTTTTTTGTTCAAAACACCCCATTTTCACTAGTATTCCTCTTAATTAAGGGCTTAAGGTGCCTATATAAAGGAGGATTTATGAGTTCAATACGCAGTTATAAAGGAATATCCCCTCAGATTGGGCAAGGTGTCTATATAGATACAAGTTCAGTGCTGGTTGGTGATATCAAAATCGGTAACGACTCTAGCGTGTGGCCTTTGGTTGCAGCTCGAGGGGATGTGAACCACATTCATATTGGAGAGAGAACGAATATCCAAGATGGTAGTGTCTTGCACGTCACCCATAAGAATGCAGAAAACCCTGAGGGTTACCCTCTATTAATAGGTAATGATGTCACTATCGGGCATCAGGTAATGCTGCATGGCTGCACTATTGAAGATCGTGTACTTGTTGGTATGGGAGCGATCGTGTTGGATGGCGTGATTATCCAAAAAGAAGTGATGATTGGTGCCGGTAGCTTGGTACCGCCTAATAAGGTACTTGAAAGCGGTTATCTCTATGTAGGAAGCCCAGTAAAACAAGCTCGCCCATTAAATGATAAAGAGCGAGCCTTTTTACAGAAATCAGCAGACAACTATGTTCAGAATAAAAATGACTATCTAGACTCTGTACTTCCAGTCTAAAGCGCTTTGATCTGAATCCGATTAGAGGAGTCATACTCCTCTTCTTCTATTAACTCTTCCGCTAGCTCTTCAATATCGAAACGTAACTCTGAAAAGATAACTAAAGCTTGATCGCCTTCTTCTATATCTTTACCTGCCAATCGTGATAATTCCTCAATAGACATGACACATTCAATCAATGCGCCCGACTGTTGTGCTGGGAACGTGATTGTTCGGCTCTCTTCATCCCAATCTTGGATATCAGGAAATAGAATTGATTGATTCATTTTTTATAAACACCCCATTACATCTCTAGATTTTTACGTAATTCTCTTAAAATCTGTTTTGTTCCCGGACGAAGACCACGCCAAAGCATAAAGCTTTCTGCTGCCTGCCCCACTAGCATACCCAAACCATCATAAGCAGCATGAACACCATTATCTAATGCCCATTGATTGAATACCGTCGTTCCAGATCCATAAACCATGTCATAAACGGCGCTAGTAGAATTGAAAATCACCTCAGACACTTCAGGAAGCTGCCCGCTTAGACCAGATGAGGTAGAGTTAATAATGACATCAAAGCCTTCATTAACATCACTTAGCCCCATCCCCTTGATGTTGCCATGCGACGAAAACATCTCAGCCAGAAGTTCAGCCTTGGAGCTGGTTCGATTAGCGACCACCAGCTGTTGTGGCTTTTGGTCGAGAAGAGGTTGAATCACTCCTCTCGCAGCACCACCAGCGCCAAGAAGAAGAACACGTGCTCCTTTTAGCGTGACTTGATGTTGAAGCAGGTCTTGAACTAAGCCCTCACCATCGGTGTTATCACCAATGATCTCTCCATCATCTAACTTCTTAAGGGTATTTACGGCACCAGCTAGTTCAGCTCTCTCAGTTAGGCGATTGGCAAACTGATACGCATCTTCTTTAAAAGGTGCTGTGACGTTACATCCTCGACCACCTTCACTGAAAAATGTTTTGGCCGCAGTGATAAATTCACCATGCTCTGGCTGTAATGCTGTATAGGTAAGTTGTTGTCTGGTTTGGCGAGCAAATAATGTGTGAATGAATGGCGATTTGCTTTGCCCAATAGGGTTACCGAAAACGGCATAACGATCTACTTGCTGTGTCATATCCTTACCTAACAGAAATAAAAAAGGGTCATCTATATAGATGACCCTATCACTATCCCTATAAGGAAGGAAGAACTACCAAACTCGAGGCTTTAGGTAGTCGCTATAAAGCAGAGCTTCCGGTGAACCCGCTTGTGGTTCGTAGCGGTATTCCCAGCGAGCCAATGGCGGCATCGACATTAATATAGACTCTGTACGACCGCCGCTTTGTAAACCAAATAGAGTGCCACGGTCATAGACTAAGTTAAATTCAACATAGCGACCACGACGATAAAGTTGGAAATCACGCTCGCGCTCACCATAAGGCGTCTGTTTGCGTCGTTCTACAATTGGTAAGTATGCGGCTGCAAAACCTTCACCGACCGCCTGCATATAAGCAAAGCTCTTTTCAAAGCCCCACTCGTTAAGATCATCAAAGAACAACCCACCAACACCACGTGTTTCGTCTCGGTGAGGAAGATAGAAGTACTTATCACACCACTCTTTGTGCTCTTGATAAACATAATCTCCAAATGGCGCACAAAGATCTTTGGCTGTTTGGTGCCAAGATTGGCAATCTTCATCGACAGGATAAAATGGCGTTAAGTCAAAACCACCACCAAACCACCAAATCGGGTCTTCCCCTTCTTTTTCCGCAATGAAGAATCGAACGTTCGCGTGTGAGGTTGGGATATATGGGTTTTTAGGGTGGATAACTAATGAAACCCCCATCGCCTCAAACTTACGTCCGGCTAATTCAGGTCGATGAGCTGTAGCTGAGGCAGGCATAGCCTTACCCGCTACGTGAGAGAAGTTAACCCCACCTTGCTCAAATACCGCACCGTTGGTCATCACACGAGTTCGACCACCGCCACCAAGGCGCTCGCCAGGCTCACGCTGCCATGCATCTTCTTCAAACAGTGCAGTACCATCAGCTTGCTCAAGCTGCTGGCAAATCGAATCTTGTAGACTCAGTAAAAACTGTTTTACTGCTTCTTTATCAATTGCTGACATCTTACTTCCTTTGCAGGGTTTAGCCCTGTCTTAATATTTTCGACGTTTTTGCATCTCTAATTTCGCTTGGCTTCTCACGACCACCCGTTTGACCTTCTAAAATAGCCACCAAATGTTGACCCAGTTGCTGTTGAACTTCTTCAGTCGTCATACAAGGCGGCTCGCCAGTCAGGTTGGCACTGGTAGAGGTTAACGGCTTGCCGAACTCATTACACATTCTTTGAACCAAAGGGTGATCCGTCACTCGTACCGCGATGGAATCAAACTGGCCGCTGACCCAGTCAGTAACTTTGCTGCTGGTTGGCATAATCCAAGTGACCGGACCTGGCCATGTCGCTTTCACTGTTACCAACTGTTCTTCCGTCAACTGGCTTTCATCAATATAAGGAAGCAGCTGCTCGTAACTTGCAGCAATCAAGATCAAGCCCTTTTCAACTGGACGCTGTTTTAACTCGAGTAATTTCTTGATGGCATGTGGATTATCAGGATCACAACCAACCCCAAAAACGCCTTCGGTCGGGTAAGCAATGACTTCACCTTGTTGTAATGCCTGCAATGTATGTTGAAAGTTATCCACGGGTTGCCTCATTAAGTCAGTTATCGAACTCGCTAAGTGTACAAATTATCATTCACTGTGACTAAAGCTATTTGTTTATAAAATGTATCAATTAACAACTTAGACTGACGCAAACGTTTTCCTTAAGTAATTTTACCCGTATAATGCGCGCAAAATATCTAATCACTAATTAAATCGTACCTGAAGGAGTTTGAGATGACTGTCGGTATTATCATGGGTTCTAAATCTGATTGGCCAACAATGAAGCTAGCTGCAGAAATGTTGGATCAGTTTGGCGTGGCGTACGAAACAAAAGTGGTTTCTGCTCACCGCACACCTCAGTTGCTTGCAGACTACGCAACCAGTGCGAAAGAGCGCGGTATTAAAGTAATTATTGCTGGTGCTGGCGGTGCAGCGCACCTTCCGGGCATGGCTGCTGCTTTCACAAGCGTACCAGTTCTGGGTGTTCCAGTTCAGTCTAAAGCACTGAAAGGCATGGACTCTCTGCTTTCTATCGTGCAGATGCCAAAAGGTATCGCGGTAGGTACTTTGGCTATCGGTGAAGCTGGCGCTGCCAATGCAGGCATCCTAGCGGCTCAAATCATTGGTACACACAATGAAGAAGTAATGGCAAAAGTAGAAGCATTCCGTTCTGAGCAAACAGAAACGGTTTTGGCTAATCCAAACCCTGCAGAGGACTAATTTCCATGCATGTTCTTGTGTTAGGCGCGGGCCAACTTGCTCGCATGATGTCCCTAGCTGGGGCACCGCTGAATATTGAAATTTCTGCTTTTGATGTTGGCAGCAAAAATATTGTTCACCCATTAACGCAAGCGATTCTAGGTAACGGCTTAGAAAATGCGATTGAGCGTGCGGACGTCATTACTGCTGAATTCGAACATATTCCTCACGATGTACTTGAGGTGTGTGAGCGCAGCGGTAAGTTCTTACCGACAACAGAAGCAATCAAAGCTGGCGGTGACCGTCGTCTTGAAAAAGCCCTGTTAGACGAAGCGAACGTGAAGAATGCTAAGTACTACGTGGTTAACTCTCGCGAAGACTTTGACGCTGCAATTGCTCACGTTGGCTTACCAATGGTGTTGAAGAGCACACTTGGCGGCTACGACGGCAAGGGCCAATGGCGCTTAAAGACATTAGACAATGTTGACGCGACTTGGGCAGAAATGGCTGAGTGCATTACCGCGACCGACAACCAAGCGATTGTGGCTGAAGAGTTTGTTCCGTTTGACCGCGAAGTATCACTGGTTGGTGCTCGTGATACCAATGGCGAGGTTCAAGTGTATCCACTGGCTGAGAATGTTCACACCGACGGCGTGTTGAGCTTATCGACAGCGATTGATGACATTGAACTGCAAGAGCAAGCTAAAGCCATGTTCACTGCCATTGCTGAGCGTTTAGATTACGTTGGCGTGCTAGCACTTGAGTTCTTTGATGTTCAAGGTTCACTGCTTGTTAATGAGATTGCACCACGTGTTCATAACTCGGGCCACTGGACGCAACAAGGCGCAGAGACTTGTCAGTTTGAAAACCACCTACGTGCAGTGTGTGGCATGCCACTAGGTAGCACTAAACTGATTCGTCCAACCGCAATGATCAACATTCTTGGCGAAGATACTCTTCCTGAGGCTATTCTTGCTCAAGGTGGTTGTCATGTTCATTGGTATGGCAAAGAAAAGCGTGCAGGTCGCAAGATGGGTCACATTAACGTGAGCGCTGACTACAACGCAGAATTACAAAGAGCTTTGTGCTCATTGGCTGAGATTCTTGATAAGCAAGCCTACCCTGCTGTGCATGAGTTTGCTGAGCAGATGAAGTAAGCCTACATTGGCTTATTGATATAAAAAGTTTATTGGATACAAAAACGGCGCTCAGTGAGCGCCGTTTTTTTGTGTCTATAATATCGAGTTATTGAGATTGAATGTGGTGACACTTGCGATCAGCGCATTGCTTCTTGGTACCACTGGCTGTTTTCTTCTCAAGTAACAACGGGAACTGGCACTGTTCACAACGACCTATAACAGGTGGCTGATTAACGGCGAACTTACACTTAGGGTAGTTATCACACGCATAGAAGGTTTTGCCATAGCGAGATTTACGCTCAACCAAGTGGCCTCGACCACACTCAGGGCAGGCAACAAGTGGCTGCTCTTCAGGTTGTTCTTTCGGTTGGTCCAAAGATTCGATGTGATTACACTCTGGATAACTGCTACAGCCAATGAACATCCCAAAGCGACCTTGCCTTAATACCAATTCGTTTTGGCATTTAGGACACGGAACGCCCAGCTCTTTCACCACATGACCATCATTTTGATGAAGAGGCTTGATGTAATCACAGCTCGGATACTGCTTACAGCCTAAAAATGGGCCGTGCTTACCATGGCGAAGCTGAAGCTCCCCACCACACTGTGGACATGGTTCATGCTCTAACGCATGTTCATGTGCTGAAAAAAGCTGATTATCAATCTTACTACTCATGATAAGCCTGTATTAATGCAAGATACCTTGCTCTTTGGTGTACAACAGCTCTTCCATTTGCGTGTAAGCACTTTCATTACCCGGTACATTGAACAGTACCATTAAGATAATCCACTTCAGATCATCCAACTCAAATTCATTGGTCTCTAACCCCATGACACGATCAATCACCATTTCACGAATCTCTGTCGTGAGGACGTTGATCTGCTCAAGGAACAACAAGAAACCACGACACTCCATATTAATACGTGATATCTCTTTACTTGTGTAAACACGCATCGAGGTATTAGAGCACATAGTAATCGCCGCTTGGTTATCGGTATCTTGCAGTGCAGCAAGGTCTTCTAACCAATGGAGAGCCTTATAAATATCATCTTGGTGAAACCCCGCTCGAAGAAGTTCATCTTCAAGTTCGTCTTGATCCACCTGCAATTCAGAATCGCTATGGATGTAGGTTTCAAACAAGTACATCAGTATGTCCATCATCATAGCTTAGCCTCTCCCCTTTCGAATATAGCCACCGGAAACTGCAACAACATGCCCTGAGAGCTCAAGCTCTAAAAGCTGCATCATGACTTCATGCACAGGTATATGGGTTCTCTGTGCCAAAATATCAACGGGTGTCGCCTCTAATCCTACGTTAGCTAACAGCTGTGGAAATGGCAATTGTTCATTTTCACCCTCATTCGGCGTAGGCTCGAACAAACTGGGCTGCTGATCTATAGACCAGTCTAACAGACTCTTTATTTCAATCAGAACATCTTGAGCATTTTGTACTAAACATGCTCCAGCTTTAATTAAGCTATTACCTCCGCGACTGGTTGGGCTATGAATTGAACCGGGCAGCGCAAACACCTCTCGGCCTTGCTCCATGGCATAGCGAGCCGTAATCAAAGAACCACTCTTTTCAGCTGCCTCAACCACCAAAGTTCCGAGCGATAACCCACTTATAATACGGTTACGGCGAGGGAAATGTTCAGGTCGTGGTTTGGCGCTTGGACGAAACTCTGAAATCAGCGCCCCATTTTCACAGATCCTATCGGCTAAATTTCTGTGCCGCGCAGGGTAAATTGAATCCAAGCCAGAGCCCAATACAGCAAAGGTTTCGCCTCCTTTATCTAGTGCGCCATCATGGGCATAACCATCAATACCAAGCGCTAAGCCGCTAGTGACAATCAAACCATTTTGTACAAACTCTTTAGCGAATGATTTCGCCGTCTGTAGACCTTCGATACTGGCATTACGGCTGCCAACCATCGCGATTTGAGGTTCAATCAGCTTTTCAACGTTACCTCTAACGAAAAGCACAGTAGGCGCCGAAGCAATCTCACTCAGCAATTTAGGATAATGTGGGCAACTCGGAGTCAGGATGTGATGGTTGGATTGTTTAGCTCGCCAAGCGAGACAAGCCTCTACCTCTCTTGGGGCCTGTTCTCTTAGATAGGAGATTTGTTTGGTTGATAAACCCAATGCTTGCAGCTGTTGCCCTGAGTAACCAACAATATTTAAAGGAGAATCAACACTGAGTAGGCGAGCAAGACGCTTTCCACCCAATTGCGGAACAAAACTTAGAGTTAACCAAGCACTCAGTTGTTGCTCATTCACTCGGTACCCTTAATCTCTTCCGTCAAAGCAAGGTCCAAAGGCGATACCGCCAGAATATCATTACTAACAGGCTTAGAGCTCTGAGTGATCAACGCGAGGCTAAAATACTCATAAGGACGAATGACCATCAAGCTACCCAGCGAGGTACTTGGCAATTGCACCTTATCGCTCGCCGCAGACTCTTTATAACTGTATTCACCTTGCTTACCAAACACCACCGCACCGCTTTCGCTGAGGGTAAACATAGAACCTTGGCGAAGGTTATCCTGTGAACCTTTGTTGATCACTACCACCTGATTCTTCGCGCTGTATTGGCTGCCATCTAATGAGCCCAAGATATTAGCAAATTGACCCGCCGCACTAGGTGCAGGATAAAACGTGGTAGAGAGCTTCACCTGATCAACACCAAGTTCCGGTAACACGAGGTCGTTGAGCAGTACTTCTTGTAATTGAGTCTCTATCTGTAAACTACTGAACTCAGCATCCACCTCTCTCAAGCGCGCCGTGGCGACCAGTCGCAAAGAGGTAATACTCGCTTGGGGTTGCTGCCGTTGGTAGGTTTCAACTGCGCGGTAGATACCCCACTTTTGATGTTGTTGGTTACCTGAGATAAACAACCGGTCTGCACCCGATAAGAAACGTTTACCATCACTGGTTCCTAATACTCGTTGTGCCGATTCGATATCTTGCTGCTCTACCAAGCGATCAGACTGTAAATAAGGTAGAACCAGTCCCTCGTTGACGGTAGGTACTGCTTTCTTCTCAGAAACACGAATCTTAGGGCTAAGCTTGATAACAGGCTTGAGGCTCAATACAGGCTCGCCATTAATCCAAACCAAAGACAGTTTATCTCCGGGATAAATGAGATGAGGGTTTTCTATCTCTGGATTGACCTGCCATAACCTTGGCCACAACCATGGACTATCGAGATACATCGCAGAGATATCCCACAAAGTATCGCCCTTAACCACCACATACGCCTCAGGTGCGCCCTGTTTAATGGTTAAAGGTTGCTCACTATTTTCAGCCGTAGCGGCGAACGAAATCGAGGCACAAATAAGAGATAAAGCAGGCAATAAATGACGCATGACCTAGGTTCCTTGGTCTGAATATATGACATCTGATTGGAGAATTACCTTCAGGATGCTGTCATTTGACCTCTAAAATGTCTAGAATTGAGCCAACAAGGTTTAAGCTGTTTCGGCACAGTTCAATATTTCGAGTGTATATGTCTGTATTACAAGTATTAACATTACCAGATGATCGTCTACGTACCGTGGCGAAACCGGTAAAAGAAGTTACCCCAGAGATTCAAAAGTTCGTTGATGACATGATTGAAACCATGTACGACGAAGAAGGTATCGGCCTTGCGGCAACGCAAGTAGATTTCCACCAACGCATCGTTGTTATCGATATTTCAGAAACACGTGATGAGCCAATGGTGCTTATCAACCCTGAAATTACTGAGAAGCGCGGCGAAGATGGAATCGAAGAAGGCTGCCTATCTGTACCAGGCGCTCGAGCTCTAGTACCTCGCGCTGCAGAAGTAACGGTTAAAGCACTAGACCGTGACGGCAACGAATTCACATTCGACGCTGACGACCTTCTGGCTATCTGTGTTCAGCACGAACTTGACCACCTAGAAGGCAAGTTGTTTGTTGATTACCTATCGCCACTAAAGCGTAAACGTATCCAAGATAAGCTAGCGAAGATTAAACGTTTCAACGAGAAACAAGGTTAATAACCGCTGCTATTACTAAATTAGAAGGAAGCCTACCTTGAGTCAGTCTTTAAGAATTGTCTTTGCAGGTACTCCGGATTTCGCCGCCCGTCACTTGGCGGCGTTGTTGTCTTCGGAGCATGAAGTTGTTGCTGTTTACACACAGCCAGATCGCCCAGCAGGCCGCGGTAAAAAACTCACTGCGAGCCCAGTAAAAAACATCGCACTTGAAAACAATATTCCGGTTTACCAACCAGAAAACTTCAAGTCAGATGAGGCTAAGCAAGAGCTAGCTGAATTGAACGCTGACATCATGGTTGTTGTCGCTTACGGCTTATTGCTTCCGCAAGTTGTATTAGATACACCTCGCTTAGGTTGTATCAACGTACATGGCTCTATCCTACCGCGCTGGCGTGGTGCTGCTCCGATTCAACGCTCTATTTGGGCAGGTGATAAAGAGACAGGCGTGACGATCATGCAGATGGATATCGGCCTAGATACTGGCGACATGCTAAGTATCGCGACGCTGCCTATCGAAGCGACAGATACCAGCGCATCAATGTACGAGAAGTTAGCGTGCCTTGGCCCTGACGCGCTTGTTGAATGTCTAGCGGACATCGCTTCTGGCAAAGCGGTTGCAGAGAAGCAAGACGATGAGCTTGCTAACTACGCGAAGAAGCTAAGTAAAGAAGAAGCGCGTATCAACTGGAGTGATGAAGCAGCTCATATTGAGCGCTGCGTTCGTGCCTTCAACCCATGGCCAATGAGCCACTTTGAAGCCGCTGAGAACAGCATTAAAGTATGGCAAAGCCGTGTGGCAGAGCAAACTTCTGATAAGCCTGCAGGTACCATTCTGCAAGCGGATAAAACTGGTATCTATGTTGCGACAGGGCAAGGCGTATTTGTTCTTGAACAGCTGCAAGTTCCAGGTAAAAAAGCCATGTCAGTTCAGGATATCTTGAACTCACGTGCAAGCTGGTTTGAAGTTGGTACACAGCTTTCTTAATCCGCTTTTAAAGCTGCTAATTACGCAGCTAAGAAAACCTTTACGAGGGCAGAGATGCCCTCATGTATTCAAATAAATATTCGGTACCCCTCATGAATGTTCGCGCTGCTGCTGCAAATGTCCTATTCCAAGTTGTCGATAAAGGCCACTCTCTTTCACACGCTCTCCCTGCGGCTCAAAAAACGATCCGTCCGCGAGACCATGCTCTACTGCAAGAGATTTGCTACGGCGCACTTCGTTATCTGCCTCGTTTAGAGTCAATCGCTAACGAACTGATGGAAAACCCGCTTAAAGGTAAAAAGCGTGTATTCCACCACCTAATCTTGGTGGGCATTTACCAACTAAGCTTCATGCGTATCCCTTCGCATGCCGCGGTTGCTGAAACGGTTGAGGGTACTAAGACACTGCGCGGTCCAAGCCTGAGTGGTTTGATCAACGCTGTGTTACGTAGCTACCTACGTGACCAAGAAGAACTAGACGAGAAAGCCGTTAGCCACAATGCAGGCAAATACGGCCACCCAAGCTGGATTCTAAAAATGCTTCAAGAGAGCTACCCAGATCAATGGGAGCAACTGGTTGAAGCAAACAACAGCAAGGCACCAATGTGGCTGCGCGTTAACCGCCAACACCACACTCGTGACGAGTATGTAGAACTGCTTAAAAACGAAAACATTGAATACACATTGCACCCAGAAGCAGCTGATGCCATAAAATTAGCTGCACCTTGTGATGTTACTTTGCTTCCTGGCTTCGACAGGGGTTGGGTATCAGTGCAAGATGCTGCCGCTCAGCTTTCGGTTGATTATCTAACACCAAAAGATGGTGAGCTGATCTTAGATTGTTGTGCTGCACCAGGTGGTAAAACGGCACACATTCTTGAGCACACTCAAGATACTGAAGTGGTTGCGATTGACTGCGACATCAAACGTCTAGACCGTGTTTACGATAACCTTGAGCGCCTACAACTGCGTGCCGACGTAATTTGTGGTGATGCTCGCTACCCTGAAGAGTGGTGGATGGGCGATAAGTTCGACCGTATCCTACTTGATGCACCTTGTTCAGCGACTGGCGTAATTCGCCGTCACCCTGACATCAAGTGGCTACGTCGTGCATCTGACATTGATGCGCTGGCTGAACTGCAAAGCGAAATTATGGATGCAATGTGGCGTCAGCTGAAAGAAGGCGGCACCATGGTTTATGCGACATGTTCTATCACGCCGCAAGAAAACGTGCTGCAAGTGAAAGCATTCCTAGCACGTACTGAAAACGCAACGCTGGTTGGGTCTGATATCGAAAATCCGGGTCGTCAAATACTACCTGGAGAAGAAGATATGGATGGCTTCTACTACGCAGTTCTAGTAAAACAGGCATAACAACTAACAGCGGCTAAGAATTTATTTCTTAGCCGCTGTTTCTTTCTAGTGCATTATCAAAACAAAGTTAGATAACTAGAATTACCACGGTAAAGAAAAGAGAAAGGCTATGAAGATCATTATCCTAGGTGCTGGACAAGTTGGCGGTACCCTTGCTGAAAACCTGGTTGGTGAAAACAACGACATCACCATTGTCGACCGTAATGCTGACCGACTTCGTGAACTTCAGGATAAGTACGACCTTAGGGTTGTAAACGGTTATGCCAGCCACCCAAACACACTACGTGAAGCGGGTGCGCAAGATGCCGACATGTTAGTTGCCGTAACTAACATGGATGAAACCAACATGGCTGCGTGTCAGGTTGCTTTCTCTCTTTTCAATACGCCGAACCGAATTGCTCGTATTCGTTCTCCTCAATACCTAGAAGAGAAAGAAGCGCTATTCAAATCAGGTGCCATCCCAGTCGATCACCTGATCGCACCCGAAGAACTAGTGACCAGCTACATCGAGCGCCTGATTCAATACCCAGGCGCACTGCAGGTTGTGAGCTTTGCTGAACAGAAGGTTAGCCTAGTAGCAGTAAAAGCCTACTACGGTGGTCCACTGGTGGGTAACGCACTGTCTGCTTTGCGTGAGCACATGCCGCACATTGATACCCGTGTTGCCGCTATTTTCCGTCAAGGTCGCCCTATTCGCCCACAAGGCACCACCATCATTGAAGCCGATGATGAGGTTTTCTTTGTGGCAGCGAGTAACCATATCCGCTCAGTAATGAGTGAGCTACAACGCCTAGAGAAACCGTACCGCCGCATCATGATTGTCGGTGGTGGTAACATTGGTGCAAGCTTGGCAAAACGCCTTGAGCAGAGCTACAGCATCAAGCTTATCGAGCGCAGCTACACTCGTGCCGAAAAGCTGTCTGAAGAATTAGAAAACACCATCGTCTTCTGTGGCGATGCGGCAGACCAAGAGCTGCTAACCGAAGAGAACATCGATCAAGTGGACGTGTTCATTGCCCTAACCAATGAAGATGAAACCAACATCATGTCAGCAATGCTGGCGAAGCGAATGGGTGCCAAGAAGGTAATGGTACTGATTCAGCGTGGTGCTTACGTAGACCTTGTTCAGGGTGGCGTGATTGATATTGCTATCTCTCCACAGCAAGCGACCATTTCTGCGCTGCTTACTCACGTTCGTCGTGCTGATATTGTTAACGTATCATCTCTACGTCGCGGCGCTGCAGAGGCGATCGAAGCCATTGCTCACGGTGACGAAACCACATCGAAAGTGGTTGGCCGAGCGATTGGCGACATCAAGCTACCACCGGGCACCACTATTGGTGCGATTGTTCGCGGAGAAGAAGTACTTATCGCGCACGATAGAACCGTAATCGAACAAGATGACCACGTAGTGATGTTCCTAGTGGACAAGAAATACGTACCTGATGTTGAGTCTCTATTCCAACCGAGCCCGTTCTTCTTATAGCCTTGTTCTCGTGAGCTTCTTCTCGCAACTTTCTTTTGTGAGAACGGCGCTCCGGCACAAAGCTGTAATCAATTAAAGCTATGGTCTATTAAGCTATGGTCAACTTTCGTCCGATATTATTAGTGATAGGGTTAGTGTTATCAAAACTCGCCCTTTTCATGTACATCCCCACATTGGTTGCCTTTTTCACAGGCACCGGTGGCTTCCTCGAGTTTGGTCAATCGGTAGTGATCACGCACATTGTGGCGTTCATCTGCTTGAGCTTAGGGCGCTCCGCTAAGTTCCGACTTGGGGTGCGGGACATGTTCCTGATCACCTCTCTGGTATGGACGATAGCCAGTGCCTTTGCTGCACTGCCGTTTGTCTTCATCAACCACATCAGCTTCACTGACGCCTATTTTGAAACCATGTCAGGTATCACCACGACAGGCTCAACCGTATTAAGCGGCTTAGACAGCATGGCACCAAGCATTCTGTTGTGGCGTTCTATACTGCAATGGTTAGGCGGCATCGGCTTTATCGTTATGGCGGTAGCAGTTCTACCAATGCTCAACGTTGGTGGTATGCGCCTGTTCCAAACCGAATCATCCGATTGGTCAGATAAAAGCAGCCCACGAGCAAAAACCGTCGCGAAGAACATCGTAGCAGTTTATCTGGTTCTGACTGGTTTATGCATCATTAGCTATTTGCTTGCAGGCATGGGCATCTTTGACGCGATCAATCATGCGTTCACAACACTGTCGACGGGGGGTTACTCAACCTCAGACGGTTCTATGAACCACTTCTCGAACAGCGCTCACTGGGTGGGTACTGTATTCATGTTCTTAGGTGGCTTGCCGTTTTTACTCTTTGTCAGTGCGCTGCGCGGTAGAAAGCTCTCTATCCTCTACAAAGATGCCCAAGTGAGAGGCTTCGCTTACCTATTCTTAGTCACCAGTGCTGTGATATCGACATGGTTGGTGGTCAGAGATGGCTACACGGTATTGGATGCGATGCGTGTTTCGATGTTTAACATTGTGTCAGTCGTCACCACAACCGGTTTTGGCTTAGAAGACTTCACCGCGTGGGGCGCTTTGCCTACCACGCTGTTTGCCTTTTTAATGATGGCGGGCGCGTGCTCAGGTTCAACCTCTGGCGGTATCAAAATCTTCCGCTTCCAGATCGCGATGACCATGCTTCATAAGCAGATGATGAAACTGATTCATCCATCGGGCGTGTTTGTTCAACGCTATAATCAACGACCAGTCAGTGACGACATCGTACGTTCACTCGTTGCATTTGGTCTGATGTTCTTTATCACGATTATCTTAATTGCCGGTGGGCTGAGTGCGATGGGACTTGATCCTGTAACCAGTATATCCGGTGCTATCACAGCCGTTGCCAATGTTGGTCCAGGAATGGGCAGCGTGATAGGTCCAACCGGAAACTTTGCTCCACTGCCCGACGCTGCTAAATGGTTGCTAAGCTTAGGAATGCTGATGGGGCGACTCGAGATACTGACGCTCATTGTTCTATTTTTCCCAGCCTTTTGGCGACGCTAACCAAGCACAAAATCAAGGAAACACAGATGAAATCATACGTACTTCTCGCTGGCGCATTGCTCGCAAACTCAGTATTCGTAAGTTCTGCCTTTGCTGATCAAATGGTCACATTGCCTGATGGCAAACAAGTGTTACTCAAAGATGATTTTACTTGGCAATACGTGGCACCGAAGCAAACGGAAGCAGCAGTGACAACATCAGAGATCGCAGTGCCTGTTTCAGCAGCGCCTATTGCAGCAGCCCCTGTCGTAGCCGTACCTGTCGCAACGAACACGCGTGGCACTACAATTGTGGTTGATAGTAAGAAGCCAAGCTTACAGCTGTCTCAGTCAGGAGTGGATGTTGTACTGGGTGCAAGTCGCTATGAAGATGGTGAGCTTATCATTCCGACAGCCATCACTAACCAAGGCACTCAAGCGGTCATTTTGGTATCACTTAACATCAGCGTATTTACTGCAGAAGGTGAGTTGTTGGCAGAAGAAGAAGTTGCTGTGTGGAAATCAATCAAACGAATGGCCGACACATACCTACGACCAAAGACGGGTGAAGAAGGCAAGCTCATCAAGCTCGACCTAGAACAACACCCTGAATATCAGATTAAAGCTGAGATTACTGAGGTACTGGCTCGCTAAACCGGAGTCACGTACAAATAAATAGCGAAGAAATGGCAAGCGCAGCCCGCCAACACAAACAAATGCCAGATGGCATGATTGTAAGGGATGCGTTTTACCACATAGAAAATCACACCCAACGAGTAAATCACGCCACCGAGTGCTAGTAGCACCAAACCACCCATCTCGATATTCATCGCCAGTTGATAAACCACAATCAGCGATAACCAACCCATCGCCAAGTAAGTCACCAATGACAAACGCTTAAATCGGTAGACGAAGGCAATCTTCATAATGATTCCGACTAGCGCGATACCCCAAATCACTGCCATCAAACCCATCGCCAATGGTGTTCTTAAACTCACCAATAAAAATGGCGTGTAACTGCCCGCGATCAATAAGTAGATCGCACAGTGATCGAGAGTTTTCAGTAATCGCTTGGTCTTTTCTGTGGTGATCGAGTGATAAAGCGTGGAAGCGAGAAAGAGTAGGATAATACTGCTGCCATATACCGCCATACTCGCAATAGTCAGTATGTCGGCTTGATGGTCAAACGCACGAATCAGCAGCAGGACTAAACCAACCACGCCAAGCACAACACCCAAGCCATGGGTTATCGCATTGGCGCGTTCTTCGATGTCACTGTATTCGCTCGCCGATGATGCAGACATGATTATCCTACTAGAGTAAATGTTCGATTTGCCTAGTATTGCACATTAAGCTTACACGTGTAAGCTTAAATTTTTATGACATCTTTTATGACATTAATAACGCCTAAACGGTGTGATGAAGCTAAGGTCTCTAAAGCTACAGAACCAAAGAGCTAACTAAGATGCGTTGTCTAGATACTCAAGTACCATCTTGCCCGCATCTTGTGGTGACGTATCCAATGGCACACTCAATTGACGCTGCAGTTGGCCAATGCCTAACAAGCTCGCCAACATGCCTTTTGCACCATCGCGATTACGGTCTATCTCAAACCACAACTTAAGCTCAGTTTCATCACGATGAGCTACAACCTCAAGCTCACGCCAACGGCCATGATATGGACCAGTGGTAGGAACAAACTCGAACTCTTGTACAAATGGCAGTTCAAAGCCTTCTACCGCTTCACACTCCACTTGGCGAATACGCAGCCCTTGAGCTTCAAGCTCGTTAAAAATACCATCGAGGAGTGCGTCAGGGCGCACCGTTAAGATGTCTTTATCCGATGGATCAATCGCCATCGCAATATCGAGCCCGGTTTCTAGCCACACCTTTGAATCACCAATCGTGACAGGTGTGTTCAGCGGGACATCAAACTCACATTCAAAATCACGGGTTTCACCCGGCTGAATAACAAAGGCATACGGCAGGCTCCATTTGGCCAACGAGTATGTCTGGTGCATTCGACGTGTTTGACCGCCCTCTTGCCTTTGCGAATTCATAGTAATTTCTTTGACGTAACGACAGCACAAGTTGAGATCGATATTGTCGATCTCTTGTGGCTGAGCGCCACCATAGACATGCACAATAATGCTCGCCTTCTTGCCTGGATAAAGCACTTCCTGTTGCAATACAGAATCCACCTTGGCAGATCCAATTCCAAAACTTGCTAACGTTTTCTTTAAGAACGACATATGCACCTCCTTTAAAGCATCATCTTAAGCCTGAAAGAGGTTCAAACTCAAATATACTGCTCACACTATTTTAGCTCTAATATCGTCTATTTATCACTCAGGCGTCGATCGATAACTTAGATAGTGATAATCTAAGCCTTGATATGCATGCATATCATTATCCTGATTTATTCTTCGGATTGGCGAAAGCCAGACGAGTGACGCTTCAAGCAATTGAGGTGGAGCTCATGGTAAATCAGGCCATTAGATTGGCAATGGATATGCCTGACCGTTAGGTAAATTAATGCGCCCAACAGCTGTCAGGTTCTCGCACACCAACCGTAGTGCGATGCGTCGTCGTAGTGGCTTTGTTGCTGCTCCAACGGCTAAGAAATTGGCTCCTACAATGACTCTAGTTGAGAAGACTGCTTTATTAGCACCGACTACAACGAAAGTGATTAAAGCCGCTTAACAAAAAGCGCAGTTTTTACTGCGCTTTTTTCTTGCCCGCTCCCATCTTGAAATGTGTTTACACATTGGTATTCCCTACCCGATTTGATACCTTAGCCACAAATCATTATAAAATTTGTGGAGAAATAAAGTATGAAGTGTCACCGCATTGAAGAACTGCTTGAACTGATGGAGCCTGAGTGGCAGAAAGATCAAGAGCTTAACCTATTAGAGTTCATCATTAAGCTATCAAAAGAAGCGGGCTACCAAGGCAAGCTTGAAGAACTGACTGACGATGTTCTTATCTATCACCTAAAAATGCGCAACAGCGAAAAAGATGAGATGATCCCGGGCCTGAAAAAAGACCAAGAAGATGATTTCAAAACCGCAATTCTAAAAGCACGTGGCCTTCTTTAGTCGCCCGTTAGTTTAGAGCTCAATTGCCGTATAGATAAAACACTCAATTTTAAAAAGCGACCACCAGGTCGCTTTTTTGTTTCTGTTCGCTATTTTTTCGTCACAACTGTTATGACTTTTGTTGTTAAAGGTTGATAGCGTTAAAGAAATGAGAACAAGATTGTCGCTATAATCGCCATCCATAAGAATCTTCTAAAATAATAAGAGTGAGTGCGATAACAACAAATGCACCAAGCTCAATTTCAACAGGTTCTCTAAACCATACTTTCAAGTAATGTCGTCATGCCCGACTTAACCGGGCAAACAAGCCACAAAAAGGATAGTCCATGAGTCAGGATAAAATCGATATCAAAGATGTGACTCCTAAAACCTTTAACCCGAAAACACATAAAGGTAATGGAGATCGATTTAACCCAAGTAACCGAATCTATGTTCGAGAAAGCAAAGGTAAATTCCAACAACTGCGTCGCTATGGCGGTTGGTTCTTACTTTTACTTTTTGCGCTTATCCCATGGATTCCCTTTGGTGAACGTCAAGCGATCTTGCTCGATATCGGCAGCCAACAGTTCAACTTCTTTGGCACCACCTTATACCCGCAAGATCTGACCCTACTCGCGATCCTATTTATGATTGCCGCGTTTGGCCTGTTTTTCATAACCACCTTCTTAGGCCGTGTCTGGTGTGGCTATTTATGCCCACAAACCGTCTGGACCTTCATGTATATCTGGTTCGAAGAGAAGCTAGAAGGCGCTGCCAATAAGCGAAGAAAACAAGACTCGGGCAAACTGACGAGCAATTTAATCCTCAGAAAAACCCTCAAACACATTGCGTGGTGGGCGATTGCCATTGCGACGGGCTTAACCTTTGTTGGTTACTTCATCCCAATCAAAGAGTTAGTGGTTGGCTTCTTTACTTTTAACTCGTCTTTCTGGCCGGTGTTTTGGGTACTGTTCTTTGCTGGATGTACTTATGCCAATGCGGGTTGGATGCGTTCAATTGTTTGTCTGCACATGTGTCCTTACGCGCGTTTCCAGTCGGCAATGTTCGATAAAGACACCTTCATCGTTGGTTACAACACAGAACGTGGTGAAAGCCGTGGCCCTCGCTCTCGTAAAGCCGATCCAAAAGAGCTTGGTCTAGGCGACTGTATTGACTGTAATCTGTGTGTACAAGTGTGCCCTACGGGTATCGATATCCGTGACGGCCTGCAATACGAGTGTATTAACTGCGGCGCGTGTATTGATGCCTGTGACAACACGATGGAGCGTATGGGCTATGAGAAAGGCCTGATCAATTACACCACCGAGCACAGACTTGAAGGTCACTCGACCAAGGTAATGCGTCCCAAGCTGTTGGGCTATGGCGCTATCTTGATCGTGATGCTGGGCTTGTTCTTCGCCCAAATCGCGAGCGTTGATCCTGCCGGCCTAAGTGTTCTGCGTGACCGAAACCAACTGTTTAGAGTCAATAACCAAGGGTTGGTTGAAAACACCTACACCTTGAAAGTGATCAACAAGACTCAACAAGAGCAAGAGTACAAACTCGATGTTAGCGGACTGCCCGATTCTATCTGGTATGGTAAACAGACGATTACTGTCGATCCAGGCGAGGTTTTGAACCTACCTATCAGTTTGGGCGCCGACCCAGAAAAACTGAGCTCACCAGTTTCGACAATTCAGTTTATACTCTCGGATAATGAAGAGTTTACGATGGAAGTCGAAAGCCGCTTTATCAAGAAGCTCTGATACCCGCACCGTAGTGCTTGGTATAACAACCCAATAAATGGAAAAAGGCTCAGTAATGAGCCTTTTTTATTCTATGACGATGCAAGCCTTTAACTTTGATAACCTGACTCCTGACTTCATGTGGTACGCACTGGAGAGCATCGGAGTTCGCGCTGAATCCGGGCTTCTCGCTCTCAACAGTTACGAAAACCGTGTCTATCAGTTCACCGATGAAGACCGTAAGCGCTACGTCGTTAAGTTTTACCGTCCACAACGCTGGAACAAGGCACAGATCCAAGAAGAGCATGACTTCGCACTCGAGCTTATCGAACAAGAGATGCCGGTTGCGCCTCCAATGCGAATCAACGGTGCAACCTTACATGAATACCAAGGCTACCTATTTGCACTATTTGAAAGTGTTGGCGGCAGACAGTATGAAGTTGACAATCTAGATCAATTGGAAGGCGTAGGACGCTTTCTTGGTCGTATTCATAAAGCCAGCGCGGGAAGAACATTCCAGCATCGCCCGACCATCAGCTTAGATGAATACCTTTATCAGCCACGTAAGATTCTAGAGAACTCTCAGTTTATCCCGACGCACCTAGAAAATGCCTTCTTCAATGACGTTGACCTTCTGATCAAAGAGCTAGAGAGCCAGTGGCCGAGCAACATTGAGAATATCCGCCTGCACGGTGACTGCCACCCTGGCAATATTTTGTGGCGCGATGGGCCAATGTTCGTCGATCTTGATGACGCACGTAACGGCCCTGCGATACAAGATCTGTGGATGCTGCTCAATGGCGAGCGCCAAGATAAGCTGATGCAACTGGATATTTTGCTAGAGAGTTACCAAGAGTTTTGCGATTTTAATACCGCACAACTGAAACTAATCGAACCACTACGCGGTCTACGTATGGTGCATTACATGGCATGGTTGGCGAAACGATGGCACGATCCTGCGTTTCCTCTGGCCTTCCCGTGGTTTAATGATCCGAAATATTGGGAGCAACAAGTACTTGCTTGTAAAGAGCAAATTGCTACCCTGCAAGAGCCACCACTTTCGTTAATGCCTCAGTGGTAACAGCAATCGCAACATACAACTAGATAAAAATTCAAACATAATGGAGATTGGATAAATGAAAAAGCTATTCGCATTTTTCTCATTGATCATGTTGAGCCTTACCGCTCACGCTGCGAAATTTAACGAAGGTGAACACTACAAAGTTCTCGACCTAGAAGCATCAAAAAAACCAATGGTGACAGAGTTCTTCTCTTTTTACTGCCCACACTGTAATAGCTTTGAGCCAATCATCCAGCAGCTAAAACAACAGCTACCTAAAGACGCTAAGCTACAGAAGAACCATGTTTCATTTATGGGTGGCAACATGGGTCTGCCAATGAGCAAAGCTTACGCGACAATGATTGCACTGAAAGTTGAAGATAAAATGGTGCCAGTGATGTTTAACCGCATCCACACAATGAACAAGCCACCACGTGATGAAGAAGAACTGCGTCAAATCTTCCTAGACGAAGGCGTTGATGCGAAGAAATTCGATGCTGCGTATAACGGCTTTGCTGTAGATTCTATGGTTCGTCGCTTCGACAAAGCATTCAAAGACAGCGGCCTTTCAGGTGTACCCGCTGTTGTGGTTAACAACCGCTACCTAGTAGAAGCTCAAGGTATCAACTCTCTTGATGAGTACTTCGAGCTCGTGAACTTCTTATTAAAGAAGTAAGCCATTGATGAAAGGAAGCTTCGGCTTCCTTTTTTTTTGCTAGTTCAAAAATCATTATTGATAAATAATTAACCTGGAAGTTTAAAGCTTTACTGCTATTAATAACCCGTCCTAAGAACCGGTGGGCAAGGAGCCCTTGAATGAAAATAAAAATAACTCTCTTGGCATTGAGCGTTGCGGCTTCTCCCGCTTTTGCCAAGCTTGCAGACCAACAAGGTTTCAGTGGTGAAATCTCTCTCAATACCGGGGTTACCTCTTCCACCTCGAACTTTAATACCGATGCTGATAGCAATCTTTCATCCACAGATCAGAAGGCTTCTTCGGAAAGCTCTTTTCTGGTTGCTCCTTTAGGTAGTGTTGCTTATACCTTTGGTGAAAAGCTAAACCATCAGGTATACACAGGTACCGCGCGAGATGATGTAGCAACAGGTACTGTAGTTCTCGAAGTCGGTTACAAATACCAACTTGAGTCAGGCATGGTGATCGACGCTTCACTGCTGCCAACCATTATGTCTGGTGAAACTTGGGCTGATCCATACAACACCACATCAGCTCGCACCAAGACCGATGAAACTGGCAATGCGTTTCGTTTGAAGCTAAGCAACATTGCGGGCTCAGCTTTCTCGCTAGACATGGCCTATGCGACCAAAGATGTCGACAAGGATGATATTCAAGATCAAGAGCTCAAACGAGATGCCAATACTCTCTACTTGAAAGGTCAATATCGCCTGCCACTTAGTCGTACCATGATGCTTATTCCATCCGTCATCTATCAAACACGTGATGCTGATGGTAAAGCTGAATCTTACGACCAATTCGGTGGTGAGGTAAGCTTGTTTGGTGGCATGGGGCGTCACAAGTACGCACTAACAGCGGGTTACAACCAACGCTCTTACGATGCGAGCAACCCGATCTACGACAAGAAACGCAGCGACGACAATATCAACCTATTCGCCGCCTATGAGTATGATCAATTCATGGATTGGGAAAACTGGTCGTTTATTTCACTGGCAGGCTACGGCACCAGCGACTCGAACATTACCTTCTACGACGAGTCTCAATATATCGTTTCAGTTGGCTTGAACTACAAGTTCTAACCTTAGCGAGTATGAACTGCAATCCAACGAAAGCCTGCATCTAAGCAGGCTTTTTCTGCTTGCTAGACAGCTTGAGCCGTGAGTTGTTTCAGCAAGCGATCCATCGCGCGATAGCCTAGCGCTTCTGATAGATGTTTCTTTTCGATCTGCTCGTTACCGTCAAGGTCGGCAATGGTTCGTGCCACCTTAATAATTCGATGATAAGCACGAATCGATAAACCCAAGCGATGTAGTGCTGTCTCAAGAAACTCTGCATCTTCGCGTCGCAGTGGGCAATACTTCTCAATTTCTCGGCTACCTAACAGTGCATTCGATTTATGGTTGCGAGATAGCATTAACTCTCGCGCCTGCCTAACCCTTTGCTTAACTACTTGAGTGGTTTCACCGCGATCACCGCCTTCGGCCAACATTCCTTTTGGCAACAGAGGTATCTCCAATGACATATCGAACCTATCCAGCAAGGGCCCAGATAAGCGATTGAGGTAACGCAGGATGATCTGTGGGTTGGCGCGCGCCTGGTTACCTTCGTAATAACCCGTTGGACTTGGGTTAAGTGCACCGACCAATTGAAAACGCGCAGGAAAACGAGTCTTGCCCGCAGCACGGGAGATAATGATCTCGCCCGACTCTAGTGGCTCTCGTAATGAATCAAGCACCTTGCGCTCAAACTCCGGCATCTCATCTAAGAACAATAAGCCGTTATGCGCTAAAGAGATCTCTCCGGGGCGAGGCACCGAACCACCACCCACTAATGCCGCCATTGAACTGGAATGGTGAGGAGAGCGAAAAGGTCGTTGCTTCCAGTTGTATTGATTGATTTCTTGTTGCGTTAACGAGGCCACCGACGCGGTTTCCATCGCTTCGTCATCACTCATTTCAGGTAATAGGTCACGCAGTCGAGAAGCGAGCATAGTTTTTCCGGTTCCGGGTGGGCCAAGAAACAATAAGTTATGATTCCCAGCAGCGGCTATCTCTAGAGCTCGCTTTCCTTGTTGTTGGCCGATAATATCTTGTAGGTCGCGAAGCACTGAAACATCAGCCTGATGATGTTCCGTTCTATATAGCCCAAGCTGAGCCTGTCCACACATGTCAGCACAAACCTCCAACAAGGTTTGTGCAGATTTATGCGCTCCCTTGCCCACCAGCGCAGCCTGATCACCGTTATGATGTGGGACAACTAAGCATCGCTCTACACTGTCGGCGGCTAACGTCGCAGGCAAAACGCCCTTTACCGAGCGAAGTTCTCCTGACAATGCCAACTCACCGATAAATTCATGTTGAGCTATTTTTGATGTCGGAAGCTGATCTGACGCCACCAAAATCCCAAGCGCGATGGGCAGGTCAAAACGGCCACCTTCTTTGGGCAAATCGGCTGGGGCGAGATTGACCGTGATTCTTTTCGATGGAAACTCAAAGCGAGAATTGATGATCGCGCTTCTCACTCGGTCTTTAGATTCCTTGACCGTTGTTTCAGGTAGACCCACCAGCGTGAAGCCAGGCATTCCGTTGCTTATATGCACCTCAACGGTCACTTCTGGCGCCTCTACACCCACACTAGCTCGGCTATGAATTATCGCGAGTCCCATAACTTTCCTTTGTCTTTGATTTAAAAGTATTCGCTCTGGATATTCGTTGCTCACCAAAGCGATAAGGTTGTTATATAGCTTGGTGGAATGGTATTTTAATGTGAAAAAAGAATGACATTTCCCTTGTCATGCGGCAGATTTGTGTGATAACACTAGAGATGTAGACATTTACTGAAGACAATAAACGAGAAAACTCGAATATTATGATTTTTAACGCTCGCATTTACGCACTGATTAACCTGATTATCGTAGTCATTATTAAGACTGCGCGGGGGCGAGTGGGAAGAAAGTAACCACGAATTAGAAAAAACCCCCGCACTGACAAGTCCGGGGGTTTTTTCTAATTTAAACATTCGATTTTTATATTTTTGAGCATTTTCGGCTTTGCCGATTTACAGGAAGAATGGGAGCACAAGATGTGCAGAGACAAAGGAAACAGTTACCAAAATAAAGGTAATACGGGAGAATTCCGATGAAAGGCGCAGAACTAGTCGTATCCGCACTCAAGCAACAAGGAATTGAGACCGTATTTGGTTACCCCGGTGGTGCCATCATGCCAATCTACGATGCACTCTATGACGGCGGGGTTGAACATATCCTATGTCGCCATGAGCAAGGCGCCGCTATGGCCGCGATCGGCATGGCTAGAGCAACACAAGATGTCGCTGTTTGTATGGCAACCTCGGGACCAGGTGCAACCAACCTAGTCACTGGCCTTGCTGATGCCTTTATGGATTCAATCCCATTGGTTGCTATCACAGGTCAGGTTGCAAGTTCCCACATTGGTACCGATGCATTCCAAGAAATGGATGTGATTGGTATGTCTCTGTCATGTACTAAACACAGCTACCTAGTAACTGATATTGAAGAGCTAGCTCCAACCCTCGCTGAAGCGTTTGTGGTAGCAAAGTCTGGCCGCCCTGGCCCGGTTATCGTCGATATCGCTAAAGACGTTCAACTAGCAGAAGCACCTGTTAATGCTCTTCCTGAATTTACTCCACCCGCAATTCCTGTTGCGACAACTGATGCCATTGAACAGGCACAGTACTTTTTGTCTCAAGCGACCCGTCCTGTTTTATACGTAGGTGGTGGTGTTCAACTTGCTAAAGCAACCGATGCGGTTCGTGAGTTTTTACGCCTAAACCCAATGCCAGCAGTAAGCACACTGAAAGGCTTGGGCACTATCGAACGTGACGACCCACACTACCTTGGCATGCTGGGTATGCACGGCACTAAAGCCGCTAACCTTGTGGTTCAAGAGAGTGACCTGTTGATTGTTGTCGGTGCTCGTTTTGATGACCGAGTAACTGGCAAACTCGATACCTTTGCGCCGCATGCTAAGGTTATCCATATCGATATCGATGCCGCTGAGTTCAGCAAACTGCGTCTTGCCAATGCGCCAATTCGCGGTGACATCAACAAGATCATGCCTCAACTAGAGCTAAGCCAAGACATCTCCTCTTGGGTTCATCACTCTGAAGGTCTTCGTAGCTCATTCAAATGGCGTTACGACCACCCTGGTGATCTGATTTTTGCTCCACTGCTGTTGAAGCAACTGTCAGACATGATGCCAGCAAGCTCTATCGTATCGACTGATGTGGGCCAACACCAAATGTGGGCAGCTCAGCACATTCAGCCTCGCGATCCACAGAACTTCATTACCTCTGCCGGTTTAGGCACCATGGGCTTTGGCTTGCCAGCTGCAATGGGTGCTTCGGTTGGGCGTCCTGATGACCAATCTATTCTTATCTCTGGTGATGGCTCGTTCATGATGAACGTGCAAGAGCTTGGCACGCTGAAACGCCGCCAAATCCCAGTGAAGATGGTACTTCTTAACAACTCTCGCTTGGGTATGGTTCGCCAATGGCAATCGTTGTTCTTCGATGGCCGCCATAGTGAAACTATCCTAGATGACAACCCAGACTTCGTAATGCTAGCGAAAGCGTTCGATATCCCGGGTAAAACCATCACGCGTAAAGAAGAAGTAGAGCCAGCACTAAAAGAGATGCTAGAGAGCAAAACCGCCTACCTACTTCATGTTCTTATCGATGAAGAAGAGAACGTATGGCCACTAGTACCGCCAGGTGCTTCAAACAGTGAGATGTTGGAGAACACATAACATGAAAAGATACCTATTAGACATCAAAGCCGATGATAAGCCTGTACTACTAGAGCGTGTTCTTCGTGTTATCCGCCACCGTGGCTTTATTGTTAAGCAAGTAGCGGGCACTCAAAACCACGAAAGCAAAGTGGCGAGTGTTGAGATCATTGTAGACAGTGACCGTCCGATCTCTTTCTTAGTCAATCAAATCGAAAAGCTGTGGGATGTGCGTACCGTTGACGTTATCTCTATCAGTCGTAATGAATTGCCAAACAACAACTTACAACAAAAGATAAACGCATAAGGAACCACAAACATGACAGCTAAAACGGCAGACTATATTTGGTTTAACGGTGAGATGGTTCCTTGGGCAGAGGCGAACGTTCACGTCCTGACTCACGCAATGCACTACGGTACTTCCGTATTTGAAGGTGTTCGTTGCTACAACACACCAAAGGGTCCGGTTATTTTCCGTCACCCTGAGCACGCTAAGCGCCTAAAAGACTCAGCAAAAATCTACCGCTTCCCTATTCCTTACACTGAGGAAGAAATTATGGAAGCGACTCGCGAAACGCTACGTCAAAATAAGCTAGAGTCAGCGTACATCCGCCCTCTCGGCTTTGTTGGTAACGTAGGTTTGGGCGTATGCCCTCCAGAAAACACTGAGATGGAACTTATCATCGCTGCTTTCCCTTGGGGTTCTTACCTAGGTGAAGAAGCGCTAGAGAATGGCGTAGACGCAATGATCTCAAGCTGGAATCGTGCCGCTCCAAATACTATCCCTACCGCTGCGAAAGCCGGTGGTAACTACCTATCTTCATTACTGGTTGGTGGTGAAGCTCGTCGTCATGGTTACGATGAAGGTATCGCACTGAGCGTCGATGGTTACCTTTCAGAAGGTGCAGGCGAGAACATCTTTGTGATTCGTAATGGTGTGTTATCAACGCCACCAGCAACCAGCGCGATTCTACCAGGCATCACCCGTGATTCAATCATGACACTAGCAAAAGACATGGGTTACGAAATCCGTGAAGAGAACATTGCTCGTGAAGCGCTATACCTTGCCGATGAAGTATTCATGACAGGCACAGCTGCAGAGATCGTTCCGGTTCGCAGTGTAGACAAAATTACAGTAGGTGAAGGCAAACGCGGTCCTATCACTGAAAAAGTTCAAGCGGCTTACTTTGGTCTATTCAATGGAACCACTGAAGATAAGTGGGGCTGGTTAGACTACGTCTACCCAGCAGACCAAACTTCAGAAAACCAAACGCAAACAACTAAGTAAGCAACAGCCAAATATTTTATAAGGATTTAAGCAATGCCAATCTATCGTTCAGCAACGACTACCCACGGACGCAACATGGCTGGTGCGCGCGCTTTATGGCGTGCAACTGGCGTTAAAGATGATGACTTCGGTAAGCCAATCATCGCAGTTGTAAACTCTTTCACTCAATTCGTACCAGGCCACGTTCACCTTAAAGATATGGGTCAATTGGTAGCAGGTGAAATCGAGAAAGCGGGCGGTATCGCTAAAGAATTCAACACCATCGCAGTTGATGATGGTATCGCAATGGGTCACGGTGGCATGCTGTACTCACTGCCATCACGTGAGCTTATCGCGGACTCAGTAGAGTACATGGTGAATGCTCACTGTGCGGATGCGATGGTATGTATCTCTAACTGTGACAAAATCACTCCGGGAATGATGATGGCTGCAATGCGCCTTAACATCCCAGTGATCTTTGTTTCTGGTGGCCCAATGGAAGCGGGTAAAACCAAGCTTTCAGATCAGATCATCAAGCTCGACCTTGTTGACGCAATGATCCAAGGTGCCGATCCAACGATTTCTGATGAGCAAAGTGAGCAAGTAGAACGTTCTGCATGTCCAACATGTGGTTCTTGTTCAGGTATGTTCACGGCTAACTCAATGAACTGTCTAACTGAAGCGCTAGGCCTATCTCAGCCTGGTAACGGTTCTATGCTAGCAACGCACGCTGACCGTGAAGAGCTATTCATCAATGCTGGTAAGCGTATCGTTGACCTGACTAAGCGTTACTACGAGCAAGATGACGCATCAGCACTGCCTCGTAACATCGCGAACCGCGCAGCCTTTGAAAATGCAATGGCTCTAGATATCGCAATGGGTGGCTCGAGTAACACCGTTCTTCACCTATTGGCAGCAGCTCAAGAAGGTGAAGTCGACTTTGATATGGGTGATATCGACGAGATGTCTCGCCGCGTTCCACACCTATGTAAGGTTGCGCCTTCAACACCTAAATACCACATGGAAGACGTTCACCGCGCTGGTGGTGTTATGGCTATCCTAGGTGAACTAGACCGCGCAGGCCTACTGAACAACCAAACTCGCACTGTACTTGGCCTAAGCATGCAAGAGCAGCTAGCTCAATACGACATCATGCAGACAGAAGACGAAGCGGTACTTAAGTTCTTCCGCGCGGGCCCAGCAGGTATTCGTACCACCAAAGCCTTCTCACAAGATTGCCGTTGGGATCGTCTTGATGACGACCGTAAAGAAGGTTGTATCCGTACTAAAGAGAATGCATTCAGCCAAGAAGGTGGCCTAGCCGTACTTTCAGGCAACATCGCCGTTGACGGTTGTATCGTTAAGACAGCAGGTGTTGATGAAGAGAACCTGAAATTCCAAGGTCCTGCTATCGTATTTGAAAGCCAAGATAGTGCTGTTGATGGCATCTTAGGTGGCAAAGTGAAAGCGGGCGAAGTGGTTGTTATTCGTTACGAAGGTCCTAAAGGTGGTCCGGGCATGCAAGAAATGCTTTACCCAACCACTTACCTAAAATCTATGGGTCTAGGCAAGTCTTGTGCTCTATTAACAGATGGTCGTTTCTCGGGTGGTACATCGGGTCTGTCTATCGGTCACGCTTCTCCAGAAGCAGCAAGTGGCGGTGTGATTGGTCTAGTAAACACTGGCGATATCATCACTATCGACATCCCTAGCCGTTCGATCACACTTGATGTGCCTGAAGCTGAACTAGAAGCGCGTCGTGTTAAGCAAGACGCACTAGGCTGGAAACCAGAAAACCGTCAGCGTGAAGTGTCTTTCGCACTGAAAGCTTACGCAAGCATGGCGACCAGTGCCGACAAAGGCGCCGTGCGTGATAAGTCTAAGCTAGAGGGCTAGTCTATGAGTGATGACACGGTCAGTCCCCAAAAACAAACTGGCGCAGATTATCTGCGTCAGATCCTGAGAGCGCCAGTTTACGAAGCCGCAATCGTGACACCTCTGCAAGAGATGCCTCGCTTAAGTGCTCGCATTGGTAATCAGGTTCAGCTAAAGCGTGAAGACCGTCAGCCGGTCCACTCGTTCAAGCTACGTGGTGCCTACAACATGGTATCAAGCCTTTCAGAGCAACAGAAAGCCGCAGGTGTGATTGCAGCATCGGCAGGTAACCATGCTCAAGGTATGGCGCTGTCCGGTTCTAAGCTTGGTATTCAAACCACGATTGTGATGCCAAAAACCACACCAGACATCAAGGTTGATGCGGTACGTGGCTTTGGCGGTAACGTAGTTCTACACGGCAGCAACTTTGATGAAGCTAAAGCTGAAGCAGAACGCCTTTCCGCTGAACATGGCTACACCTTTGTGCCTCCATTCGATCACCCATTGGTGATCGCCGGACAGGGCACCATGGGTATGGAAATGCTTCAGCAAAATGGTCACATGGATTACATCTTTGTGCCTGTCGGTGGTGGTGGTTTGGCTGCGGGTGTTGCCGTGCTAGTTAAGCAATTGATGCCGGAAATAAAAGTCATCGCGGTTGAACCTGAAGATTCATCTTGCTTGAAAGCAGCACTGGATGCCGGTGAGCCAGTAGTACTGGATCAAGTCAGCATGTTTGCCGATGGCGTTGCGGTTAAACGCATTGGTGAAGAGACATTCCGTCTGTGTCAGCAGTACATCGATGGTCACATTGCCGTGTCTAGCGATGAGATCTGCTCTGCGGTCAAAGACATCTTTGAAGACACTCGTGCGATTGCCGAGCCTTCTGGTGCGCTTGCTCTGGCTGGTTTAAAGAAGTTTGCAGAGCAGAACCAACTGCAAGGCAAACAACTGGCAACTGTACTTTCTGGTGCTAATACCAACTTCCATGGTCTGCGCTATGTGTCTGAACGTTGTGAGCTGGGTGAAAAGCGCGAAGGTCTACTTGCGGTTACTATTCCTGAGCGACAAGGTGCCTTCCTAGAGTTCTGTAATATCATTGGCGGCCGTGCTGTGACTGAGTTTAACTACCGTCATAACGATGACAGCCTAGCGAACATCTTCGTCGGTGTACGTCTCAATGGTGGACAAGAAGAACTCGATCACATCATCAACGACCTGCGTGAAGGTGGCTATCCAGTCGTCGATCTGTCTGATGATGAGATGGCAAAACTGCACATTCGTTACATGATTGGTGGCAAACCATCAAAACCATTGAAAGAGCGCCTATACAGCTTCGAGTTTCCTGAATACCCAGGAGCATTGATTAAGTTCCTTGATACCTTAGGTACCCATTGGAATATCAGCCTGTTCAACTACCGTAACCACGGCGCTGATTACGGCCGTGTATTGTGTGGATTCGAACTGGATGATGATGATTTAGCTCAGTTCTCAACACATCTACGAGAGCTTGGCTATCAGTGTAAAGATGAAACCGATAACCCTTCCTACAAGTTCTTCTTGTCATAAGAGTTAACGACCGAATCAAAAAGAGCGAGTATTTACTCGCTCTTTTTATTGGTGCTGATTCAACTCAAACTTGAAAAGGATCTTCTCGCTAAGATCATTAGATCGCCTTGCGATGATCCAACCAATCTTGGTGAAGTTGTTCACTCGATCCTAGGTATTTCACCATCCACTCGATCAACTTATGGTTATCGTCTTTTCGCCACACCAAACAACAATGACTCTGCGGACTCGGTTCAGGCAGTATTTTTTCCACCAGCAAGCCTTGTTCGATAATTGGCGCGGAAATGTGCCTCGGCATATAACCCACCCCTACTCCATTTTTAAGGCATTCAATTGCGCTATACCAATTGGGTAACAACAGGCGTCTTTGACTTGAGTAGTGGCCTGTGTGTCGCTTAGGGAGCACACTGGAGGTATCATCCAAGCAGATGGCTGGATATTGGCTCACGAACTCTTCATTGAGGTTCTGTTCGCGCACACACGGGTGACTTGGCGACATTACAAATGCCCAATCTAATTGCCCCATGTCTTTGACTTCAAAATCGCCACCAACTGGCACAGCTGAGGTGGCGCCAATCACGATATCCGCCCTGCCCTGTGCAATCGCTTCCCATGAGCCGTTAAACACCTCCATGTTGATCTGAAGTTCGGCAAACTCAAAGGTTTGATAGAACTCTTCAATCATCGGCTTCATCTTGTCGAGCTTCACCACATTATCGAGCGTCAGACGCAAGGTTTTCTTCCAACCTCGAGCTGCTCGACGAGTCTGGGCACTGACCTCTTCCATTTGCCTCAGTAGTGCACGCGCCTCTTCAATGAACAGTTCACCTGCCGGAGTGAGCTCAACCTTTCTCGGTAAACGCCTGAAAAGCAGCACATCCAGTTCTTGTTCGACCTGTCTGACACCATAACTGATCGCCGAGGGCACTTTGTGCAACTGCTCAGCCGCCGCGGTAAAACTGCCCAAGCGCGCTACCGTATCGAGCATTTCTAAAGAGGATTTAGAGAACATAAGCCTTCAAATTTTTTGATTGATAACCACATATTTTAGCGTTTTATTTTATCAGGTCTGAAAAATAGAATGTCAGCATAAATAAACAGGGGCTTTCACTTCTGTATATCAAACAATTTTTTTGATGATAAAAACATCACTACCTTTAGCTTAATGGCATCTTATGAATATTTCTAAATTTCAATTGGTCTACCTTGCAGTTCTTTCAATGCTTGGCTTTATTGCGACCGATATGTACCTTCCTGCATTTAAGGCAATGGAAGTTGATTTCGCAACCGGCCCAGAGCAGATTGCCCTGTCTTTAACGGTATTCCTTGGCGGTATGGCAATGGGTCAGCTTCTTTGGGGTCTGGCGAGTGACAAGTATGGTCACCGTAATACGCTGGCGGTTGGTCTTGTTATCTTTACTGCAGCTTCATTCGGCTTAGCATTCAGCACCGAGGTATGGCATCTACTGACACTGCGCTTCATTCAAGCGATCGGCGTATGTGCTCCTGCGGTAATCTGGCAAGCAATGGTTATCAAGCGTTACTCACAAAGCAGTAGCCAACAAATTTTTGCAACCATCATGCCTTTGGTTGCGCTATCTCCTGCATTAGCACCTCAGCTAGGTGTGTTACTGGCGGATAGCTTTGGCTGGCACAGCATCTTCATCACATTAACCTTGATGGGTGCACTGCTAGTGGCAACAACAATGGCTCAACCAAAAGAAGCGCCCGAAGTAAAACAAACATCGATTAAGACAGACATCAAGATGTTGCTTAAATCAAAGCCTTACATGGGTAATGTTTTAATGTTTGCATCAGCATCGGCAGCGTTCTTCGCTTACCTAACGGGTATGCCTGAGATCATGGCTCAGCTAGGTTATGAAGCAAAAGACATCGGTTTGAGCTTTATCCCACAAACAATCGCGTTCATGGCGGGTGGTTACTTCGGTAAGCAAGCAGTGAAGAAATATGGCGATGGCGTTGTACTAAGAAACCTTATCGGTTTGTTCAGTGTAGCGGCGATGCTTATCTTTATCGCATCACAGTGGGAACTGACGTCAATCTGGCCTCTACTTGCGCCTTTCTGTTTGATTGCTGTCGCAAACGGCGCACTTTACCCAATCGTAGTAAACCGTGCTCTATCAAGCGCTAAACAAAGCCCAGCAACAGCTGCTGGTCTACAAAACAGCCTGCAAATCAGTATCAGTGGCCTATCAAGTGCATTGGTCGCGGCAATGGCTAGCCAAGCACTAAGCGCGACGGGTATTGCCGTTGTGATCTGTTTGGGTGCGTTGTGGGTTGGCTATATTGTTTCGAACAAAGAGCTTTCTGAACACTTCGCGACACCTGACAACTCTCGAGTAGTCGCTGACGAGAAACAAGACTAGTTTCTAAGTTAACGAAAACAAAAAAGAGCGAGATTACTCGCTCTTTTTTTATATCTAGATAAATAAGAAAAAGCCAGTAGCGGTACTACTGACTTTCATTTAAATCATCTTATTTGTTAAGAGACTACTTTTTCTTAGTCGGACGTTTCCAATCAGCGATCTTGCGCTCTTTAGCTCGGCTGATAACCAGCTCATTTTCCAACACATCACGCGTCACTGTAGAGCCAGCACCAACCGTCGCACCATTACCAATCGTAACAGGCGCGATTAATTGGCTGTCTGAACCAACGAATACGTCGTCGCCAATGATGGTCTTAAACTTATTCGCACCATCATAATTACAAGTAATTGCACCCGCCCCTACGTTTACACGCTGACCAATTTCAGCATCGCCCAAGTACGTTAGGTGATTCGCTTTAGAACCTTCACCAAGGCGAGTGTTCTTCACTTCAACAAAGTTACCAACGTGCGAATCGTTACGCATGTCTGCACCAGGGCGTAGGCGAGTAAATGGACCAACCGTACAGTCTTCACCAACAGTCGCTCCTTCGATTACGCTGTATGGACGAATAACTGTGTTGTCATCGATCTCACAGTCTTTCAGCACGCAGCCAGTGCCGATAACCACGTTATCGCCAATGCTTACGCTGCCTTCGATGATAACGTTAGTATCAATCTCAACGTCCATACCGCACTGCAGTTCACCACGCAGATCAAAGCGGCTTGGGTCGCGTAGCATTACGCCTTGCTTCAATAGTTTGTCTGCTTGCTCAGCTTGGTAAGCGCGCTCTAGACGAGCCAGTTGAGAGCGGTCGTTTACGCCTTCCACTTCAATTGGGCTTACTGGGTGTACCGCTTCAACTGCACGACCTTCGTCGTGAGCCGCTGCGATAACGTCAGTCAGGTAATATTCACCCTGTGCGTTGTCGTTACTTAGGCCAGACAACCAGCGCTTGAGATCGCCACCAGTCGCCACCATAACGCCAGTGTTGATCTCTTTGATAAGCTTCTGCTCATCCGTTGCATCTTTCTGTTCAACGATAGCCACAACAGGGCCATTACGACGAATAATACGTCCGTAGCCCATCGGGTTGTCTAACACGACAGTAAGTAGCGCGATGCCACCGTTTGGTTGAGCGTCTAATAGGTTTTCAATGGTTTCAGGTGAGATTAGTGGAACATCACCGTAGAGCACCAATACTTTTTCATCATCAGCGAAATGTGCAGATGCTTGATCCACAGCGTGACCTGTGCCGAGCTGTTCAGCTTGCAGTGCCCAGTTTACAGATTCTTCAGCTAAGGTAGCCTTCATCTGATCACCACCGTGGCCGTAAACCAGGTTGATGTTTTGAGCGCCTAGACCATTACATGTATCGATAACATGCTTCACCATTGGCTTACCCGCAAGTGTGTGCAGAACCTTTGGTGTGTTTGAATACATGCGAGTGCCTTTGCCCGCCGCGAGAATTACCGCGCTAAACTTCATTGTAAACCTATCCAACGTTATTTTTATTAAGCCGATATTGTAACCGTTTTTGGGCAAAAAATTAAATCGCAATAACCATTTAACCAGTAGTGATACGTAAAAGAAGCATTTTTGAGAATCTAAAAATGCAAAAAGGCGACCCTTAGGTCGCCTTTATCTCAGAGTCTGTAATCTTAAAAAGATTAACGACGCTGTTTTGTCAGTTCGATAACTCGTAACTGAGCAATGGCTTTAGCCAGTTCACCGGCCGCTTGTGCGAAGTCTATGTCGCCATGCTGATTTTGGATATTCTCCACAGCCTTGCGTTTAGCTTCTTCCGCCTTTGCTGCGTCTAGTTCTTCACCACGGATAGCTGTATCAGCCAGTACAGTCGCTGTACCAGGCTGAACTTCTACCATACCACCAGAAACATAAATGATTTCTTCGTGGCCGTGCTGCTTAACAATACGCACCATACCAGGCTTGATAGCGGTCAGCAGTGGAGTATGACCATGGAAAATACCAAGCTCACCCTCACTACCGGTCACCTGAAACGTCTCAACAAGGCCTGAGAAAATTTGTTTCTCTGCACTTACAACGTCTAGGTGAAAGGTTATTGCTGCCATATCGCCTCCTAGTTAGCCTTATAGCTTCTTAGCATTCTCGATAGCTTCGTCAATTGCACCACAGTACATGAACGCTTGCTCTGGAATGTCATCGTATTCACCAGATAGAAGACCTTGGAAGCCACGTAGAGTCTCTTTAAGAGGTACGTAAATGCCTGGGTCACCTGTAAATACTTCCGCTACGTGGTAAGGCTGAGTTAGGAACTTCTCAATCTTACGAGCACGAGATACAACTTGCTTATCTTCTTCAGATAGCTCGTCCATACCTAGGATAGCAATGATATCTTTCAGCTCTTTATAGCGCTGAAGAGTAGACTGAACGCCACGAGCGATGTCGTAGTGCTCTTGTCCAACTACCAATGGATCCAGTTGACGTGAAGTAGAATCTAGCGGGTCGATCGCAGGGTATAGACCCATAGATGCGATGTTACGGTTAAGTACAACCGTTGCATCCAAGTGAGCGAACGTTGTTGCTGGAGACGGGTCAGTCAAGTCATCCGCAGGTACGTATACCGCCTGTACAGACGTGATAGAACCAGCTTTAGTTGACGTGATACGCTCTTGTAGAACACCCATTTCTTCAGCCAGTGTAGGTTGGTAACCTACCGCAGAAGGCATACGACCTAGAAGTGCTGATACTTCAGTACCTGCTAGTGTGTAACGGTAGATGTTATCAACGAACAGTAGAACGTCACGACCTTCGTCACGGAAGCGCTCTGCCATTGTTAGGCCAGTCAGGGCAACACGTAGACGGTTACCTGGTGGCTCGTTCATCTGACCGTAAACCATCGCTACTTTTGATTCTTCAGGTTTTTCGATGTTTACAACACCTGCTTCCTGCATCTCAAAGTAGAAATCGTTACCTTCACGAGTACGCTCACCTACACCTGCAAATACAGATAGGCCTGAGTGTTGAAGTGCGATGTTGTTGATAAGTTCCATCATGTTAACGGTCTTACCTACACCAGCACCACCGAATAGACCGATTTTACCACCCTTAGCGAATGGACAAATCAAGTCGATTACTTTAACACCAGTTTCTAGAAGAGCTGTCTCGTTAGACTGCTCTTCATAGCTTGGAGCTTCACGGTGAATGGCGTAATGCTCTTCAGCACCAATCTCGCCACACTCATCAATCGCGTCACCTAGGACATTCATGATACGACCCAATGTCTTAGTACCTACTGGTACTGAGATTGGAGCGCCAGTATTTTCAACTGTCAAACCACGACGTAAACCATCAGAGCTACCCATTACGATTGCGCGAACTACGCCACCGCCAAGTTGTTGCTGAACTTCAAGAACTAGACGTTCTTGTACTTCATTAACATTCAGAGCGTCGTATACACGAGGTACTTCACCCTGTGGGAACTCTACGTCGACTACCGCACCGATGATCTGTACGATCTTACCTGTAGCCATCGTTAATCCTCTAACTATTTAGTTTTACCTAAGCTTAAACCGCAGCTGCGCCTGAAACGATCTCAGAAAGTTCTTGTGTAATCGCCGCTTGACGCGCTTTGTTATACACAAGTTCTAAGTCATCAATAATGTCACCAGCGTTATCTGTTGCTGATTTCATTGCAATCATTCGAGCCGCTTGCTCACAAGCAAGGTTCTCAACCACACCTTGGTACACTTGAGATTCGACATAGCGAACCAGTAGTGCATCTAGTAGTGGTTTTGGCTCGGGCTCATAAATGTAGTCCCAAGAATGACTGCGTTTCATTTCTTCGCTGTCTGATTTAGGCAAAGGAAGTAATTGATCGATCGTTGGTTCTTGAACCATAGTGTTTTCAAACTTGTTGAACACTACGAACAGGCGATCTAATTCGCCTTCATCATATTTCTTCAGCATAACGCTTACAGAGCCAATCAAGTCTTCAAGGCTTGGGCGATCGCCCAGACCAGAAACTTGAGCTGCTACTTTCGCGCCGCTGTTGTTGAAAAATGCTGTCGCTTTTGAACCTACAATTGCAAGTTCAACGTCAGCACCTTTCTCAGACCAATCTTTCATGTCGTTCATGGCTTTTTTGAACAAGTTAATGTTCAAACCACCACAAAGACCACGGTCTGTAGAAACGATGATGTAACCAACACGTTTGGCTTCACGTTCCTCAAGATAAGGATGCTTATACTCGAGGCTACCATTAGCCAAATGACCGATCACTTTACGCATTGTTTCTGCATATGGACGAGTAGCTTCCATTGCGTCTTGAGAACGACGCATTTTTGAAGCTGCTACCATTTCCATTGCTTTCGTAATCTTCTGTGTGCTTTTAACACTACCGATTTTATTACGTATCTCTTTTGCGCCGGCCATCGTTACTCTCCGTTAATGGTATGAGGTGGCCCTAAGACCACCTACCAATTACCAGGTCTGGGTTGCCTTGAAATCGTCAACAAGCTTCTTCAGCTCAGCTTCGATTTCTTTATTGAAAGCACCCGTTGTGTCGATCTGTGTTGCTAGATCGGCATATTGACCACGAGCAAACGACAGTAAAGCAGCTTCAAAGTCTAGAACTTTAGAAAGTTCAACGTCTTGAAGGTATCCACGCTCTGCAGCGAAGATTACTAGAGCTTGGTCAAATACAGACATAGGAGCGTATTGCTTCTGCTTCATCAGTTCTGTAACTTTTTGACCATGGTCTAGCTGCTTCTTAGTCGCTTCATCAAGATCCGAAGAGAACTGAGCAAATGCTGCAAGTTCACGGTATTGAGCTAGAGCAGTACGGATACCGCCAGATAGCTTCTTGATGATTTTAGTCTGCGCCGAACCACCTACACGAGAAACTGAGATACCAGGGTCAACAGCTGGACGTACGCCCGCGTTGAATAGCTCAGTTTGTAGGAAGATCTGACCATCGGTAATCGAGATTACGTTCGTCGGTACGAATGCAGATACGTCACCAGCTTGCGTTTCGATGATAGGAAGAGCAGTTAAAGAACCCGTCTTGCCTTTCACTTCGCCTTTAGTGAATTCTTCTACGTAGTGTTCGCTTACACGAGCAGCACGCTCTAGTAGACGAGAGTGAAGGTAGAAAACATCACCAGGGAACGCTTCACGACCTGGTGGACGCTTAAGCAGTAGTGAGATCTGACGGTAAGCGACAGCTTGCTTAGATAGATCATCATAAACAATCAGTGCATCTTCACCGCGATCACGGAAGTATTCGCCCATCGCACAACCAGCATACGGTGCAAGGTATTGCAGCGCTGCAGATTCAGAAGCCGATGCAACAACAACAACAGTGTTTGCTAGTGCGCCGTGCTCTTCTAGTTTGCGAACTACGTTAGCAATAGTCGACGCTTTTTGGCCGATAGCTACGTAGATAGAGAAAATACCAGAATCTTTTTGGTTAATAATCGCATCGATCGCCATTGCTGTTTTACCAGTCTGACGGTCACCGATTACTAGTTCACGTTGACCACGACCGATAGGGATCATTGAGTCAACAGACTTGTAACCAGTTTGAACAGGTTGATCTACCGATTTACGGTCGATTACACCTGGTGCGATAATTTCTACAGGCGAAGTCAATTTAGCTTCGATTGGACCTTTACCATCAATTGGCTCACCTAGCGTGTTTACAACACGACCAAGCATTTCAGGACCTACTGGTACTTCTAGAATACGACCAGTACCTGTAACTTTCATGCCTTCCTGTAGGTCAGCATACGGGCCCATTACAACAGCACCAACCGAATCACGGTTCAAGTTCAGTGCTAGAGCGTAACGGCCACCCGGTAGTTCGATCATTTCACCTTGCATCACGTCCGCTAGGCCGTGGATGCTAAGGATGCCATCGCTTACAGAAACGATAGTACCTTCATTGCGAGCTTCACTAACAACGTCGAAAGATTCAATACGTTGTTTAATTAGATCGCTAATTTCAGTGGAATTAAGTTGCATGCTCCAATCCCCATTAAGACTGCAATGCATCGCTCAGGCGGTCTAAACGACTGCGCGCTGAGTTATCGATGACTAGGTCTCCGGCTCGAATAATAACTCCACTAAGTAGAGTCTCATCTATACTGCAATTCAGCTGAACTTTGCGCGCAAGGCGCAGTTCCAATTTGCTGATAATGCTTGTGCGTTGTTCTTCAGAAAGTTCAACAGCTGAAGTAACTTCAACGTCGATCTCTTTCTCATACTCTTTTTTGAGTATAAAGAACTCTTTACAAACATCAGGAAAAGCCATTAAGCGGCCATTCTCTGCCATCACTTTAATTAAGTTCTGGCCGAATTCATCAAATTGTTCGCCACAAATTACAATGAATACTTCAGCTAATTTTTCAGCAGTCATAGAACCGCTTAATAAATTGTGAACATCATCATTTTGTGCCACTTCGGCAGCAAAAGTAAGCATTTGACCCCATTGGTCTAGCTCACCTTTATCTACCGCAAAGTCAAACGCTGCTTTAGCATAGGGGCGTGCGATTGTAGTCAAATCAGACATATACAGCCCCTTGCTTTAAAGTTTTGCAGTAATGTTGTTAAGAAGATCATCGTGTACATCTTTATCGATTGTACGCTCAAGGATTTTCTCAGCACCAGCTATAGCCAGAGTTGCGACTTGTTTGCGCAGGTCATCACGGGCACGTGTACGCTCTGCTTCAATTTCTGCTTCAGCTTGCGCTAAGATTTTCTGGCGTTCTGCCTGAGCTTCTTCGCGTGCTTCATCAATAATTTGAGCTTTACGTTTGTTTGCCTGATCAATAACCTCAGTTGCAGTGCGCTTTGCTTCTTTCATTTGCTCAGAAGCGTTGGCTTGTGCCAGGTTCAAGTCTTTAGCAGCGCGTTCAGCGGCTACAAGACCGTCAGCAATTTTTTTCTGACGTTCTTCAATTGCTTGCATGATTGGTGGCCATACATATTTCATGCAGAACCAAACAAACAGTGAAAAAGCAATTGCTTGACCTAGCAGAGTTGCGTTCATATTCACAACAGCTACCCCTCGTTAAGAATCAACTACAAAAATTTAATTAACTATTAAAGAGTTAATTAGCCTGCTAGTTGACCAACAAATGGGTTAGCAAACGTGAATAGTAGTGCGATTACGATACCGATCATTGGAACAGCATCCAGTAGACCAGCGATGATGAACATCTTAACTTGTAGCATTGGAGCCATTTCAGGTTGACGCGCAGCGCCTTCTAGGAATTTACCACCAAGAATAGCAAAACCAATTGCAGTACCTACGGCACAAAGACCAACAATAATAGCAACAGCGATTGCTGAAAAACTTAGTACAGTTTCCATTTACGTTCTCCGATTAACATTAATAGTTAGAATAAAGCTTAAAAATTTTTTAGTGATCACTATCTTCATGAGCCATTGATAAGTAAACGATTGTCAACATCATGAAAACAAACGCTTGAATCAATATAACTAAGATATGGAAGATAGCCCAAGGTAGTGCACCTACCCATTGTAAGTACCACGGTAGCATTGCCGCGATAAGAATAAACACCACCTCACCCGCAAACATATTACCAAATAAACGCATACCTAGAGATAGTGGCTTCGCTAATAACGAAATTACCTCAAGTACCAAGTTAAATGGGATCATGATTGGGTGATTAAATGGATGCAGTGCCAATTCTTTAGCAAATCCGCCTAGGCCTTTCACTTTGATGCTGTAGTAGATCATCAGAGCAAAAACACCCAAAGCCATTGCCATGGTTATATTTACATCAGCTGTAGGAACCACTTTCAAGTAAGGGATACCTAGCCAATGCTCTGCAGGATATGGTAAGAAATCGATAGGCACTAAGTCCATCAAGTTCATAATGATAATCCAGCAGAATATAGTCAGTGCTAGTGGGGCAATCAGAGGGTTGCGACCATGGAAAGTTTCTTTAACGTTGTCGCCAACGAATTCCACTACCATTTCAACAAAACACTGAAGCTTACCAGGTACACCTACTGTTGCTTTCTTAGCGACTGAGCGAAAAACCCAAAGGAATAACATCCCTGTCAACACCGAAAAAAACAGACTGTCTATATGTACGTTCCAGAAACTTGTCTCCTCTACAAGACCAAACTTAGCTAAAGAAAGGTTTTGTAAATGGTGTTCAATGTATCCGGATGCTGTTGGCGCAGCCATAACTCATCCTATTTTTTATTGTTAATGAAAAGCACTGGCGCAAAGATATTAATACCTAGAACCAGTAAATAGGTCAGTTTGAGGGGAATTAATTCCACCTGCATATACATGTAGACAATAGAGAATAGTAGAACTGTGATAAGGATCTTTAGTGCTTCACCTGCATAGAACGACGCCGCAACTAACTTAGTTGCGCGAGCTCCACAAAATAGGAAAGCACACACACAAAAAACCACATTCGCGATGACAAAAATACCGCCACCAACCAATGCAGCAAAACCCCAATCAGGATTAACAGCTAAACCTAACCCTATCGCCACTAATATAACCGCGCTAAGCTCGATCAATAACATTTGCTTTGCAAGCACTCGTCCTGGTCTTGCTAACGCCGCTACCATGTATTCGTTCCTCTTTAAGCCCACTTTACCACTCGCTTAAAAGCGTGCTGAGAAATTGGCGAAAATTATACGTTCAGCCAAATTGATTGCAATAAGAATGCAGCAATCATTTACATTTCTGTATACAAACCGACAACTTTTGTAAGAAATTACTTGTTTATTACATAATTGACCTAAATCAATTATCTCATCTAGTACTCTAGTTTAGCAATAAGTTGCTCTAATTTGTGAGGCTCATCAAGAGTAATTGTCACTTTTGACTTACCGCTAACAGAACGAGTAACTGAAACGTTTGCTTGCAATTTTTCCGTGAGTCTTCGTGAAAGTTCGATGGCCTCAGTGTCTTCGGGCTTCGATTCAGCTTCAACGTCTGGTTTTAAGCACTTTTTGACAAGTTGCTCAGTTTGACGCACGGTCATTTTTTTGGTTGCTGCAGTATTCGCTGCCTCAACCTGGGTAACACCTTCAAGTGCAAGCAGTGCTCTAGCATGCCCCATTTCTAGTTGTTTATTGGAAACTAAACCTTTTACTTCATTTTCGAGCTGATTTAGACGTAATAAGTTACTAACGGTAGCTCTCGATTTACCAATCACATCGGCGACCTGCTGATGTGTCAGTGAAAACTCGTTCTGCAAGCGCTCTAGCGCTTGTGATTCTTCGATAACATTCAGATCTTCACGTTGAATGTTCTCGATCAATGCCATCGCAATCGCGGCCTTGTCTTCTACTCTCTTGATCAAGCATGGAACTTGTTTAAGACCAGCTTGACGAGCCGCTCTCCAACGACGTTCACCAGCAATAATCTCAAACTGGTCGTGCGCCAATGGGCGAACTACGATCGGTTGGATAATGCCTTGAGATTGAATTGATGCTGCCAGCTCTTCTAGCGCTTCAGGCGCAATATCCTTACGCGGTTGATATACACCAGGCTTCAAGCAACCAACAGCCAGTTCAATAAGCTCACCATCAGCCGACAACGCCTGACTATGAGAAGCAACTTGCTGTTTTTCACGAGCCAATGAGCTAGTTGCAAGCAATGCATCTAGCCCTTTTCCTAAACCACGCTTAGACATTGAGCGAATTCCTTTGGTTGGACCTATACTGGGACTTCTTCACGACGCAACATTTCGCCAGCAAGAGCAAGGTAAGCCTTAGCTCCTGCGGAATATTTGTCGTAGTACATTGCTGGCTTGCCGTGACTCGGGGCTTCTGCCAGACGCACATTTCTAGGGATCACAGTTCGGTAGACTTTGCTACCAAAGTGTTTTTTGAGTTGATCAGATACTTCGTTCGATAAGCGGTTGCGAGGATCGTACATAGTACGCAGAAGACCTTCGATCTTCAGGTTCTCGTTTACAACAGCCGCTAGCTTACTGATGGTATCCATCAATGCAGTCAAACCTTCCAAAGCAAAGTATTCACATTGCATAGGAACCAATACGGAGTCGGCCGCAGCCATCGCGTTGATTGTAAGAAGGTTTAATGAGGGCGGGCAATCAATAAAGATGAAATCATAATTATTGCGAATGGGTTCGAGTGCATTTTTTAAACGAACTTCACGAGCAAACACTTCCATCAGCTTGATTTCTGCCGCAGTAACATCACCGTTCGCGGCGATGAGGTCATAATTGCCAGATGTACTCCGGCAAACCACCTCATCAAATGGGGTGTCTTCAACCAACAAATCGTAAGCTGTTGCTTCAACTTGATACTTGTCGACACCGCTCGCCATAGTGGCATTACCTTGAGGATCGAGGTCAACAACCAATATCTTGCGTTTTGTTGCCGCCATTGATGCTGCTAAATTAATGCAAGTTGTTGTTTTTCCTACGCCACCCTTCTGGTTGGCAATTGCTACGATTCTACCCACTATGGCCTCGCTGATTATCCCTGACGCGATAAAGTAACTAGATGACGCTCTCCATCAAGCTCTGGCACTTGCAAAGCTTTAATGTCTGTCACTGAACACCATTCAGGTAACAGGTCGATTTCGTCTCTAGGATGTTGTCCCTTAAGAGCCAAAAATACACCGGATTGCTCTTTAGGTAAATGGTGACACCACTCTACCATGTCTGTCATTGACGCAAATGCACGACTGAGCACTGCATCAAACTTTTCTTCTGGTTGAAATTCTTCAACGCGACTTTGAACCGGTACCACGTTGTCGATACCCAGCTCATGAATCACCTGTTTGATAAAACGAATACGCTTACCTAGGCTGTCTAGCAAGTAAAACTCGCAGTCTGGATTCATGATTGAGAGCGGAATCCCAGGAAGACCAGGTCCCGTACCCACATCGATAAAGCGCTTACCTTGTAAGTGAGTGCTAACAATGATGCTATCTAAGATATGTTTCACCATCATTTCTTGTGGGTCACGAACTGATGTTAGGTTATAAGCTTTGTTCCACTTGTTCAGTAACTCAACGTAGCCAACCAACTGGCCACGTTGTTTTTCAGATACTTCAAGTTCAGTCTGGCCAATAAGGTGATCCAGTTTTTCGCGTAATGCGCTCATTATGCTTCCTCACCTTTTTTCAACAGACCGTGTTTTTTCAAGTAAACCAACAGAATTGAGATTGCTGCAGGTGTGATACCTGAAATTCGCGAAGCAATACCAATTGAGTCAGGCTTAGCTGTCGTTAGTTTAAGAACCACTTCGTTAGAAAGTCCTTTTACCTTGCTGTAATCGATATCAGCAGGCAGTTTGGTGTTTTCATGACGCAGTGATTTTTCAATTTCGTCTTGTTGACGCTGAATGTAACCATCGTACTTCACTTGGATCTCAACTTGCTCAGACGCTTGTTGATCTTCCAGTGCAGGACCAAAACGATCCAATGCGGTTAACTGTGAATAAGTCATTTCAGGGCGACGAAGAAGATCTTCACCGCTCGCTTCACGAGACATTGGTGTTTTCAGAATTTGGTTCAGTTGATCAATATCTTCAGATTTTGGATTAATCCAAGTCTCTTTCAGACGTTGACGCTCCTTCTCCATGTTTTCCATCTTCTCGTTGAAACGAGCCCAACGAGCGTCATCAACAAGGCCAAGTTCACGCGACTTTTCAGTCAAGCGGATATCGGCGTTGTCTTCACGAAGCAGCAGACGGTATTCCGCGCGAGACGTAAACATGCGGTAAGGTTCTTTGGTACCCATGGTAGATAGGTCGTCGATAAGCACGCCCATGTAAGCTTGGTCACGACGTGGACTCCAGCCTTCTTTGCCTTGAGTAAACAAACTTGCATTCAGACCGGCCATCAAGCCTTGTGCAGCCGCTTCTTCATAGCCAGTGGTACCGTTGATTTGACCCGCAAAGAATAGACCTTTGATAAACTTAGTTTCGTAAGTCAGCTTAAGGTCGCGAGGATCAAAGAAATCGTACTCAATCGCATAGCCAGGGCGAACGATATGAGCATTTTCAAAGCCCTTCATCGAACGAACAATTTGAACCTGTACATCAAACGGCAGACTGGTAGAGATACCATTCGGGTATAGCTCGTGAGTCGTTAGACCTTCTGGCTCAATAAAAATTTGGTGACTGTTCTTGTCAGCAAAACGCATTACTTTGTCTTCAATCGAAGGGCAGTAACGAGGGCCAATGCCTTCAATCACACCCGCGTACATAGGGCTGCGATCAAGGTTGGCACGAATTACGTCATGCGTATTTTCATTGGTATGCGTGATGTAACATGGAATTTGACGAGGTTGTTGAGCTCGGCTGCCCATGAACGAGAAAACAGGCGTCGGGTTATCACCGTGCTGAACCTCAAGCTCAGAAAAATCAACGCTACGCGCATCGATACGAGGAGGAGTACCTGTTTTCAGGCGATCAACTCGGAATGGAAGATCACGAAGACGGTCAGCCAGTGCGATCGATGGTGGATCACCAGCACGGCCACCTGAAGAACTTTCCATACCAATATGGATCTTGCCGCCTAGGAATGTGCCCACAGTCAGAACCACAGCGCTTGCGCGGAACTTAAGGCCCATCTGCGTTACCACACCTACCACTTGATCCTGTTCAACGATCAAGTCATCAACCGACTGTTGGAACAAAGTCAGGTTTGGCGTGTTTTCAAGAACGTTACGAACAAAGGCTTTGTACAGTGCGCGGTCAGCTTGTGCACGAGTAGCACGAACCGCAGGGCCTTTTGATGCGTTCAATGTTCTGAACTGAATACCTGCATTATCAATAGCTTGCGCCATTAATCCACCCATTGCATCGACCTCTTTTACCAAGTGGCCCTTACCGATCCCGCCAATGGCTGGGTTACAAGACATTTGTCCTAGTGTATCGATATTATGAGTAAGTAATAACGTACTTTGACCAGTACGTGCAGATGCGAGTGCGGCTTCCGTTCCTGCATGGCCACCACCAACAACGATGACGTCAAATTTTTCGTGATAAAGCATGAACCGACCTCAGGTATTCAAACGTTTTCTAGATTGATAAAAAGGAGCGATATTCTACCTGTTTTCATAGCCTGAGAAAACGTTTTTGGGATTTTTCGAAAAAGCTGTTTTTAATTAATATAGATAAGATCTTTAAGGAGATCTTTTATTAGATCTATTATTAGGATCGAGGGTATCTGTGGATAAGTCGGAAATGATCAACGAGATCATGGATCTTTTTTGGATCAAATGATGTGATCTAACTTTGATCAGGATGAGGATTAGCTGGGATCAAAATGGCTACTTATTCACAGGAGGAAATTAGCCTAAAACTTGTTATTTGGATAACTATAGGTTAATCACCGTATATGTATGATCTTATCCACAGCAGAAATTGAAAATAGATCGCTAATTTTCGATGTTTTTGAAAAAAAGTTATTCACAATCACGATGTTCAGAGACAAAAAAAGCGGCATAAGCCGCTTTTTGAGAGAGGAGAGAGGTTAAAACTGGTCGCTATGATCGTTGAACCAAGCTTCTGCTGCGTCTTCTGGTACCGGAGTTTCCAATACATCGATGGTAAAACAGTCAGAAATAGGCTGAGCACCGAGCTCTTTCATCTGGCTGTGGACTGATTTTCCCGCCAAACAGAAGGTATCGTAACTCGAATCACCAAGCGCCACGACAGCAAAGCGAACCGGGCTTAAATCTGGAGATTGCTGGGTCAATGCGTCGATAAACGGCTTAATATTATCTGGAAATTCACCCGCACCATGAGTTGAAGTCACCAGCAACCAAAAGCCTTGTTGGGGAATATCATCGAATTCAGGCTGATTATGAAGGGTGATCTCGTGGCCTTGCTCTTCAAGAAGATCATTAAGGTGATCGCCAACGTACTCTGCACCACCTAAGGTGCTGCCTGTAATAATGTGGATCATTAAGCTGTCCTTACTAAAGAAAAAGGCCAGCATGAGCCGGCCTTTAAAGGTTATTTACCAATACAGAAAGAGGTGAAGATACGGCCGAGTAGGTCATCGGAACTGAATTCACCAGTAATCTCGTTAAGGTGTTGCTGCGTTATACGCAGTTCTTCTGCCAAGATTTCCCCTGCCATATAGCCTTCGAGCTGTTGCTGGCCAATATCTAGATGCTCAGATGCGCGTTCTAGGGCATCTAAGTGGCGACGACGTGCCATGAAGCCACCTTCATTGCCACCAGCAAAGCCCATGCAATCTTTTAAGTGATTACGTAGTGCATCAACGCCTTGTCCCGTCTTTGCTGATAGTCGAATCAGAGTTGGATCATTAACATGGCAAATCCCGAGATCTTCACCGGTTTGATCGGCTTTGTTACGAATCACGGTCATTCCGATGTTATTCGGCAGACGATCAACGAAATCTGGCCAGATATCTTTCGGGTCGGTTGCATCGGTAGTGGTGCCATCGACCATAAATAAAACGCGATCGGCTTGAGCAATTTCTTCCCAAGCGCGTTCAATACCGATTTTTTCGACTTCATCCGAGGCTTCACGCAGGCCTGCGGTATCAATAATGTGCAGTGGCATACCATCAATATGGATATGTTCACGAAGTACATCACGGGTTGTACCTGCAATATCAGTCACAATCGCGGAGTCTTTACCCGATAATGCATTCAGTAAGCTCGACTTACCGGCATTAGGACGACCTGCAATCACCACCTTCATACCTTCACGCATGATGGCACCTTGATTGGCTTCTTGGCGAACCGCTTCGAGGTTGTCGATGATAGCTTGTAAGTCAGCACTTACTTTACCGTCAGCAAGGAAATCAATCTCTTCTTCTGGGAAGTCGATAGCGGCTTCAACATAGATGCGTAAGTGAATCAGAGAGTCCACCAGCGTATTAATGCGTTTCGAGAACTCACCTTGCAACGATTGCAGAGCTGATTTCGCCGCTTCTTCTGAACTGGCATCAATGAGGTCAGCAATCGCTTCTGCTTGGGTTAAATCCATCTTGTCGTTCAAGAAGGCACGCTCCGAGAACTCACCTGGGCGTGCTGCGCGTAGACCTGGAATAGCGAGGATGCGCTTGATGAGCATATCCATTACCACAGGACCACCGTGGCCTTGCAGCTCTAAAACGTCTTCACCGGTAAACGAGTGCGGGTTAGGAAAGTAAAGCGCGATGCCTTGGTCTAGCTCTAAACCATCGTGAGATTTAAAAGGGGTGTACTCAGCGTAACGTGGTTTCAGTACTTTGCCGGTAACTTCAAGCGCAACTTGGGCTGCTTGTGGGCCTGAAACGCGAATAATACCGACGCCGCCACGGCCGGGTGCAGTCGCTTGAGCAACAATCGTATCTGTAGTCATAGTTGTGCCTGCTAGCATGTGAAAGCCAAAAAGGGGCGCTCACGATTAATCAATTAGCTGAATTGTAATCAGCTAAAAACAAAAAGGCGACCTTTTGGTCGCCTTTCTTTGTTTCTTTCTATTATCGAACTTACTTAGAATGTAAGCCTTTCTTTTCCAGCGCGCGGTAGATAAGCGTTTGCTGAATCAGAGTTACGATGTTCGATACTAGCCAGTATAGAACCAGACCTGAAGGGAAGAACAGGAAGAAGAATGTGAACATAACCGGCATAAAGGTCATGATCTTCTGCTGCATTGGATCCGTTACAGTTGTCGGGCTCATCTTCTGGATTAGGAACATTGAAGCACCCATCAGAAGTGGCAAGATGTAGTATGGGTCTTGTGCTGAAAGGTCAGTAATCCAACCGAAGAACGGTGAGTGACGCAGTTCAACAGACTCCATTAGTGCCCAGTATAGCGAAATGAAGATAGGCATTTGCAGAAGGATAGGTAAACAGCCACCTAGTGGGTTTACTTTCTCTTTCTTGTAAAGCTCCATCATTTCTTGGCTCATGCGTTGACGGTCGTCGCCGATACGCTCACGCATTGCAGTCAGCTTAGGCTGAAGCATACGCATTTTCGCCATAGACGTGTACTGAGCTTTCGTTAGTGGGTACATAGCACCACGAACGATGAAAGTTAGACAGATGATTGCCAGACCCCAGTTCACAACGATGCCTTGAATGAACGAAAGCAGAGTATGAAGTGGTTTAGCAATGAACCATAACCAACCGTAGTCAACTACTAGGTCTAGGTTAGGTGCAACAGCAGCCATTTGGTCTTGAAGTTTAGGACCAACCCAAAGCGTTGCTTTGAAGTTTGCTTCGTCGCCAGTAGCGATGGTTTTGTTCGGCATGCGAACACCGATGTCGCCAAGGTTACCAATTACACGAGTGTAAAGGTTGCTGCCTGCTTCGTCGCGTGGGATCCATGCACTTGCAAAGTAGTGCTGAATCATCGCTGCCCAACCTTGACCGTTTGCTAGGTTAAGAGACAGGTTGCGATCTTGCATGTCGTCGAAGCTGTATTTTTTGTAACGCGTATCTTCCGTAGAGTAAGCACCACCACGGTAAGTTGGCATTGTTAGGCTACCGCCGTCATCCATTACGTTCTGACGCAGGTGAGCGTACATGCCGAATGTCGCGTTGTTACCAGAGTTGTTGACTACATCGTATTCAACATCCATTGCGTAGCTGCCACGCTTAAGGATGAATGTTTTCGTGTAATCAAGGCCGTTCGCTTGGTAAGTCATCGGGATGCGTAGTTCATCCTGACCATCAGCAAGCGTGAAGCTGTCTGCTGAAACTGTGTAGCTTGGGCGGTTTGTGCTGCTTAAATCGATACCTTGAGGACCCACTAGACCGCTTTGTGCGATAAATTGGTGACCTGGTTCGTTTTTAAGAAGAACAAACGTATCTTCAGAATCGAACTCAGCAGAGTAATCGTTTAGGTTTGCTTTAACGACATCACCACCAACCGTATCAATTGACAGAGTCAGTACATCAGTTGTTACTGTGATAGTTTTAGCAGAAGAAGCAACTTGACCAGGAGCCGGGTCTAGATCATCTGCATAAGATGGCGCTGGTAGGGTGCTGCCAGATTGTGCCTGCTCAACCGCTTGTGGTGCTGGATTCTGAGCTACGTTCCATTGTTGGAACAGTAGGAAAGAAACCAAAGCCAATGCGATTAACAGGATATTACGTTGAGAATCCATCGTTATTTATCTCTGTCTTGTTTTTGGACTGGTGGAACGGGGTCAAAGCCCCCTTCGTTCAAAGGATGGCATTTTAATAGACGTTTGCCTGATAACCAACACCCTTTTACAAAACCGTGAGCTTTCAACGCTTCTATCGCATATAAAGAGCAGGTTGGAGTAAATCGGCAGCGTGGGCCGATGAGTGGACTAATAAACCATCTATAAAAATAGATGGGTATTAGCGCTATCCACGCGAAGGGCGAGACAGGCGAAGCCATAATTTGTCGAGTAGCTTGAACATTTCTTCATTGCTTAAATCTTGCGCGCTCTTCTTAGCGATTACAACAAAATCTTTGTTAGGAAGTTTGTGTTGAGTGTTACGAAAGCTTTCACGAGTAAGACGCTTGAATCGGTTACGACCCACGGCGGTTTTAATCTGCTTTTTCGGAACGGCTAATCCAAGACGAGGATTTGAAAGAGAGTTATTTCGGGCAATGATGGTGAAATGAGGGGAGCCAGCTCGATGAGCTTGCTTGAAGACATTTTGATAATGTTCGGGAGTTAACAAGCGTAACTCCCGACCGAAGGCTAGCTTATTCAAAATAATCAAAGATTACTTAGAAAGACGCTTACGGCCTTTTGCACGACGTGCATTGATTGTTGCGCGACCGTTCTTAGTAGCCATGCGAGCACGGAAACCGTGAGTACGCTTACGCTTTAGAACTGTAGGTTGAAAAGTGCGTTTCATTGTAATTACCTTACTGATCAGTAGTTTTAGGTTTTTGTTAAACCCGGCGTGGGCATTTTTTCTCTTCTTTATATAAGAAAGGAAAACCGACGCCTCTCAACAAAGAGGCGGAATTGTAATCACTGTCACAAAAAGTGTCAATGATTGGGTTAACTAAAATTCCGGTCGGGGGATTATACGTAGAATAACTAAAATCACAAGGATCCTTAGTCGATCCCAACCTTATTTAAGAATTTTTTTAATTTAGGATCCTGTGGATTACCAAAAATATCCTGTGGAGATCCCTGCTCGATAATATGACCGTCAGCCATGAAGATCACTCGGTCTGCGACCTCTCTCGCGAACTGCATTTCATGGGTAACCACCAGCATGGTTTGATGCTGATTTGCCAGTTTTTTCATTAGGTTAAGCACTTCGCCAACCCACTCAGGATCGAGCGCTGAAGTCGGCTCATCAAACAGTAAAAGCTCGGGTTGTAGTGCCATTGCACGGCCAATACCCACCCGTTGTTGCTGGCCACCAGAGAGCGCGGCTGGGTAGCTATCACCTTTGTCACCTAAGCCAATATCATCAAGTATTTGTTGTGCTTTTTCATGGGCTTGCTGTTTTTTCCAACCACGAACGGTAATTAAACCTTCAGCAATATTCTGTCTCGCGGTTTGGTGAGCGAACAGTGCATAGTTTTGGAACACAAAACCGGTCTTACGACGCAGTGCAAGCACCTCTGCCTTAGTGTGTTTCTGAGTATCAACCTTGATATCATCAATCGAAATCGTGCCTTGATCGGCTTGCTCTAGAAAATTCACACAACGCAGTAGGGTAGATTTACCCGTACCACTTGAACCTATGATGACAATTATCTCACCTTGTTTGATTTCTAGGTCGATCCCTTTCAAAACTTCGGTGTCACCAAACTGCTTGTGGATATTTTGTAATTTGATCATCGTACATACGCCTTATTCAGTTTCACTTCGGCCCAAATTTGAATACGAGTGAGGATAACCACCACGCCCCAGTAAATCAGTGCGACTGCTAAGAAAGCCTCGAAGAAGCGGAAACTTGAAGAAGCCTCCATCTGAGCTTTAGCCATGATTTCGGCGACACCTAGGGTGAAGGCAAGTGAAGTCGACTTGATCATATCGATGAAGTAGTTCATCAACGACGGCAGTGCCACGCGAGTTGCTTGCGGTAAGATCACTCGGCGCATCGCTTGGCTGGTTGTCATACCGACCGAAAGGCTGGCTTCCATCTGGCTGCGATCAATACCGATAATCGCGGCACGAATACTTTCTGCCATATACGCGGCAAAGTGCAGGGTTAAGCCAATCACAGCGGCGCTGAAGGCATCCAACCCAACCATCCACGGGAAGACTTGTGGTAAGCCGTAATAAAGGAGGAACAGCTGCACCAACAGTGGTGTGCCTCGGAAGAAGCTAATGTACAGCTGGCTCAGTTGGTCGAGCACTGGGATTTTGAATACACGAATATTCGCCAGTATCAGAGACAGGATCAGAGCAAAGAACAAGCCCCAGGTCGCCATCTCCATCGTGGTGCCTAAATACTTCAGTAGTATTGGCAACAGCTCTAGCATGTAATTAAAGTCAAATCCCATAATCTATCTCGTATTTTTATTGGCAGTGTTGTTCTATATGTAAGTACTGTTGTATCAGGTTTTTTAATTAGTGCACAAAAGCAAAAAGCCCACCGCTGTATAAAGCAGTGGGCCTTGAATGGAGAAAGTGAGTAATTACTTCTGAGTAATGTCCGCACCAAACCATTTCTGAGAGATACTTTCTAGCGTACCATCTGCGCGCATTGCTGCTAATGCTTCATTTACTTCTGCTTGCAGTTTTTTGCCGTTATCGTTGTCGACGAAAGGCCAAGCGTTTTCAATTGTTTCGAATGGCTGACCTGCTAGTTGTAATGGTAGACCAGTCTTCTTGATAAGCTCTAGTGCTGATAGGCGATCCATTACGAATGCATCGGCACGACCCAGTGCCACGTCATGTTCAATACCTGTATCGTAGGTTTTTACATTGATCTTGCCATCTTTGTCGTAGCTGCGAAGCAGTTGTTCAAAGTTTGAGCCTAGGTTTACCGCAACCGTCTTGCCATCAAGGTCTTCGATGCCTTTAATGCTGTCATTACCTTTACGAACGGTAATTTGTGCGCCGTCTACTACGTATGGGTCTGCGAATAGGTATTTCGCTTTACGTGCATCCGTCATTGTAATTTGGTTTGAAATGGTATCGATGCGACCCGTTTCAAGAAGACCAAACAGACCAGAGAAGTTTGCCGTTACGTATTCAACCTTGTAATCGTTACGCTTACCGATCTCATCCCATAAATCCACTTCAAAACCCTGTAGCTGGTCTTGTTTAACGAACGTAAACGGGAAATAGCGACCAGACATGCCGACTTTAACTTCAGTCGCAGCTTGAACAGTAGCAGCAGAGAGTGCGATAGCCGCAATTGCAGCCTTAATCCAGTTATTCATTTGGTAACTCCTTATATTTATGGGTTTGGATGTTACTGGGAAAATGCTCACTAGAATAAATAACCAGATGTTATTAACCATAACCAGATTGAATTCTCGATTTGGGGATAACTAGCAAGGATCCGGGCATAAGTGGATCATTGTGTGAGTAAATTAGGGGCAAGATGTGTGGATCCACCGATAAATTACAAATTTATTGTGAATAACTTGGATCTTATTCACTGGATCTGTGATCAATTGCTGGTGATCTGACTTATCAACAGGTAAAATTAGCGGTCATTTCATATTACTTTAAATAGAGTGAGGGCACCGTGTCATCTTCGCTTTGGTTGCAGTGTTTGCAACAGCTTCAAGAAGAGTTACCAGCTACAGAATTCAGTATGTGGGTTCGTCCGTTACAAGCGGAACTCAATGACAATACTCTAACTCTATTTGCACCGAACCGTTTCGTACTCGATTGGGTTCGTGATAAGTATCTAAATAGCATTAACCGTCTGCTGCAAGAATATTGCGGTAACGATATCCCACATCTTCATTTTGAAGTGGGAAGCAAGCGTGTGATTGCACCAAAGCCTGCGACACCGACACCAACTCAGACTCGCACTGCAGCTGATGTGGCCGCTGAGTCATCAGCACCTGCGCAATTACAAGCTCGCAAACCTGTCCATAATATCTGGCGTGATGAAGAGCCTGTCGCGGTTGACTTGAATCACCGCTCAAACGTGAACCCAAAACATAAGTTCAATAACTTTGTTGAAGGTAAGTCGAACCAACTCGGTTTGGCTGCGGCACGTCAGGTTTCTGATAACCCAGGTACAGCCTACAACCCGTTGTTCCTATACGGCGGCACTGGTTTAGGTAAAACGCACTTGTTGCATGCGGTGGGTAACGCCATTGTTGATAATAAGCCGAATGCGAAAGTGGTTTACATGCACTCAGAGCGTTTTGTTCAGGATATGGTAAAGGCTCTGCAAAACAACGCGATCGAAGAATTTAAGCGCTACTACCGTAGTGTTGATGCATTGCTTATCGATGACATCCAATTCTTTGCTAATAAAGAGCGTTCTCAAGAAGAGTTCTTCCATACCTTTAACGCGCTGCTTGAAGGCAATCAACAGATCATCCTAACGTCTGACCGTTATCCAAAAGAGATCAACGGGGTAGAAGATCGTCTTAAATCTCGTTTCGGCTGGGGTTTGACGGTAGCGATTGAGCCACCAGAGCTTGAGACACGTGTTGCGATCTTGATGAAGAAAGCCGAAGACCACCAAATTCACCTTGCGGATGAAGTGGCGTTCTTTATTGCCAAGCGTCTACGCTCTAACGTTCGTGAACTGGAAGGCGCATTGAACCGTGTTATTGCGAATGCAAACTTCACTGGCCGCCCGATCACGATCGACTTCGTGCGTGAAGCACTGCGTGACCTACTTGCACTGCAAGAAAAACTGGTCACTATTGATAACATTCAAAAGACAGTAGCCGAGTACTACAAAATCAAAGTCGCTGATCTATTGTCTAAGCGTCGTTCTCGTTCTGTTGCTCGTCCACGTCAATTGGCGATGGCACTGGCGAAAGAGCTAACAAACCATAGCTTGCCTGAGATTGGCGATGCATTCGGTGGTCGTGACCACACGACGGTACTGCATGCTTGTCGTAAGATTGCTCAGCTGCGTGAAGAGAGCCACGACATTAAAGAAGATTATTCGAACTTGATTCGTACCCTTTCTTCTTAATACACAGTATTCTTAACCTTAATAAGCAGAATCTTGGCCACGTACTATTACGCAGTGCCATTTAGACCGTAAGAGCAAGATATGAAATTTACCATTGAACGTAGTCACCTGATTAAGCCATTACAACAAGTATCTGGCGCACTCGGTGGCAGGCCAACGCTTCCAATTCTAGGAAACCTACTGATTAAAGTAGAAGATAACGTGTTGTCGATGACAGCGACGGATCTAGAAGTTGAACTGATCAGCCGTGTAACGCTTGAAGGTGATTTCGAAGCGGGTAGCATTACCGTACCTTCACGTAAATTCCTAGATATCTGCCGTGGATTGCCAGATAACTCAGTGATCACGGTGGTATTGGATGGTGACCGTATTCAGGTTCGCTCTGGTCGTAGCCGCTTCTCTTTAGCAACATTACCTGCGGCAGATTTTCCAAATATTGAAGACTGGAGCAGTGAAGTTGAAGTGTCAGTGACACAAGCTGAACTTCGCGGTCTTATCGAGAAAACACAATTCTCAATGGCGAACCAAGATGTTCGTTACTACCTCAACGGTATGTTGTTTGAGATTGAAGGCTCTATCCTGCGCAGCGTAGCGACCGATGGTCACCGTATGGCAGTATCTCAAGCACAACTGGGTGCGGATTTTGCTCAGAAGCAGATCATTGTTCCTCGTAAAGGTGTTCAAGAGTTAGTGAAGCTATTGGATGCACCTGAACAGCCAGTAACACTGCAAATTGGTAACTCTAACGTGCGAGCTGAAGTGAACAACTATGTCTTCACTTCTAAGCTGGTTGATGGTCGTTTCCCTGATTATCGCCGCGTAATGCCGCAAAATACCACCAAGACACTTGAAGCTGGCTGTGATGAATTACGTTCAGCATTTTCTCGTGCTGCGATTCTATCGAATGAAAAATTCCGTGGTGTTCGCGTTAACCTTGCGGATAGCGAGATGCGCATTACCGCGAACAACCCAGAGCAAGAAGAAGCAGAAGAAGTACTCGATGTTAACTTCGACGGTGACGCGCTAGAGATTGGCTTCAACGTAAGCTACGTATTGGATGTTCTGAACACACTGCGTTGTGAACAGGTTCGCATCTCAATGTCAGACGCCAATGCGAGTGCTCTTATCGAGAACGCACAAGATGACAGCGCGATGTACGTTGTTATGCCAATTCGCTTATAAGCAGCCCTATGTTGACCTACCGAGTCGTGATTGAAGATTAATATGAAGACGTTATGCCTTTATCGCGCTTAATCGTTAAGCAGTTTAGAAATATTGAAGCCTGTGACATTCAACCGTCATCAGGCTTTAACTTTCTTATAGGGGCTAACGGAAGCGGCAAAACCAGTGTCCTTGAAGCGGTGTATCTGCTCGGACATGGTCGCTCATTCAAGAGTTCACTTACCGGTCGTATCATACAAAACGAGTGTAGTGAGCTGTTTGTACATGGCCGTTTTATGACCTCGGATCAATTTGAGCTGCCAATTGGCATTAATAAGCAGCGCGATGGCACGACAGAGGTTAAAATAAGCGGTCAAACTGGGCAAAAGTTGGCTCAGTTAGCTCAAGTCTTACCTTTGCAGTTGATTCACCCTGAAGGGTTTGATTTACTAACCGATGGACCTAAGCATCGCCGAGCATTCATTGATTGGGGAGTCTTCCACAGTGAGTCGGGCTTTTATGATGCGTGGGGCAGGGTAAAGCGCCTCAATAAGCAGCGAAACGCCTTATTGAAAACGGCAACCCACTATCGAGAGCTGAGCTATTGGGACCAAGAATTGGCCCGTTTAGCAGAAAGCATCAGTCAGTGGCGTGCCACCTACGTTGATCAGCTCAAAGAAGTCGCCGAAGAAATCTGTGCGACCTTCCTTCCTGAGTTTGAGATAAAGATTAACTACTATCGTGGCTGGGACAAAGACACCCCGTACGCCGATATATTAGAAAAGAATTTTGAAAGGGATCAGCAGCTTGGTTACACCTTTGGTGGGCCAAACAAAGCGGATCTGAAGATAAAAGTGAACGGCACTCCAGTGGAAGATGTCTTGTCACGAGGTCAATTGAAGTTGATGGTGTGCGCGCTACGAGTAGCACAAGGGCAACACCTCACTCAAATGACAGGTAAGCAGTGCATCTATTTGATAGATGACTTCGCTTCCGAATTAGATAGCCAACGCCGAGCACGTCTTGCTGAGTGTTTAAAGGCGACCCAGGCTCAAGTTTTTGTAAGCTCTATTACCGCTGATCAGATTGCAGATATGCATGACGAAAATAGCAGGATGTTTCATGTGGAACATGGCAAAATAGAGCAAGGATAATTAGTCAGAGAGTAACTATGTCAGATAATTACGATTCATCGAGTATTAAAGTACTGAAGGGTCTGGATGCGGTACGTAAGCGTCCTGGAATGTACATTGGCGACACGGATGATGGTACCGGTCTGCACCACATGGTTTTTGAGGTGGTAGATAACTCTATTGATGAAGCGCTAGCTGGTCACTGTAATGACATCATTGTAACTATCCATGAAGATAGTTCTGTGTCTGTGAGCGATGACGGCCGTGGTATTCCAACAGAATTGCACCCAGAAGAAAACGTATCTGCAGCCGAAGTAATCATGACGGTTCTTCACGCTGGTGGTAAGTTCGATGATAACTCGTACAAGGTATCTGGTGGTCTGCACGGTGTTGGTGTTTCAGTAGTTAACGCACTTTCTAAGCAAGTTACTCTTACTATCCACCGCGGTGGCAAAATCCACACTCAAACCTACAGCCACGGTGAGCCTCAAGCGCCACTAGCGGTTATCGGTGACACGGATAAAACAGGTACAGAGATTCGTTTCTGGCCGAGTGAAGAAACCTTCACTAACATCGAGTTCCATTACGACATTTTAGCTAAGCGTCTACGTGAGCTATCATTCTTGAACTCAGGTGTATCAATTAAGCTAATTGACGAGCGCGAAGAAGACAAAATGGATCACTTCGAATACGAAGGCGGTATCCAAGCGTTTGTTGAACACCTTAATACTAACAAAACGCCAATCATCCAAAAAATCTTCCACTTTAACTCTGAGCGCGAAGACGGTATTACCGTTGAAGTTGCGATGCAGTGGAATGACGGCTACCAAGAAAACATCTACTGTTTCACCAACAACATCCCTCAACGCGATGGTGGTGCTCACTTAGCAGGTTTCCGTGCGGCGCTAACGCGTACTCTGAACAGCTTCATGGACAAGGAAGGCTTCTCTAAGAAAGCGAAGACTGCGACCTCTGGTGATGATGCTCGTGAAGGTCTGACGGCGATTGTTTCTGTTAAAGTGCCTGATCCTAAGTTCTCAAGCCAAACTAAAGATAAGCTGGTTTCTTCAGAAGTGAAGTCTGCCGTTGAATCTACAATGGGTGAGAAGTTGTCTGAGTTCCTTATTGAGAACCCAGGTGAAGCGAAAACAGTTTGTTCTAAAATCATTGATGCAGCACGTGCTCGTGATGCAGCGCGTAAAGCTCGTGAAATGACTCGTCGTAAAGGCGCATTAGATTTAGCGGGTCTTCCTGGTAAGCTTGCTGACTGTCAGGAAAAAGATCCTGCACTGTCTGAACTATATATTGTGGAAGGAGACTCTGCTGGCGGTTCAGCTAAGCAGGGGCGTAACCGTAAGAACCAAGCAATCCTACCGCTGAAAGGTAAAATCCTTAACGTAGAGAAAGCACGTTTCGATAAAATGCTGTCTTCTCAAGAAGTAGCAACGCTAATCACCGCTCTTGGTTGTGGTATTGGTCGTGACGAATACAACCCAGATAAACTGCGTTACCACAACATCATCATCATGACCGATGCCGATGTCGATGGTTCTCACATCCGTACCCTGCTACTGACGTTCTTCTACCGTCAAATGCCAGAGCTGATTGAACGTGGCTACATCTACATTGCTCAACCGCCACTTTACAAAGTGAAGAAAGGTAAGCAAGAGCAGTACATTAAAGATGAAGATGCGATGAACCAGTATCAAGTATCTTTGGCTTTAGACAACGCAGAACTGCACGTAAACCCTGAAGCGCCAGCATTTGCAGGTGAAGGTTTAGAGAAGCTTGTTCAGCAATACAATGCAGGCATCAAGCTTGTTGATCGTATGAGCCGCCGTTACCCACGCGCATTGGTTCACGAACTGATTTACGTTCCTCGTCTAACGGCCGAGCAGTGTCATGATGACGCGGCAGTTGAAGCTTGGGGTAAGCAGCTTGTTGAACAGCTAAACGCGAAAGAAGTAGGTGCAAGCCAATACAGCCTTGAAGTTGAAAAACACGAAGAGCTAGGCTTAAGCGTTCCTAAGATTGTGGTTCGTACTCATGGTGTGACTCATGAACACCTACTAAGCATCGATCTTATTAACTCTAAAGAGTTTGGTAAGCTAGCGGATCTTTCTGAAGCTCTTGATGGCTTGATTGAAGAAGGCGCTTACATTAAGCGTGGTGAGCGTACTCAAGAAGTTTCTAGCTTCGTTGATGCTCTGAACTGGTTAGTGAAAGAGTCTCGTCGTGGTCTAAGCCTACAGCGATACAAAGGTCTAGGTGAGATGAACCCTGATCAACTTTGGGAAACCACGATGGATCCTGAAACTCGCCGTATGATGCAAGTAACAATTGAAGACGCTGTTGGTGCTGATTTGTTGTTTACGACGCTAATGGGTGACCAAGTTGAACCTCGTCGTAACTTCATCGAAGAGAATGCACTGAAAGTAGCAAACCTAGACGTTTAGTCTCTTTGATACTTCGCTCTTTGGCTTAATTTCTGTGTCAGAGGTGCTCACATACATTCGTATGCTCCGCGCCTCTTCCTTGAACTAAAGCCAAATAGCTTCGTCTCAAAAAACTAAAATCATTTTAAAGCACTATCCTTTGGATGGTGCTTTTTTATCTTTGTAAGATATTGAAAAATATTGAGTTGCAAAAATAATTGAAAATAACCCCTTGAAACTATTTTGCTCAATCCATATATCTATTTGTGAAGAGGATGACTGTCTTGCTCTACAAGAGAAGAAACAGAACCTTCATTACCGCTAACGAAGTATCGCTCAATAGAGGATAACTTTGGCAGCACACAACTTAAAAATTGATTCATTGCCATGTCCCAGCGTTGTCGCCAATAGAGGTGAAACCCGAGGAATGCGAATTGAATCTCTTAGCTGTTTACTGGGTCACACACAGGTTAGATCCAAGTAAAATTCGCAGCTAAGACTATTGCTTACTAAAAGGATAGCATTATGAGAACTGTAGATTTCACTCCACTTTACCGCAACGCAATCGGCTTCGATCGTCTATTCAACATGATGGAAGCGAATACATCGAAGAACTCTTCTGGCGGTTACCCTCCATACAACATCGAGCAAAAAGACGAGAACAACTACCGTATTACTATGGCAGTCGCTGGTTTTGCTGATGACCAATTAGATCTGACTCAGAAAGAGAACATGCTAATTGTGAAAGGTGAGCGTAAAGCAGAAGCAGAGAAAACCTTCGTATACCAAGGTATCGCAGAGCGCGATTTCGAGCGTAAATTCCAACTGGCTGACTACGTAAAAGTGGTAGGTGCAAGCATGGAAAATGGTCTTCTTCACATCGACCTCGAACGCGAAATCCCAGAAGCGATGCAACCACGTAAGATTGCTATCAATGGTAATAGTTTACTAGAAGGCTAATTACTGTTAGCTCCTTAGAGCTAAAAAATATCGGGAAGTAAAAGTGAAAGAGCACCTAATGAGGTGCTCTTTTTGTATTTGACCTGCGGTAAGCTAAAAGCTCTTATTACTGCTCTGAGTAAGCCTTTTTCACTTCTTCAGCAATGATAGCAATGCCTTTCTGCATCGCCTCATCATCTTGTACGTAGTTCATGCGTAAGCACTGGTGAGCATGATCCCACTCGTCTTCTTGGCCGATAAAGAAGTATTCACCCGGAACAATCAATACGCCGCGAGCTTTAAGGCGGTCGTACAGTTCCATTGTGGTGATCGGCAGCTCATCAAACCATAGCCATAAGAAGATAGCGCCTTCAGGCTTGTGAATACGGAAGCGAGGGTCGTCGATAGCGTCTTGTAACAGTTCAACTGCACGTAGTGACTTATCTTTATAGAAAGGTTTGATTACCTCGCTACTTAAGCGCAGTAAATCGCCTTTTTCAATCATGTGATTGGCAATTGCAGGGCCAACACTGTTTGGCGCTAAGCTAATGATGCCATTCATGTTGGTCAATGCTTGTGTTACTTCTTCACTCGCAATTACGATACCGCAACGCACACCCGGCAAACCAAGCTTAGAAAGGCTCATGCACAGAATCGTATTTTCATTCCAGAGCGGTTCGACATCTTCAAAGATGATGTTAGGAAACGGCAGGCCGTAAGCATTGTCGATCAGCAGTGGGATGTTGTTTTCACGCGCCAGTTTATCCAGTTTACGCACTTCTTCGTCGGTCAGTACGTTACCCGTTGGGTTGGTTGGACGAGATGCACAGATAGCCGCGACTGAGTCATCAACCTTTAGTTGTTCAAAATCAACGTGGTATTTAAACTGACGGTTTTCTAGCAGTTCGATCTCTGGGTGGTAAGAGATAAAAATATCGTCATCAATACCCGCGTCGCCGTAGCCGATGTATTCCGGTGCGATCGGCAGTAGGATTTTCTTATGTGAGCCGTCAGGCTGTTGGCCTGCTAGCAGGTTGAATAGGTAGAAGAAGCCACTTTGACTGCCATTAGTCAGGCTGATGTTCTTCTCGCTGATGTCCCAACCGTAGGTCTCTTTCAGCATTGCTGCTAACGATTTGATGAAGCTGTCTTTACCCTGCGGACCATCGTAGTTGGCGAGGGCGGCGATGAGTTCTCCACTGGCGAGCATGTCGGCACTGGCTTGGTTAAAGTAATCGAGCATGGCAGGGATAGCGGCTGGGTTGCCACCACCGAGCATGATAGCGCCAGGAGTGCGCAGGCCATCATTCAAATCATCCATTAAACGAGTGATTCCAGAGTATCGATTAAACTTTTCGCCAAACTTAGAGAACTGCATTACTAATTTTACCTAATTCATTGTGATTGCTTGTTACGTGTCATTAAGGCAGACCTTATGTCTGCCATCAGTGTATTCCTTGAACATACCGCAATGTTTTTGCGACGCATAGCGCCAAATGCTCTAACACGTAAAAAACTTCTATAAAGTTTGGTTAATGAGTGACAGCTTGCTTATTGAACGTACCTTTAGCGATAAAAAAAGGAGAAGCCTAAGCTTCCCCTTTAGTTTCTGGTGTTTATGTTAATGAAGGTTTAGTTCGAACCGGTATAAACGACTAATACCTTGTCATCTTGGTATTGGCGTTCGAACGCATAGTAGCCCTTGCTGTTACGGATGATGTGCTTACCCTGAGCAACGGCTGGGTGGCGTTGGCGGAATTGGCCAAGCGCTTGCCAGTGTTCTAGCAGCTCTGCACGTTCGCCAGTGATTTGATCCCAAGGCATGTCTGAGCGTGTGCCTTGCATTGGATCAGAACCCGTTGGGCCAAAGTCTCGGGCGATTTCATCGCCGTAATAGATCTGTACCGCACCGGGAGCCAGCATCAACGCGTTTGCAGCTTTGGTTTGTTTTGCAAAGTCACTGCCATGTTGTGTCCAGAATAGCGAGGTGTCGTGAGACGAAAGGTAACTCAGTACGTTGAACTCGCTGTCGTTGTTGATCTTCTCTGCGTATCGAAGGTAATCAGCATCAAGATCGGATAGGCACTTGAGCGCCTTTGGTGCGATATCACTCTGGAATTCAAAGTTGATGATCGAATCAAATCCGTTAGCGAAGTAATCTGATTTGACCACGCTGTGTGCCCATACTTCGCCAGTCATCCAGAAGGGTAAGTCATCCAAGGCCTTGTCTGGGTTGTTCTGTTTCCACTCGGCAAGTGCCTGGTTGGTGCTCTCTTTCAGTTCTGCCCATGCTTCGAGTTCAACGTGTTTAGCGGTATCGACCCTGAAACCATCGACACCATATTCGCGCACCCAATCCGATAACCAAGTGATTAAATGGTTACGAGGTGTTTTGAGTTCATCGGTCGCGCTGGTGGACTTATTGCGATAGAAATTAGGCAGCCCGATTGTCTCTGTCGACTCTGTTTTGAAATCGGGCAGATGCGCCAAAGACATGGTGAGGTTATTGTAGCCCGGAGAGTCATAGGCGCCGATATCGCTGCGTAGCCAAGCTTTGCCCCACCACTTTTCCCACGCTTCTTTGTCGCTGTAAGAGATGTAGTTGTTGAAGTAGTGCCAGTTCTGACCTTTGGCAGGTTGCCAATCTGTCCAGTTTTCGCCAAGTGTTTGTTTGGCTTCTTCGTCAGTTAGGTTGAGCTTACCAAAATCAAACTCTTGCATGTCGGCAAGCGTCGCATAGCCGGTGTGGTTCATTACCACATCCCAAACAACACGAATGCCTTTGCTATGCGCGGTATCGATGAAGGTTTTTAGCTCGTCTTCGGTGCCCATGTTGTCATCGAGCTTGGTCCAATCTTGATGGTAGTAGCCGTGGTAGCCGTAGTGTTTGAAGTCACCTCGATCACCGCCGCCAACCCAGCCGTGGATTTGCTCTAACGGAGACGTTATCCAGATAGCATTAGCACCGAGTGATTCTATGTAATCGAGTTTTTCGGTTAAGCCTGCCAAGTCACCACCGTGGAAGGTGCCGATTTCGTCTTGTCCATCTTGGCTGCGACCGTAACTGTTGTCGTTATCAGGATTACCATTGTGGAAACGGTCAGTCATTACGAAGTAAACCGTGGCGTTATCCCAACTAAAGTCAGCTTTGGTTTCTGGTTCTACTTTCTCAAGCAGCAGAACACCTTGGCTATTTTCTGCTGGCTGCATGGTGACGCTGCCATTCGTTACTGTGACTTGTTTGCCTGAAAGAGCGTCTCTAACCACGGTGCCATCATCAAAGGTTTGAGCAACGTCGATGATGGTTGGTTCGTCACTAGGAACCGGACAAGCAAAGCTTTGTACTTGTTGTTGCTTCGGCTTTATCTGAACGGTCAGTTCATTGGTTTGTGGGTTGAGCATAAACTGATAGGTGTTAGCGCGAAAGATCTTGATATCTAATTCAGACTTCTCGGCGCAGTCGTCTAGGCGAAGGGGTTTATTGAATTTGATGCGGTTTTCTTCAGCCAGCGCATAGTTGGTGCCACAGGTATTTTGAGTATCGCTGATAGAGAAGGTATAGCTACCTTTCGCGAGTTCCTGTTCTGCAATCACGGTGCCTTTACCGGATGATTCGAATACGACAGTGTCGTTATCAATTGTCAGTAATAGGTTGTTGTCACTGGTTTGGCTGCATGCGCTGAGTGCGAGTATTGAAAGCGCGAGTACTGTTTTTTTCATTGTTCCCTTCCCCTGAATAAACAGGTCAGTTATAGCAAACAATGCCCTCTACAGTCTGAGTGCTGTTTCATTCAGTTAATCAATAAGACCTCTACAAACAAATGCTTGGTTCACAAAAACAAAAAGGGAAGCTTTCGCTTCCCTTTGGGTGTTTACCGTTAATTACTCAGAGTATGACTTAGAGTAATTGTCTCACTTGTGCTTATTTTTGCAGTAGAGAGATGTCAGCAATCTGTAGGAACAGGTTACGTAGGTTGTTCAGTAGCGTTAGACGGTTCTTCTTAAGCGCTTCGTCATCAGCCATAACCATTACGTTATCGAAGAATGCATCAACTGGTTCACGTAGATCAGCAAGCTTGCTTAGGGCTTCTTGGTAGTTACCTGTTGCGAATGCTGGTTCTAGTGCTTCCGTCATTACTTCAACGTTTTCAGCCAGTGCTTTCTCTGCGTCTTCTTGAAGAAGCGTTAGGTCGATTTCAGCTGGTAGCTCGCCATCGAATTTCGCAAGGATATTACCTACACGCTTGTTCGCTGCTGCTAGTGCTTCTGCTGCTTCCAGTTCACGGAAGTGAGAAACCGCTTTAACACGTTGGTCAAAGTCAGCAGGCTTAGTTGGACGACGTGCTAGTACCGCTTGGATGATATCAACGCTGAAACCAGCATCTTGGTACCATGCGCGGAAACGACCTAGCATGAAGTCGATAACGTCAGCTTCTACGTTGTCGTTAGTCAACGAAACTACAGACCTTTTTGTGCCGTCTAGTCTTGTTTCATACTTAGGGAATAGTGACGCTGCTTTTGCAACCAAATCTGCTAAGTCTAGGTTGTAGCCGTTTTCAACGATGATACGTAGTACACCTAGTGATGCACGACGTAGCGCGAATGGGTCAGAACCTTTTGGTGCTTGGCCAATACCGAAGATACCTACGATAGTGTCTAGCTTGTCTGCCATTGCAACTGCTGAAGAGATACCCGTGCTTGGTAGATCGTCACCCGCGAAACGAGGCATGTATTGCTCGTAAAGTGCCAGTGCAACTTGCTCGTCTTCACCGTCGTGAGTCGCGTAGTGCATGCCCATCACACCTTGAGTATCCGTAAATTCGAATACCATAGAGGTCATTAGGTCACACTTAGCCAGTAGGCCAGCACGCTTAGACTTTTCAACGTCAGCATCGATTTGCTCAGCAATGTAGCCTGCAAGCTCTGTGATGCGGTCTGTTTTGTCTTTGATAGTACCCAATTGCTTCTGGAAGATAGCCTGGTCTAGTTCAGCAAGACGGTCGATAAGCGGGCGCTTACGGTCTGTGTTGAAGAAGAATTCAGCATCAGCAAGACGTGGGCGTACCACTTTCTCGTTACCTTCGATAACGTGACGAGGCTCTTTAGACTCGATGTTCGATACGAAGATGAAGTTCGGTAGTAGTTTCTTGTTGTCATCGTAAACAGGGAAGTACTTTTGGTCACCTTTCATGGTGTAAACCAACGCTTCAGAAGGGACTTTTAGGAACTCTTCTTCGAACTTCGCTGTCAGTACTACTGGCCATTCAACCAGAGACGTTACTTCTTCAACAAGGTCATCTTCTAGGTCAGCTGTACCGCCAACCGCAGCTGCCGCTTTTTGCGAATCAGCAAGGATGATCGCTTTACGCGCTTCGTAATCTGCCATTACTTTACCGCGCTCTTCTAGGATCGCAGGGTATTGGTCAGCAGAGTCGATTGTGAACTCTTGTTCGCCCATGAAACGGTGGCCACGGATAGTACGAGCAGATGCTACGCCTAGGATTTCGCCTTCAACAAGCTCATCACCTAGTAGTACTGTCAGTGTTTTTACTGGACGGATAAATTGAATGTCTGAGTTACCCCAGCGCATTGCTTTAGGAATTGGTAGGCCAGCCAGTGCTTTCGCAGCAATGTCCATCACCAATTCTTGAACTGGTTTGCCAGCTACTTCTTGTTTGAAAAGAAGCCACTCGCCTTTGTCTGTTTTCAGACGGTCAGCTTGCTCAACAGTAATACCGTTACCACGAGCCCAACCTTGTGCCGCTTTGGTCGCGTTGCCTTCAGCATCGAATGCCACAGAAACAGCAGGGCCACGTTTCTCAACCACTTTGTCTGCTTGGCCTTCAGCCAGTGCAGTTACTTTAAGTGCTAGACGACGAGGTGCTGCGTACCACTTGATGCCTTCGTGAGAAAGCTCAGCCGTTTTAAGACCTGCTTCAAAGTTAGAAGCAAACGCTTCTGCTAGAGAACGAAGTGCTGTTGGTGGAAGCTCTTCCGTACCCAGTTCAATTAGAAAATTCTTCGCCATGATTATTTACCTTCCTTCTTACACATTGGGAAGCCAAGCGCTTCACGTGACGCGTAGTACGCTTCAGCAACTGATTTAGTCAGGTTGCGGATACGAAGGATGTAACGTTGACGCTCTGTTACAGAGATAGCTTTGCGCGCATCAAGGATGTTGAATGCGTGACCTGCTTTTAGAATGCGCTCGTAAGCTGGAAGCGGCAGTGGCTTCTCAAGCTCAAGTAGCTCTTTACACTCTTTCTCGCACTGGTCGAAGAAAGTGAATAGGAAATCTACGTCTGCGTGCTCGAAGTTGTACGTCGATTGCTCAACTTCGTTTTGGTGGAAGATGTCACCGTAAGTCACGTTAGAACCGTCTGGTGCTACGTTCCATACTAGGTCGTAAACAGAATCTACTTCCTGGATGTACATTGCTAGACGCTCGATACCGTAAGTGATCTCGCCAGTTACTGGCTTACACTCAAGGCCGCCAACCTGTTGGAAGTAAGTAAACTGAGTTACTTCCATGCCGTTTAGCCATACTTCCCAACCAAGGCCCCATGCGCCTAGTGTTGGGTTTTCCCAGTTATCTTCAACGAAGCGAATGTCGTGAACAAGTGGGTCAACACCAAGAACCTCTAGGGAGCCTAGGTACAACTCTTGGATATTGTCTGGCGATGGTTTTAGCGCTACTTGGAATTGGTAGTAGTGCTGCAGACGGTTAGGGTTTTCACCGTAACGGCCATCGGTCGGACGACGAGAAGGTTGAACGTAAGCTGTAGACATTGGCTCTGGGCCAAGTGCTCGTAGACATGTCATTGGGTGAGAGGTGCCTGCACCTACTTCCATATCTAGAGGTTGAACAATGGTACAACCGTTTTGAGCCCAGTAATCCTGCAGCGCGAGGATCATTCCCTGGAAGGTTTTGATATCGTATTTTTGCATAGTCAGGTTCGCGCGATTCTTTTAAATGAATGAGAAAAATAACCTCTGAGTATACCGAGATATTCGTAAAGCGAGTAGGGGTAATCTTGTTTAATTAGTGGTCTAAAATGTCGTTTAGTGGATTTTTTTGCCTTTAATGTTTGTTTTTCGGCACAAGTGGATATTTTGATAAGTTTGACACTTGTGTTTGAAAGCGTGGGTGATTAAAATCTCGCGGTCTTTGGGGAGTAGCTTACTTATTCATATCCTATTGAATGAGTTCGTTCGTCAACATAATTGATGCAAAATCATCATGGCGTTCGAGGCAACCACCACCTTGGTGGCGCTTAGCAAGACCTTAGACAAGCATCGTGAACCGGGATGGGGCGCGAGGTTTGTCTTTGGTTAAATATAATAATCTCCATCCCAAATGAGCATGTCGTGAGCGTTTTAGCAATTTCAATTACAACTGTCGCCTTAGCCGAGATCGGTGATAAGACCCAGTTGCTATCCCTTTTATTAGCCAGTCGATATCGAAAACCGATACCTATCATTGCGGCTATCTTCTTTGCCACCATTGCCAATCATGCCCTTGCTGCATGGCTCGGGGTTGTGGTCGCCGACTATCTTTCACCTGAAGTATTAAAGTGGGTGCTGGTGGTTAGTTTCATCGCTATGGCGGGCTGGATTCTGATTCCGGATAAGTTGGATGACGATGAGCAGATATCAAACCGAGGCCCGTTTGTCGCCAGTTTCATCGCCTTCTTCATTGCTGAGATCGGTGATAAAACCCAAATTGCGACCTCTATTCTAGGGGCTCAATATTCTGATGCATTAACGTGGGTGATTCTGGGTACTACGATCGGTATGCTGCTGGCGAATGTGCCTGTGGTGATCATCGGTAAGCTCTCTGCGGATAAGATGCCGCTTGATCTGATTCGTAAGATCACAGCCTTGCTATTCGTGGGTTTAGCTATCGCTGCTGCTTTCTATTAACAGGTGGTATTGAGTCTTATTATACTCAATCAGTAGAGTAATGTGTTGTAGGTCATACTCTTACAGTATTGTGGGGTTTATCGAGCGAATGGACATATAACTGTCATACTTGTCATGATATTTTAATCTTGTGAGTTAAGAACACGAGGGCATGATTATGTTGACGCGTTATATGGGTATTACTCCACAAAGCCAAAGTTATCTATTTACTTTTGGTCTTGCACTTACACTGTTAGGCATGGTGTTGACGGACATGTGGCTGCCAATGGTCGCGGGTGCCATCATCATGACTGCACTTGCGGTAGAGGCTTGGATTCGGGTCGCGCATATTATTCCGATGCGCAAAGATATCCGAGAAATTCAGCATCAGCTGGAGCATCTGCAAAACAAATCTAGAAGCGAATAAACAAAAAGCCGCTCGTACTCTGAGTTCTGTTTAAGAACATAAGGTACGAGCGGCTTTTTTGATACTTGATAGTCGGTGGGGCGTTACGCCTCCAATCCCTTTCTGATCAAATACTGGTAAGGCAACGTTTCTGTTGCTTGGCCTACCAACTGGTGATCCATGAATCGACAAAAGCTCGGAATATCTCGAGTTGTCGAAGGATCGTCAGCTTTTACCAGTAACACATCGCCATCCTGCATGTTTCTAATTGTCTTCCTGACCATCATTACTGGTTCCGGGCAACGCAGGCCTTCAGCTTCTAAAGTATGGGTTGCCAGTTCAGGTTTGAATGTCATGGTTTGTATCTCTATATCTATCTAACGAGTGAATAATACGTCTGCAGAAAAAATATGCAATAAGTGCTTGGCAAACAGAATCATTTCCTATAACTTAGTTAACAAGTTGATAACAACTTGAAGCAAAGGCAACTAGCTAAGGAGTGGCGATGTTGACAGGATTAGATAGATTAACAATTTATTCGGTTCTCTGTTTTATTTCTTTTTGTGCGTTAGTACTACGCTCATCGACAGAGACCTCACTGATGCCTATTTTTGGCATAGTAGCAACGATTATTGGTATTTGGGTAGAGATGCGCCGTTGGCAAGGCATAGCCGAAGAGCAAGAGCACTAACCCGAATACAGCAAGCGAATTCCGATACGACAACATTCCGACACTATCCCCCAATTTTCTTGGGCTTCCCCGCGTAATTGCGGGATTTTTTTTATCTAAAGCATGCTATAAACAACTTAGTGACTAATGGCAATCGTATACAGCTAGGTAAGTGGCGTGGAATTAGAAGACATCTATCGTAGAGACCTTAATTTATTGGTCGCTTTAAAGGTATTGATTGAAGAGGGCAGCGTAAGCCAGGCCGCGCTTCGTCTTAACTTAAGCCAATCCGCAACCAGTCGAGTATTAGGGCGTTTAAGAGAATTACTAAACGATCCGTTGTTTACACGTCAAGGTCAGCACCTTATTCCTACCAAGAAAGCACTCGAGATCAGTCAGCGTATTGATCAGCCTTTGGAGTCTTTTCGCCAATTGCTGAGTCCGAGTGACTTTGACCCTTACTATTGCAGCGAACGTTTTCTGATCGCTACCACCGATTATGCGATGCAAACCATCTTGCCTTATGCGTTGCCTAAGATTTATGAACAAGCACCCAATATCTCTTTGGAGTTTGCTCCGTTGCAGCATGAGCATTTGTTTAAACAGCTCAGCACCGAACGCGTTGATATGGCGATCTGTCGTCCGAGTGGCAGCATTGCACCACTTCATCAAGAAGTCTTGGGGCCGGTTGGTGTGTCGTGTCTGTTATCTAAAAACCATCCATTAGCCGATCAACCTTTAAGCCTTGCAGACTATGTTTCACTCCCACATGCGATGATTGCGATCAGTGATGGTGTTAAGGCTTTATTGGACAACGCTTTAGCTAATCAACAACCCAGAAAAATGGTACTGCGTGCTTATCACCTTGAAGCGGCATTGGCGATTGTCGATAGAATGCCGTTGGTGATTACTGTGCCTGCTGATTTGGCTTATTTGGTAGCAGAGCGTTATGACTTGGTTGTTAAGCCATTACCATTTGAATTTATGCCGTTTGATTACTCACTGATCTGGCACTCGCGTTGCGATTCTTCTGCTTCACAACAATGGTTAAGAAGAGTGGTAAAAGAAGAGTGTGGTGAGTTGATTCAAAAACGGATTGCGGATGTCGGTTTGGGTTAACCGGATCTGAGTCTGAGTTCACTTGACCCGAATGACAAAAACGCAAAAGGGCTGATAAAAATCAGCCCTTTGTTGTTTTGGGTTATCCAAGCCTAAAGCTGTTGCTTAAGGTTTGATAACTTTATGTTTGAGAGCCTATAGTTTAATGACTACGCGACCAGTGATTTGACCGTTAGTGATGTCTTCTGCTGCTTGAATTGCACCGTCTAAAGACACTTCTTTGGTTGCTTGAGCGTAGAAAGATTCTGGTAGTAGCTCAGCCAGTTGTTCCCACGCTTTAATACGTTTTTCACGAGGGCACATTACAGAATCAACACCTTGTAGGCGAACGTTACGCAGAATGAATGGCATTACCGTGGTTGGTAAGTCAAAACCGCCTGCTAGACCACACATCGCAACCGCACCGTTGTAATCAATTTGCGCCAATACTTTCGCAAGCACTTTGCTGCCTACCGTATCGATAGCGCCAGCCCACAGTTGTTTTTCTAGTGGCTTAGCTGGTTCTTCTAGTTCAGCACGCTCTACAATACGTGTCGCGCCTAGTGATTTAAGTAGTTCACCGTTTACAGAAGCACGGCCAGTCACTGCTGCCACTTTGTAGCCCAGTTGGTTTAGTAGAGTGATAGATACGCTACCTACACCGCCACTTGCGCCGGTAACTAGGATTTCACCGTCTTCAGGCTTGATGCCAGCATCGACAATAGCTTGAACACAAAGCATTGCTGTGAAGCCTGCTGTACCAATCGCCATTACTTTCTTAGCGTCTAGACCTTTAGGCATCGGCACTAACCAGTCACCGTTTAGGTTTGCTTTCTCAGCCATGCCGCCCCAGTGACCTTCACCAACACCCCAACCAGTTAGAACCACTTCGTCGCCTGCTTTGTAGCGAGGGTCATCAGATTGTGAAACCACACCAGAAAGGTCGATACCAGGAACCATAGGGAAGTTGCGAACAATGCGCCCTTTACCTGTAATCGCCAAACCATCTTTGTAGTTCAAAGAAGAGTAGCTAACATCAATCTTCACGTTACCTTCTGGTAATTGAGATTCTTCAATTTGAGAAACTGACGCGATAGTTTTTTTGTCTTCTTGGTTTAGTACAAGTGCTTTAAACATGATCTGCTCCGTGGAGGAATATTAGGAAACTGAAGTAACTTTAGTTGAATCATCCGAGAAAAAATAATGAAACATCAACATTGAATATATGCGTTTTGTGCATAGATGTCAGGGTTGGTTTTTCTCTCGTTGAGTTCGCTGAACACAATCGATGCATTGTTGGATGCCAAGCAATAAAAAGTGCAGCTATATAAATATAGCTGCACAAAAGATTACCCTTCAAATATTACAGTCAGTAAACGCTATGGGCGTTCAAATACCGTTGCAATACCTTGGCCTAAACCAATACACATAGTCGCCAAGCCGTATTTCACGTCTTGTGCTTCCATCAGGTTGATTAGCGTCGTCGAGATACGAGAACCAGAACAGCCTAGTGGGTGACCCAGAGCAATCGCACCGCCGTTAAGGTTTACTTTCTCGTCAACAACATCCAGTAGACCTAAGTCTTTAGCACAAGGTAGAGATTGAGCAGCAAACGCTTCGTTTAACTCAATCACACCCATGTCTTCAATGGTTAGTCCTGCACGTTTAAGTGCTTTTTGGGTTGCTGGTACTGGGCCGTAACCCATGATTGAAGGATCGCAGCCAGCGATAGCCATAGACTTCACGCGAGCGCGAATCTTAAGGCCAAGTGCGTTAGCTTTCTCTTCGCTCATGATAAGCATTGCAGAAGCACCATCAGACAGAGCTGATGAAGTACCTGCTGTTACTGTGCCGTTTGCTGGGTCAAATACCGGACGCAGCTGGGATAAGCCTTCAACTGTTGTCTCTGGGCGAATGACTTCGTCGTAATCCAGAGTGAACAGAGAACCGTCTGCAGCGTGAGCTTCGGTTGGCAGGATTTCATTTTTGAAACGACCTTCAACCGTAGCTGCTTGAGCGCGAGCATGTGATCGTGCTGCGAATGCATCTTGGTCTTCACGGCTAATACCGTGCATTTTGCCTAACATCTCAGCGGTTAGCCCCATCATGCCGGCCGCTTTTGCTACGTGTTTTGACATGCCTGGGTGAAAATCAACACCATGGTTCATTGGTACGTGGCCCATGTGCTCCACACCACCAATCAGGCAGATTTCAGCATCACCAACCATGATAGAGCGAGTTGCATCATGCAAAGCTTGCATAGATGAACCACATAAACGGTTGACTGTTACAGCACCAATCTCAATCGGTAGACCAGCAAGCAAGGCAGCGTTACGTGCAACGTTGAAGCCTTGCTCTAGTGTTTGTTGTACACAACCCCAGTAAATATCTTCAATTTCGACAGGGTTTACTTCTGGGTTGCGCTCTAAAATGCCTTTCATCAAATGTGCAGACAGATCTTCAGCACGAGTGTGACGGAAAGCTCCACCTTTGGAACGTCCCATTGGGGTGCGAAGGCAATCAACAACAACTACATTTTTCATTTTGCTATTCCTTTTCCAAATGTGGGTTACAGAGAACTGGCTTGTTGGCTGTCGTAAAAGCTTTCGCCCTTCGCTGCCATATCAAGCAATAGCTGAGGAACTTGGTACATTGCACCTAAGTCTTGGTAGCCTTTCGCCATTTCAACGAAGTTACCAATGCCCACACTGTCTAAGTAGCGGAATACGCCGCCTCTAAATGGAGGGAAGCCTAAACCGTAAACAAGTGCCATATCCGCTTCTTGCGGTGTCGCGATAATGCCTTCTTCTAGACAAAGCACCACTTCGTTGATCATTGGAATCATCACGCGCTGGATAATTGTTTGGTCATCAAAATCTTGTGGTGCTTGACATACGTCAGCCAAGATAGGAAGAATGTCTTCAGAGAAGGTCTTCTTCGGACGACCACGCTTGTCTACGCTGTATGTGTAGAAACCGCTACCGTTTTTCTGACCGTATTTTTCAGCAACGTAAAGTGCATCAATCGCATCACGACCTTCTTTGCCCATACGCTCTGGGAAACCTTGCGCCATCACAGCTTGTGCGTGGTGTGCAGTGTCTAGGCCTACAACGTCTAGTAAGTAAGCCGGGCCCATTGGCCAACCGAACTTGCGCTCCATCACTTTATCGATCTTAGTGAAATCAGCACCGTCGCGTAGCAACATGCTGAAACCGCCAAAGTAAGGGAAAAGTACACGGTTAACGAAGAAGCCTGGGCAGTCGTTAACAACGATTGGGGATTTACCCATCTTCGCTGCGTAAGCAACCACGCGATTGATGGTCTCTTCTGAAGTATGCTCGCCACGGATGATCTCAACCAAAGGCATGCGGTGTACTGGGTTAAAGAAGTGCATGCCACAGAAGTTTTCAGGGCGTTTTAGAGATTTCGCTAACAGGTTGATCGGAATTGTTGAGGTGTTTGATGTAAGAACTGTATCTTCACCCACGAGACCTTCAACTTCACTCAGCACTGCTGCTTTTACTTTAGGGTTTTCTACAACGGCTTCCACAATCACATCTGACTGTTCAACACCAGCGTAATGCAAGCTTGGAGTGATAGAAGAGAGAATACCTGCCATCTTAAAACCATCTAGGCGACCGCGAGATAGACGCTTATTCAATAGTTTAGACGCTTCATTCATACCAAGATCAAGCGATGCTTGTGCGATGTCTTTCATCATCACTGGCACGCCTTTTAGAGCTGATTGGTAAGCAATACCGCCGCCCATGATACCTGCACCAAGTACGGCTGCACGCTCAGTTGCTTTGTTTGCTGACTTACCCGCTTGTTTCGCTAAGCCTTTGATGTACTGGTCATTCAGGAATAAGCCAACTAATGCTTTTGCTTCTTCCGATTTCGCTAGCTTAACGAAGTGCTTACGTTCGATGTCGAGTGCTGCATCGCGATTGCTGCGTGCTGCTTCTTCAATCGCAATCACAGAAGTAATCGGAGCTGGGTAATGAGGCCCTGCTTTTTGAGCAACTAAGCCCTTCGCCATGGTAAAGCTCATCATCGCTTCGAGTTTGCTTAGTGAAAGCGCTGATGTCTTTTGTTTACGGCGTAGCTGCCAGTCTAATTTTTCATTAGCAGCCAGAGAAACGGTATTGATTGCCGATTCTAGTAACTGGTCTGTTTCAACAATCGCATCTAACAAGCCAACTTTAAGCGCTTCATCTGCACGGCATGCTTTGCCTTGCGTGATAATTTCCATTGCGCTGTCAGCACCGATAACACGAGGTAGGCGTACACAACCACCAAAACCAGGCATGATGCCAAGTTTGGTTTCAGGTAGGCCAATGCTGGTGGTCTTGTCACCGATACGGAAATCGGTAGCGAGTACACATTCACAGCCGCCGCCAAGGGCATGGCCACGCATCATTGAAAGAGTTGGGACAGGAAGGTCTTCGAGCTTGCTGAAGATTGAATTAGCGAATCTTAACCATTCATCAAGTTCTGCTTCTGGCTTAGCAAATAGGCCAAGAAATTCAGTGATGTCTGCGCCTACAATGAACGCGTCTTTGTTTGAAGTTAAGATTAAACCACGTAATCCTGCGTGAGCATTAAGAGCATCTAACGCTTTATCTAGTGATTCTAAAGTAGCAAGGTCGAGTTTGTTTACAGAGGCTGGTGCACAGAAGCTTAATTCCGCAATACCATCTTGTAATTCCTTTACCTGTAGGGTGTTAGCTTGGTAAATCATTGTCTATCTCCATGACATACAATCCACGATTGTTTGAGAGAATCTTGTTATCTTTCTATTATTGTAGAATACCTGGTAAGACCAGTTATCTTAGTCTGTACCTCTGCTTGATTAATTTCAATACATTTTTTAAACAATTGTTTAACATTGTGCGATGGCACAGATCCTCTAACCCTTATTATTCACGCGTGATACACTTCGTCGCTCTTATTAACTAAGTTAACGATATGAATGAACAGCCTTATTTAATACCTTCTGCGTCGGCTCTGTTTGAAGAAGAGATAAAAAAGAGCGTCTTTATTACGCATCTTGCTCATACTCCAAGTGTTGAAGCTGCAAAACAGTTCGTAGAACAGGTGAAAAAAGAGCATTCTTCAGCACGACATAACTGTTGGGGTTTTGTTGCAGGTCGACCTGAAGACTCAATGCTTTGGGGTTTCAGTGATGATGGTGAACCCTCGGGTACAGCGGGTAAGCCTATCTTGGCGCAACTATCGGGCTCTGGTGTCGGTGAATTAACGGCTGTTGTGACGCGCTACTCTGGCGGAATTAAGCTTGGAACCGGCGGTTTGGTTAAGGCTTACGGCGGTGGCGTACAACAAGCTCTCAAGCTGCTTCAAACTATCGAGAAAAAAATAACCACAAAATTACGGCTAGAGTTAGACTATGGCTTTGTGCCGATCGCACAATCCATCATGGCTCAGCATCAGGCTGTTGAGGTCCAAGCGGATTATGGTGTTCAAGTTGAGCTTATTATTGAAATAGAGCTCCTTCAGGTAGATTCGTTTACCCAAACCATGATCAATAAAAGCGGTGCTAAGGCACTGGTAACGAAAGTCAAAGACAACTAGGAAGTGTGAAGCATTTCGCTTCGTTCAATAGCTCATGCAATTTCGCTCAATTATTCGAATCGTCGGATTATTATTAGCACTTTTTAGTGTATCAATGCTTGCTCCTGCGCTCGTCGCACTGATCTATCGAGATGGTGCGGGTGTGCCATTTGTGACGACCTTCTTCGTTCTCTTATTTTGTGGAGCAACTTGCTGGTTTCCAAACCGACGTTATAAGCATGAATTGAAAGCGCGTGATGGCTTTTTGATTGTTGTTCTGTTTTGGACGGTAATCGGTAGTGCGGGTGCGCTGCCGTTTTTGATCGCCGATAACCCCAATGTGTCGGTAACCGATGCTTTCTTCGAATCCTTCTCTGCTTTAACTACGACAGGTGCGACCGTAATTGTCGGCCTCGATGATCTGCCTAAGGCGATTCTTTTTTATCGTCAGTTCCTACAATGGTTTGGTGGTATGGGTATCATCGTATTAGCGGTAGCTATCCTCCCTGTTCTGGGTATCGGTGGTATGCAGTTATATCGTGCTGAAATCCCGGGTCCAGTAAAAGATAGCAAGATGACTCCGCGTATTGCTGAAACGGCAAAAGCGCTTTGGTACATCTACCTGAGCTTAACCATTGCTTGTGCAGTGGCGTTTTGGCTTGCTGGGATGAGCTTCTTTGATGCCATCAGTCATAGCTTCTCTACTATTGCGATTGGTGGCTTCTCGACTCACGATGCGAGCATGGGGTATTTCAATAGCCCTGCGATCAACATGATTACAGTTGTGTTCCTTCTTATATCCGCATGTAACTATTCGCTTCACTTTGCTGCATTTGCTTCAGGTGGTGTGCATCCTAAGTATTATTGGAAAGATCCTGAGTTCCGCGCCTTTATCTTTATTCAAGCAGTACTGTTCTTGGTTTGTTTCTTATTACTGCTCAATCATCACTCTTATGATTCGTACTACGATGCTTTCGACCAAGCCTTGTTCCAAACCGTGTCTATCTCTACGACCGCGGGTTTTACAACGACGGGTTTCTCAGAGTGGCCATTGTTCTTACCCGTACTGCTTTTGTTCTCTTCTTTTATAGGGGGATGTGCAGGTTCTACGGGTGGTGGTATGAAAGTGATTCGAATCTTACTACTTACTCTGCAAGGTGCTCGTGAAATGAAGCGTCTTGTTCACCCACGGGCTGTCTATACCATCAAGGTTGGCGGTTCTGCACTACCACAACGTGTTGTAGATGCGGTCTGGGGCTTCTTCTCTGCATACGCATTAGTGTTTGTGGTTTGTATGCTGGCTCTTATTGCAACTGGTATGGACGAGTTGAGTGCTTTCTCTGCGGTAGCGGCGACATTAAATAACCTTGGCCCGGGCCTTGGTGAAGTCGCGGTGCACTTTGGCGATGTGAACGACAAAGCAAAATGGGTACTTATCGTATCTATGCTGTTTGGCCGATTAGAAATATTCACCTTATTAATCTTATTGACCCCTACGTTTTGGCGTAGCTAAGGACAACATTGTGGCAAAAGCTCTATTTTTGTATTCAAGCCGTGAAGGGCAGACCAAGAAAATCTTGAACTATATAAAAGAAGAAATGAGTGAGTTCGAATGTGAGCTTCAAGATCTGCACACTATTGGCAAGGTGGACTTTGCTCAGTACGACAGAGTGTTGATTGGCGCATCGATTCGTTATGGCCACCTTAATAAGAAGCTATATCAATTTATTGATGCCAACCTTACTCAGTTGCAATCAAGCAAGGTTGCGTTCTTCTGTGTTAACTTAACGGCGCGTAAAGAAGACCAAGGCAAAGATACACCAGAAGGCAGTGCGTATATTAAGAAGTTCCTTACCAAGTCTCCATGGCAGCCGACTTTAATCGGTGTATTTGCAGGTGCCCTCTATTACCCACGTTATAACTGGTTCGATAGAACCATGATCCGCTTTATTATGAATATGACAGGTGGTGAAACGGATACAACGAAGGAAGTTGAGTACACAAACTGGGAAAAAGTATCTTTGTTCACTGAAAAACTGAAGAATATGTAAGATAAAAGCCTACTTTTGAGGCGTTTTGAGTTCTTTTTAATCGAACGAATAAAAAAACGAAAAAAACTTAAAAAAGGGCTTGCCAGTGTGATCGAAATCTCTATAATGCCACCTCGCTGACACGGGATGGCTTCTTAGGAAACCAGAACGAATCAGCAAGCCAAATTAGCCAAGCCAAGCGCTTGAAAAAAGTTTT
>NZ_JBFRLG010000026.1:0-6174 GCF_041469785.1 Vibrio sp. 10N.286.48.F5 | reverse complement strand
TTTACTTTAATTGGTATAAAGACACCGAACCCCTGCACTTCATGCTATTCCGGCACATATCAGAAAGCCTAGTCTGACGACTAGGCTTTCGTCGTTTCCTGCGTATGTGTTTTGGGTTTTAGTAGTAGATCCTTATCGCTAGCTATGAAGTACTTCTCTATATATCGGGAGGTGCTGCTTGGGAATATAGGTGGTCACTTCTAACTCTTAAGCTAAATAGAGCAGAGCACTAATCTGATTGTTTTACTATGTGAAATTCTCTATCGCGTACGTACTTCGCCCTAAGGAGTGAGACTTTATTGCTTGAATACGTAAAGGGTAATTGTCGATTATGTTCGTATTGGTACTCGTTTAGCTGCTATCTAAACCATACCTGATACACGTATCTGGAACCCTGAGACTGACTAAGGAAAAGGTAGGATGCTTAACACTTCAAGCTATCACACTCACTATGCATAAATAGAGATGTTGATTCGAAAGACCATCAAACAAACCTAAATAGCTATCTCGTAGATACAAAAACGCCTAGCGTTTGCTAGGCGTTGATAAATAGTGTCTCTAATACATCGACTACAGTATTTGCTTAAGCACCCTATCGGCTTTCACACGAGTGATCTTACGAATCAACTTCTGAACTTCCATCGGGTAGCTCTCTACCTTGTCTAACTGCTTATAAGTACAGATAAGCTGAGTGTGTTGAAGGATGTTATCCACTTCAGCCTGAAACTTGTCTGTTAGGTGATGGTAGTTATCTTGGATAAAGATACCGTTCTCTAGATCTAGCTTCCATGCTCGAGGGTTTAGGTTATTGCCTGTTAGTAGCATGTAGCGCTTATCGACCCAAATCCCCTTTAGGTGGAAGCTATTGGAATCGTGTTGCCAAAGTCGAATTGATAGATTACGGCTAGCTATATGAGCTTCATTCGCTTTAGCGAAACGACGTAAGTTCAATTCGTAAAGGTATGGTAAACCGCCAATCGTTTTAAACTCTTCTTCTGGCGAGATAAAGAAATCATTTGCTGTCTTATCGCCAACAACAATGCTGACCTTTACGCCTCGCTTAAGCGCTTTCTTCACTTCTTTAGCTAGGCTAGGTGGGAAGTTGAAGTAAGGTGTGCAGATAAAGATTTCATCTTTAGCTTGAGCGACGAGTTGATTAATTCCCTGATTCAGTCGGTTACGCCTCTTACCGATACCAACTAATGGTGTTACAGCAACTTGGTCTGCTGAAACCTCTTGACCATCGAATTGATACTGAGATCTTGCCAATGATGCACGAAACTGACGAATCGCTGGTTTCAGTTCTTTGGTCACAGGCTTGTTCTTATCAGCCAAGTCATAAACAGCGCTGTCAGCAACCATCTGTTCGTGTACGTAGGTAAACATCGAGTCCGCAAGAGTTGCGTTGTTTAAAACGTGGTAACGATCAAAGCGATAGCGGTCATGGTAATTTAGGTAGATATTGTTAAGGCTTGCGCCGCTGTATATCACGCTGTCATCGACGATAAAGCCTTTTAAGTGCAATACGCCAAAGACTTCTTTGCCGCGAACTGGAATGCCATAGACAGGCACAGCGTGCTGATATTTTTCTGCGAACTCTTTATACATGGCCGCATTGCCTTCAGAAGACTCTGCGCCAATCAATCCACGCTGCGCTCGGTGCCAGTCGACACAAACACTCACGTCTAATTCTGGATTCTTTTGCTTTGCTTCATATAAGGCAGTTAGGATCTCACGGCCAGCCTCATCATCTTCAAGATACAAAGCGACTAAACTAATACGAGTCGTTGCGCGAGATATCTCATCAAGTAGACGAGTTCGAAACTCTTGCGCTGATAGTAGTACTTCAAACTTGTCAGGATTCTGCGCTATGGTTGGCAACTGTATGAATGGATTCCTACTGGCAATCATATTGACTGTTTTACCTTAAAAATATGCAAAATTGCGAACCTTTAATTTTACCAAAGGGATAGCATCAAATACTAGATAATCGAGGCATTCTCTAACAATTTTGCTGAAAATGCATAGGAATGAGATCTTTTCCGCTATTCGAATAGCGCTCGTATAAAACTCTTAAACCATTTGGTAGATCTTTAGGGTCTACTTGTACGAATTTGTGTCGCGCGTAAAAATTGGTGAGATGAGCGTACGCAAAGCAGTAATCATCTTCCGTAAGCGTATGTTGCGCACAATAATCCATAAGCTGGGAGCCTAATTGCTGACCACGATGTTGTTTTGATATCGCCATACCGGTAAGTAAGCGATTATTTTCTATTGTACGAAAACGCACGACACCGCACAGTTCGTTATTCAGCAATAACGAATAGATCAGTTCACTCTTATTCGCTTTTCCCGTTGGGTAATGTTCTTTATAGAAACGTTTAACTAGGGGAACCTTTACTGGGTCTAATTGAGTAATGATGACATTGTTCATTCAGTCACTGCGCCATTGGTTTATCTGCTGTAGAATGACCGCAGTGTAAGTTAATTGAATATCGTCATGCAATTCCATCTCAATGCTAGTTTAAAAAATGTTCATACTTTCTCCATCGATCAGACGTCTGATGCGTTGGTTGAAGTCACCACTACCGAAGAACTGATTTCGCTTTACAAAGACCCTAAATGGTCAGGTTTCCCTAAGTTAATACTGGGTAAGGGCAGTAATATGCTTTTTACTGAGCACTTCGCTGGCCTAGTCATTGTTAATAAATTAACCGGGATTGAGTTGACCGAAACGGACAGTCATCACCTACTGCATGTTAGTGGGGGAGAAGATTGGCCAAACTTAGTCGAATGGAGTGTGGATAAAGGGCTGGGTGGTCTAGAAAATCTAGCAATGATACCCGGTTGTTCAGGCTCTGCTCCGATTCAGAATATTGGTGCGTACGGCGTTGAACTGCAAGATATATGCAAGTATGTTGATATCCTATGTCTGGATACTTATACAGTTAAGCGATTAAGCAAGGAAGAGTGTCTCTTTGGTTACCGAGATTCTATTTTCAAACATGCTCTCTACGGTAAAGCGATTGTTGTTGCGATTGGTTTAACGTTGCCGAAAGAGTGGGAGCCATGCAATCACTATGGCCCGTTAAAAAGCCTAGCAGCCGATACGCTCTCCCCTCGCACTATATTTGATGAAGTATGCGCTATCCGTTCAAGTAAGTTGCCAGACCCTAGAGTCCAAGGCAATGCGGGCAGCTTCTTCAAAAACCCTGTGATCACCAAAGATCATTTTGATCGCTTGTTCGCTCTATACCCAAACATTGTCGGCTATGAGAGCAATGACATGATCAAAGTCGCTGCAGGCTGGCTGATTGATCAGTGCCAGTTCAAAGGTGTGACTGAAGGCGGTGCTCAAGTTCACCCAAACCAAGCATTAGTTATCATCAATTATGATGAGGCTTCTGCTGTGGATATCCTTAAGCTTGCAGAGCGAGTGCGCCAGTCCGTTTTGAATAAATTCGATATTCGATTGGAACATGAAGTGCGCTTTATGGGACGAGACTGCGAGACAAACTTGGATAAGGCTTTGGAGTCATTGGCATGAGAGAGCACAGTACCAAGCTTGCACTATTGAGATGTCTTGCTGACGGTGAGTTTCATTCAGGTGAAGACCTAGGTGAAATGATTGGCGTATCACGAGCGGCTATCAGTAAGCACATTAAAGGTATTCAAGAGTGGGGTTTAGATATCTACCGAGTACAAGGCAAGGGTTACAAACTAGCCAGTCGTTTGGATATGCTTGACCAAGACAAATTGTCTGCAGTTAGTCGCGATGCTTCTCTTGAACTCATTCCCATCATAGGTTCTACAAACCAACACCTATTAGAGCGCACTAACACCCTCGAATCGGGTTCTGTCTGTATTGCTGAATATCAAGCTGCGGGTCGTGGACGCCGTGGACGAGAGTGGGTATCACCATTTGGTGCAAACCTCTATCTTTCAATGTATTGGAGACTCGACGCGGGGATGGCTGCCGCAATGGGCTTAAGCCTTGTGGTTGGTGTAGCTGTTGTTGAAGCTTTGGAAGAGATGGGCGTAGAAGGTGTAAAGCTTAAATGGCCGAACGACCTTTACCACAATGACAAGAAGCTTGCAGGTATCTTGGTCGAGCTGTCAGGACAGTCTGGCGGCGCTGCGCATATTGTGATTGGTTTAGGGCTAAACCTATCCATGGATCCAACAACATCAGGTATTGGCCAGCCATGGACTTCCCTTAAAGAAGTGTGTGATGGGAAGGTGCCAGACCGTAACCAGTTAGCGCAGGCTCTGATCAATGCTTGGGATAAGTCACTTGTCGACTACGAGTTGAAAGGAATGTCCAATTTTTTAGAGCGTTGGAACCGCTTGGATAATTTCTTAGGTCGCAATGTTAGATTGATCATTGGACCTAGAGAAATTGAAGGTGTTGTTCAAGGCATCGATGAACAAGGTGCTGTATTGCTCAAAACTGAGAATGGTGTCGAGAGCTATATTGGTGGCGAGATATCGCTAAGAAAAGGCGACTAAGGCGTTACTATTTTCTTAGTAACACTTCTTCAACCATATGATCTGCGCCTTTACGTAGAATCAGGTGAGCCCTTTCTCTTGTCGGAAGGATATTTTGTTCAAGGTTCAAGCCATTAATTGAACTCCAGATACCTTCTGCTTTGTCCAATGCGGCTTGGTTCGATAATTTAGTGTAATGACTAAAGTAAGAGCCAGGCTTAGTAAACGCGCCATCGCGGAATTTCATAAAGCGATTGACGTACCATTCTTTGATTTGTTGGCTATCAGCGTCAACATAGAGTGAGAAATCAAGGAAGTCTGAAATAAACACGCGATGTGGCTCGTGTGGATAATTCATTCCGGTTTGTAAAACATTAAGCCCTTCAATAATAAGCACATCTGGTAGGTCGACGCACTTAACGTCATCAGTAATATTGTACGTAAGATGCGAGTAAACAGGGGCTGTGACATTTCTCTTGCAAGCTTTTACATCCGAAACAAAGTTCACTAAACGCTTGATATCGTAAGATTCAGGAAAGCCCTTTTTGCTCATCAACCCTTTCTCTTCTAACACCTCGTTTGGATATAAAAAGCCATCGGTTGTCACTAGTTCAACTTTTGGGTGGTTTTCCCAGCGAGAGAGTAGGGCTTTAAGCAGACGCGCAGTGGTACTTTTGCCAACAGCTACGCTACCCGCAATACCGATGATAAAAGGTGGCGCTTTCTCTTTCTTATCTAGAAATTGGTGGAGTACCGAGTTTCTATTCTGTCTGGCTGCCACATAGAGGTTCAATAGACGAGATAGCGGTAGATAGATCTCTACTGCCTCTTCCATTGTGAGCTTTTCATTGATGCCTTGAAGCTCTTTTAAGTCGCTCTCAGAAAGTGTCATCGGAACTAAATTCCTTAGCTCAGACCAACGTTCGCGGTCAAATGACATAAATGGGCTCATACAAAACTCTATAGTGGATAACAAAACAAGTGCATGGAAAATACATCAAGCGATAGATAAATAAAATATCTTCCTGTACTAGATGCGGGTTAAAGACGTAAACCTTGAGCTAAATAGCCGTATGTAGGAGTTTGGTCAGAGAATTTTGCACTTTTTTTCAATTTACTATTGCAAGGTGGAAAATCATTCAATAAAATGCGCCCCACTTGTGCCGACTTAGCTCAGTAGGTAGAGCAACTGACTTGTAATCAGTAGGTCACCAGTTCGATTCCGGTAGTCGGCACCACTTTCTCCCTTCCTATAAGGCAAGCGAGAGAAAGCTCAAAATTTGGAGAGGTTCCCGAGTGGCCAAAGGGAGCAGACTGTAAATCTGTTGGCACTGCCTTCGATGGTTCGAATCCGTCCCTCTCCACCATATTCTAAAGGTTAAATAGCTCAAACAGAGTTACGTGTTGCGTGCATCGTATAATGGCTATTACCTCAGCCTTCCAAGCTGATGATGCGGGTTCGATTCCCGCTGCACGCTCCAACTCATTTTGTGTGCTGATATAGCTCAGTCGGTAGAGCGCACCCTTGGTAAGGGTGAGGTCCCCAGTTCGACTCTGGGTATTAGCACCAGTCTAAAGCTTCTTCTCCTTTAATAAAGAAAACCATTTTTTTTGGTTGCGTGGTCTTATTTTAAGCCACCTAATCCGTACCTAGAGGGACACCCCATGTCTAAAGAAAAATTTGAA
>NZ_JBFRLG010000025.1:0-40989 GCF_041469785.1 Vibrio sp. 10N.286.48.F5 | reverse complement strand
GATATAGATATAGATATAGAAACAAAAATAGGAATTGAGGCAGTAACAAAGTTGAACAGAGTTTTGAGTCGGTGTAGCTGAGGAAGTAGAAGTAGAAGAGTTTAACGAGGGAACAAAGGGTTGGGTATGGCAGATAAAAACGAACCTCGCTGAGGTATCGCCGCCTAAAAAGACAGGCAATACCCTAGCGAGGTCGTACGTCGATTACTTCTCTAGTTTAGCGAAGTAGTCGAAGATTACTGGTACGTCGTTGTTACCCATTCCTGCGTCAACAGCAGCTTGTAGGCTAGTTGCAGTACCTTGAGCAATTAGAGACTCAGTACCTAGCTCTTCACAAAGAGCAAGGAAGTAACCAAGATCTTTGTTAGCGTTAGCAACAGAGAAACCTAGCTTCTCTTCGCCGTCTACTGCGTAGAACTTACAGAATTGCATGAATGGTGAGTTAGATGGACCTGCAGACATGATGTCAAACAGTTGTTGGCCATCAACACCAGCGCGTTGAGCAACAGCGAAAGCTTGAGACATAGTCGCAACAGTCGTCATACCCATGAAGTTGTTTACAAGCTTAGTAACGTGACCAGAACCTAGAGCACCTAGGTGGAATACGTTTTCGCCTTGCTCTTCAAGAACAGGTTTAACTTTGTTGAAAGTTTCCATGTCGCCAGCAGCCATGATGTTCAGAAGACCATCTTTAGCGTGTGCCGGAGTACGGCCTAGAGGTGCGTCGATCATGCCCGCGCCTTTTTCAGCTAGAGCTGCGCCGATTTTCTTAGTAGAAGCAGGGATAGAAGTACCGAAGTCTACTAATACTGCGCCTTCTTTGATGCCAGCTAGAACGCCGTCTTCGCCGTAAACGATTTTTTCAACAACAGCAGAAGTTGTAAGACAAAACTGAACGATATCACTTGCAGCCGCTAGTTCTTTAGCAGAAGTGAATGCAGTTGCGTTGCCGCGATCTGTAACGCGAGCAACAGCTTCAGCGCTTAGATCCATTACGTTTACGTGGTAGCCGCGCTTTTGCAGGTTTTCAACCATGTTGCCGCCCATAAGACCTAGGCCAATGAAACCGATTACAGGTTTAGTCATGTTCAAACTCCAAATATAGTATTGTATGATTATATGCTCATTATAATAACTACGTCTTTCTCGTTACGCAATAGTTTTAGGGTAATCCTTCAATGCTTAGACGCAAGTTGTGACGGGGGTTCACTTTACGAGAAAATATGGGGCACGCTTTGTACTTACAGGAACTATTTGCCAGTTTAAAAACCGTCTATTGATGAAATAACATACGTTAAATGTCATACGATTAGTAAGCACAAGCTACGCCTTTACCTATGTATAGTTCACGACTCCCCTACTCAGCCAGTGATTAGACTGTTCACGCAGAAGTAAGTCATATCAGTTTTTACGAAAAAGGGGTTGGCGCCCTATTCTTTTAACAGAACGATAAATATAGGTCTCGTATACTACTCCTGCACCTTTCATTAAGCATAGTGGCTAAGTACATACACAGTCTTTGTGTATATCAACTTCCAGGTTTAGCCCTCGATCTACTGACTTGGCATCGAGAAGCGATTGATTTCTCAGCCAATTAGTTTCGTTTCAACCTGATGGGGTTCCCAACTTTGCCAACTAATACAATTTAACTGAGTATCCAACTTGCTAGCTAACAAAACAAAAAAACTCCGAGCTTTCACTCGGAGTTTTTAATATCTAGCTTCTGTTGCTTCAGCGAATTACAGTTCGATTGAAACCGTTTCACCGTCAACATTTAGCATTAGCGTGTTACCTTCAAGCTTGTGAGACACTTCAACTTGCTCGCCTTCGTTCTTATTAGGAACAAGAAGGGTCAGGATGTTGTGCTCTTTCGATGGCTTGAATTCCACTTCAACGTGACGGTGGATTTCAAGATCTTTGAACTCGTATGGGTCAACTTCGCCAAAACCTTCAACATTCTTAACTGACGTGATGTTATCAGCAGACTCGTTGATGAAGTTTACGTCTAGGTGCGCAACTTCGCCACGGATAGTGAAAGACTTGTCTGCCACGTCGTTTGCGAAAGTTGTATGCATTAGCCAAGTCATGTCTTTCTCTTCAGAAAGCGTTGCCTTGTCTTGCATTACGAATACTTTACCTTGAACAAACCAGACCTTACGCTTGTAAGATTCAATTTCAGGAACGAAGTACTTGTAAGACGCTGTCGCATCACCTTCAACCATCTTCACATCAGATTCAGTGTCGAAATCAGAGATGTTGCCGCCCGCTTCGATACAGAAGCGATCTTGGTGGTTTTCGTAGCCCGTGTTCTTGTTCTCGCCGTACTGACCTTTACCGCCAAATAGTGGAAGGTTCTTAGAGAACGTTTGACGACGCCATTTAGTGTGCATATCAACACCGAAACCACCGTAGTAGCCAGTGATTGACGCTAGCGTTTCACCGAATGCATGCAACGTGAATGCGTTTTGGTCACCGTGAGAGTGGCTGATTGAGCCAAACGGAGAACATTTGAATACCATGTGAATATGGTTATCACGCTCAGTCATCTTGTTGTGGAATGCAGCCCAACCCGTGATTGGGAATACTTTCAACAGTGGGTCATTCGATGGTGCTTTCTCTTCAGGTGCATCCCAAAGGAAGTTAAAGCGAAGATCATCGTAACCGAAGTCCCACCAACCGAAGTTGTAGAATTTGGTGTGTGCTTCAGTATCACGGCCTTTCAGTTGGTTGTAGTACCAAACATACTCAGGCTTCTGGTTAACACCTGCGTAATGCTTGATGTTGTAAGCCAGTTTTAGACCTGGGAAATCACCGATTGAAGACTGGTCACAGAAGCTCGCGCGCTTAGAGTGAACAGGCATGCAGTAAAGCGGGAAATCACCTGTGTTTTCGTAGAATGTTTTGTTGAACATGTCTACGCCACAGTATGCTTTCAATAGGTCGAATGCTTCGCCTAGGAATGCAGTTTGCGTGTTCCAGTAGTCAGGACCTTCAGCCCAACCGCCGTCTACACCGCCCCATGGTGGGTAGTGTACTGCGTAGTATTCTAGTGCGTATGCAATGTACTCGCCTGCTTTCGGGTGATCGTGGTAAAGCGCGATACACGTTGGGATGATAGCAGAAGAGATAGAACGAACACCGTGGCTGTTCAGTGGGTTGTTCAATAGATCAACCGTCACTTTCAGGTGGTGCATGATTTCGTCTAGACGCTCAATCAAAGCATCTTGAACTTGCTGACGTTCTTCATCTGTGAAGTAGCCGTGTAGCCAGTCGTAACCCCAAGCCATAGCCGCGATAACACGGAAAGCCGCTTCATCGTTATAGCCACGAGAAGTCACGCCTTCTGGATCGTACGTAGACAGTTTTAGAGTCCAAGCTTTTGCTTTAGCAATTAGCGCTTCGTCTTCTTTCACAACACCAGCAATTGCTAGGTTACGTGTCGCGTTTAGTGCCATTTGGCAATCAACGTACATTTGACGCCAGTAAGGACGCCATAGAGAAGCTTTGCCTACCGTGTCAGCTGGGTACGCTTGAGGCTCTTCGAAAGGAGCAGTCTCAAGGAACTTAACTGTCGAGTTATTGTAGAAATCATCAAACATGCAGTGAGCTTCATCAGCTTTCACTTTCGCTTTGAATTCTTCTAACTGATCTGCTTGAACAAGAAGACGTGGACGTGCTTCGCTCAAGTTGTCTAGGAATGATAGGTCGAAGTCACGTTTCTGTACTTCGATAGGGAGTAGGTCTACAAGATTACCTGCTGAAGTATCATTCTCCAGCTTCATCTTCCTGATTGCATCAAGAGATTTTTGGTCGCTCATTCTAACTCACTTATTTTTCAAGTTGATTGAAAGGAATTAGCAATAATATACGTCTTATTGTAGGACAATTAAATCTATTTCGGTTCGATTGAACCATTTTGTACAGTTTTCGTGATTTAGGTCAGATATCTTCCACCTGACCGTTTTTCCGTTTCGCAGAGCAAAAAAAAGCGACGCCCTTTCGAGTCGTCGCATTCTATTATAATCGTTTTCTATGTATTAGCTTTCAGTTACTGCTTTCGCTTGCTTGCCGCCGTCATCGACCGCTTTAACCAATAGCACACCAACACCACCAACAATCACACCACAAAGTATGAAGACTAGACGTCCCCACATTGGGTTAGTGAGTAGAGCCATTAGCATGATACCGACACCCGCTACCGCAATCAGTTTACCAAGCATTTCACGCTGTTTGTTATCCAGTACTTTCTGTTCTGCTGACTCCGCAACTAATGGAGTAGACAGGTTACCGAAGAACTTATCAACGTCTGCTTGACGCTTCTCAGTTAATGGCTTGTAGAACAGAGTTGATAGGATGAAGAAACCACCTGTCAGCGTAATGTGAGCAATCAGACCGATAGCAACCTTAACATCAGACCATTCACGGCTTGTTAGCTCTTCTAGACCGAAGATTGAAGACACCATTTCAGCGTTAACAACGAAACCCACGTAGTAAGAAACAAAACCACCAACCACTAGCGTACCCCAACCAGCCCAGTCCGGAGTCTTCTTAATAAAGAAGCCAAGGAATGCAGGAATTGTCATTGGGAAGCCGATCAGTGCGCCTACATACATCATGGTATCGAACAGGCTCAAACCTTTAAGCGAGTTGATGAACTGTGCAATAAGGATGATAGCAATACCAAACACGGCAGAAGTAATCTTAGAAACCGTTACTAGTTCTTTTTCGCTAGCCGTACCTTTACGAACGATTGGTTCATAGAAGTTCTTAACAAAGATACCCGAGTTACGGTTTAGACCAGAATCCATTGAAGACATTGTCGCTGCAAACATCGCCGCAACTAGAAGGCCAACCATACCTGCTGGCATGTACTCTTGTACGAAGTATAGGTAGGCAAAGTCACCCGCTTTCTTACCTGCATCTGGGTAAGCTGCTGCTAGGTCGACACCTTGACCTGCAATGTACCAAGAAGGCATGAACCAGATAAATACACCACAAAGCATTAGCACACACGCTAGTAGCGCCGCTTTCTTCGCGTTCTTTGAGTCTTTAGCCGCTAGGTAACGGTAAGAGTTAAGCATGTTGTTAGTAATAGAGAACTGCTTCACGAAGATGAAGAATGCCCAAATGCTGAAGATGCTTAAGTAGTTAATGTTGTTACCAGAAAGGAAAGAACCGCCTTCCGCTACAGGGAAGTTATTCACGATTTCACCAACACCGCCACCTTGAACAACAGCAACAACAGCACATGTCACGGTTACTGCCATGATGATAACCATCTGCATAAAGTCAGATGCAATTACCGCCCATGAACCACCCGTTACAGACATTGCCAATACAACCAAACCGGTAATCCAGATAGTTGCTGTCATGTCGAAACCGAAGATACCAGAAGCGATGATTGCTAGTGCGTTTAACCATACACCGGCAGAAACAACACTGTTTGGCATTGAAGACCAAGTGAACACTTGTTCGTTAGTCGCACCGAAACGCATACGAATTGCTTCGATTACCGTTACTACACGTAGTTGACGGAACTTTGGAGCAAAATATGCGAAGTTCATGAAGTAACCAAATGCGTTGGCTACGAAGATGACCGCTACTGCAAAACCATCGTTATACGCTTTACCTGCCGCACCGGTGAATGTCCATGCACTAAACTGGGTCATAAAGGCGGTTGCACCAACCATCCACCACAACATGTTACCGCCCCCGCGGAAGTAGTCACTGGTGGTACTTGTAAATGTTCTAAACATCCAACCTATCGCAATCAAGAATAGGAAATAAATGCCGACAATAATCGTGTTGAGTTCCATCGTGTATCCTTTGTCCGTTGTATTTTGTTACGAGGACTATAGGAAATCTCAAACTTTATTTGTAGTACAATAATCCAAATAAGTGATGGCGATCTTATTTTGATTGATTAAGTTAATTATATATATGACATAGGATGGAATATGGCCAATCCATTAAGGAAATTACTGGTGTTTGAGATGAAAACTCAAAAAACCAAGACCAAAGAACATCATACCCATTAAAATCAATGACTTATAAAAAAGCGAGACTTTGCACACTTATTAACAAATACAACCAAACACATATAGATATAAAATTCTCAAAAATAATAAAAGCCAAATCAGAGCTGAATCACCCTCATTTATCACACAATAAACCAGTGTTTTATATCAATTGAGAGTAGCTAATTCTATTAGAATTCTACGTAAGTTACTCAATATAGAAGCCACATATCTTGTTGAGATGATGATGGATTCAAAAGATAAAAAATGAAAAATCATGGATGGTGCATAATTATTTGAGGAGAGATCGAGTGTCTAAAACACAAATCTCGCCGCAATATTCTCTTAATTACGATGGTAAAAAGAACTACCGCTAAACGTATACAAGAAAAATTGCCTTAAGAAAGAGTTAATCGGGAGTGAACCAAAACCGTGCTACACATGGTGCAACACACTTCTTAAAAACAAAAAAAGCATTCACTTGGTATACCTTTTTGACTGGTTTTGATGAACCTATAAATGGTTCATCGGGACGTTTAAGTGGTTCACATAATAGTTGAAACACCCGTTTAGCTTAACGGTGGTTAGCGTCTTGCAGGTGAGCCGCTGACATGTTCGCATATAACTCGTTGTGTTATAGGACGCTCGATTATCAAGCCAAAATTTTCTCCCATATGAATTAACAGAACGGCGAGCATATGGTGGGGAGTTTATATCTAGGAAATCAGCCAAAATAAAACTGGATCTGTGTCCATTTACACCCAGCTCAAAAAAAGACCAGAATCACACTATTTCCGAAACAATATGGTTAAAACAAGATCGAAGTCTAGTTAGAAGACTTTCACTTGTGATCGCTCCCCGCTTCCAAGTCATCGTTAATTGAAGAATTATTGTCATACAATATTCTATATTCATCTACCAAACGTAAGGACATGTGGAATGCGATCAATGAAAGATATCACTCAAGACGCTATCGATATCGTTAAACCCTCTATCGACAAGCTGTTTGAAAGAACGAATAGAAAAGAACTGCATATTGTCGTTATGAATCCACACCTCAAGCCTTGGGAAGCCTCTTTTGAAGACGCCATTCTATATGAAGAGTCGTTAGGAGCTCCTGACAACTGGACAATCAAGTTTGATCACCTTGCCCGTAAGAAAGCACAACAAGCGTGGCGAGAATCGACAAGCAATCTAACACTGCACTCCCAACACCCATCTTCACTACGTGACGAAGACTTACTGTTTTATGGTTCGTTTGTTTACGGAAACGTGGTTGTTGCCTGCAGTGGTGTACAACAATGGTATGACATGCTGATCAGTGGCTGGATAGCGGTAGCTATTGAACAGTTAGCAATGCACGAATACCAAACAGAAAAAGCAGAAAACCCTACAAAAACATATCGCTAATAATTAGAAACAGAAGGTACTTATTATGAGTAAACTATTAAAATCCATTATGCTAGCAGCCGGTATACTTGTTTCTGCAACGTCAATTGCAGCTGACTATCCAAGCAAAAACATTCGCTTAGTTGTGCCATTTGGCGCGGGCGGCGGCACCGATGCCGTTGGTCGTACTCTTGCAAATAGCGCGAAAGACATTCTTGGGCAAAATATTTCAATCATGAACCGTACTGGTGGCGCAGGCGCAGTTGGGATGAGCTTTGGTGCTCAGCAGCGTGCGGATGGTTACACATTAACAGTAGTAACACGTGAAATCGCTTCACTTCCTCAAATGGGTTTGATGCGTCATACCGCTGACGACTTTAAACTCATTCGTTTAGTTAACTTAGATCCTGCGGTCGTATTGGTTGCAGCAGATAGCCCATACAACACGATTAACGACCTGATTAAGGAAGCCAAAGAAAAACCAGGCAGCGTAAAATTCGCTTCAACCGCTGCGCCAAACTTCTACCTAATGTCTCTTGAAAAAGATCAAGGCATTAAATTAAACGCTATCCCTTACAACGGTGCATCAGAAGCAATTCCTGCTGTACTAGGCCATCACACAGACGTCACTATGGTTACTCCTGGTGAAGCTATCGCTCAACTTCGTTCAGGCCAACTAAAAGCATTAGGTGTCATGTCTGAAGAACGTATTCAGTACATTCCAGATGTTCCTACTTTGAAAGAGCAAGGCATTGATGTAGTAACAGGTACATGGCGCGGTATTGGTGCTCCAAAAGATACACCTGATGCAGTAATCGAAAAGTTGGGGGCTGCATTTGATGAAGCAATGGCAAGTGAAGAGTTCAAAACTTTCATGGCGAAAGGTGCAATGACGATTCACAATCTTGATGACAAAGCCTTCACTGAGTTTGTTGCAGAAGATACAAAATCATTGACTCAATTAATTCAATAACCTTTGTTCAGAGGCACAGCTTTTATCAGTTGTGCCTCTGTTACTAGTTTGTACCTTTCCCTTGCTTTACTTTTTAGGGGTAAACTCCATGTCTAACTCTCACTCTTACTTAAACCGAAACGTCGTTTTCCCTTCTATCATCATTATCCTTAGCGCAATCGCGTTCGCGCTGATCACTCAATTTGATCGTCCGATGTACCAAGATGCAAGTGTCGATGCAAAATTCTTCCCGATGGTGATTGTGATTGCCCAAATTGCTATCTGTATTGTTCTCATCGTTCAACACAAATTAAAAGGTGCCTCTGAACAACAAGAAGCGATGATAAGCAAGATGTCGATTTTCGGCGTTGCTTTTCTTATTGGCTACGCATTACTCATCAGTGTAGTTGGCTACCTTTATGCTAGTTTGATTGCATTTATGTTCTACCTCGTTTACTTCAAAGTGAAGAAGCCAATCTATTACGTTGTCGCCGTTGTCTTTGTGTTCGCGGTTTACTATCTATTTGGCGAGGTGTTCTACATCGCGCTTCCTGAAGCAACGTGGTCTTAGGAGGTCATATGTTTGAATATCTAATCGATGGTCTCGCAACTGCAGTTAGCTTTGCAGTGCTTCCTGTCCTTGTTTTTGGCGTACTGGGCGGCGTTATTTTAGGCGCACTACCCGGACTTACAGCGACAATGGGCGTGGCAATTCTCCTTCCATTTACCTTTGGCATGGAACCGACTTCAGCCCTTGTGATGTTAATTGGTGTATACATTGGTGGGATTTACGGTGGCTCAATTGCCGCAATTTTACTTAAAACCCCAGGAACACCGGCTTCTGCAGCAAGTGTACTCGACGGTCACACTATGGCTGTTAGAGGACAAGCAGCAAGAGCATTAAGTATTTCTGCTGTTGCATCATTTATTGGCGGGCTGTTAAGTACTATCGTCCTCATCGCGATTGCGCCTAAATTAGCGACCTTTGCACTGCGTTTTAATGCGCCAGAATATTTTGCACTCGCTCTGTTTGGTTTAACGATTATTGCGAGTGTTTCTTCGAACAACATTTTTAAAGGGTTACTTGCGGGAACCATTGGATTATTGGTTTCAACTGTTGGACTCGACCCAATCAGCAGTGTGCCAAGATTTACTTTTGACATCATGGATCTTTACAGCGGAATCAATGTCATCCCTGTCTTAATTGGTTTATTCGCTCTATCTGAGGCATTAAACCAACTAGAGAAGCTGTTCTCTGAAAAGAAAGTCGTTGCACCGAAATTTGACCACAAACTATTAAGTAAAAGTGATCTCAAAGAAATGCTACCAACGGCCATAAAAAGTGGTTTGATGGGAACAACTATCGGCTCGGTACCGGGTGCTGGTGCTGATATATCTGCATTTGTTTGTTACAACGAAGCAAAACGTTCGTCTAAGAACCCAGAAGAGTTTGGTAAAGGCTCGGTTCGTGGCCTTGCAGCCGCTGAATCTGGAAACAACGGCGTAACGGGTGGCTCGCTAGTTCCGTTATTAACACTAGGTGTTCCTGGAGATGCCGTGGCAGCGGTTCTTCTTGGTGCACTTATAGTACAAGGACTCACACCAGGCCCACTGCTATTCGCCCAAAACCCCGAAGTGGTTTATGGCGTGTTCAGCTCAATGTTGGTCGCTAACCTTGTGATGTTAGTGATTGGTTTACTGGGTATTCGCTTCTTCTGTCGAATCATTGAAGTACCGAAGATCATCATGATTCCAATCATTGTCTTCCTTTCAATTGTCGGCGCTTACGCAATTAATAACTCGATGTTTGATGTGGGTATTGCAATCGGTTTCGGTCTACTTGGCTTTATCTTAACTAAACTGGATATCCCTTCTTCACCGATTCTGCTTGCGATCATCTTAGGGCCAATGGCAGAAACAAACCTTAGAAAATCACTGCTGATGTACGATGGCAGTTGGTCTTTCCTTTATGAGCGTCCTATTGCTCTCGCGTTTATCGTGTTAGCTGTATTCTCGGTTTATTCAACGTTAAAAATGAAGAAAAAGCAGAAACAAAAGCAAACTTACGAACATCATGATTAGCCGCTTGTTTAAGCTAGAATATTGAAACAACTCAAAGCCAGAGACAACAGTCTCTGGCTTTTTTCATACATGAAAGCAGCCAATTTTCGTAAACGGTAGACAACAAAAAAGGTATGCACTTGGCATACCCTTTTAAGTCGTTTATCCGAGCGTAATGCTGTTCATCTCTATATGAGGTGACTCATCTACCTACGCTCTAGATTATTTCTATTACGCCGTCGCCAGACGGTGGTTGGCATCTTGCAAGTGTGCAGCAGACACAACTCGTGCCTTATCACTATCACCAGCCATGATTGCTTCATAGATTCTACGGTGTTCATTGATACACGTGCTTCCTTCTTCAGAAGAGTGCACGATGAAGTTCACGAACATCGTAGTCAAGATATTGCCGAATGGCAGGTAGAAGTCATTACCTGTCGCATTAAAGATCAAGCTATGAAAACGAGTATCAATATCTGTCCAACGCTCTTGATCAAATACTTCAGCCTCATCCACTTCTACCATTTTTTGGAAGATTTCTGAAAGTTCAATGCGTTGTTCAGCCGTTGCAAATTTAGCCGCCAGTGCGCACGCTTCAGGTTCAATCGCACGGCGAAGGCCTAAAAACTGAGAACAGAATTGATCTATGTCGGTTAGACCATCCATCCATTCAATCAGCTGAGGATCAAGAAAGTTCCAATATGCGCGGTCGACTACACGAGTACCGATTTTCGGGCGGGACTCTAACAAACCTTTAGAAGTTAATAGTTTAACTGCTTCACGTAGTGCCGTTCGGCTAATACCAAACTGTTCACATAACGCCATTTCACCAGGAATAATAGAACCTTGCGGCAGATCGCCAGACAAGATTCCACGAGCGATTTCACGCGCTACTTGCACGTGCAGGCTACGCTTCGAGCCCGAAATTGAATTAAAAGTGCTAACCATAAGTTCACTTATTTTATATGTTATGTTTATGTATTATTTAAGGATTACTATAACAGTATTTCAACCTACAGCCAATTGAGTAAAATCCAAACGAATCACAACCTGCAAATTTTTATAATCAGAGATTTAAAAAACATCCTGTGAGAAACGTTATCTTAAATCACTCATAAATCCGTACTCAAAACTAACCCTCTTTGTATCGGTATGAAAACCACCAGCACAGCCTCGAAAAACCATAGGAAAAAGGTACACCTTTAGAAGCGCAATTCATTAACCGCCAGAGATTATTAAATGAGATCCCCTTCCCAAATTACATCAGCCTCTGTCCTACACGCATAAAAAAACCGAGCAACTCACAACGAGTTACTCGGTTTGACTTATTTCCGATATTCTTTGTCATCGACATTAATTTCGTTCAGTTACTTAGATGCGAACACCCTTACAATCGAACATGATATGGCGCTTCGTTCCCGCAAAGCACCACATCAGCACACACCATCGTTAAACGGTATGTGTGTTGATCATTTACAGTTGAGCAAATGACCCTTCCCACGAGTATGTCTCACCCGCGAACTCAACAGTGTGAGTTGCTTGCTGCGTGTCTTCAGCTTGGTTTGAGATACCGTAGTGGTAAGTGTTGCCAGAAGTAGTCTGAATGCGAACAACAGTCCCGACACTGTTATGGCCCACAACAGATACTGATTTAACTAGACCACGAGCGCCTACAGAGGCTTCGATAGACTCGTTAAAGTAACCATGCGTTTCTAGTACAGAAGCAAACACGTGGTTTTGACCAGACTGACGTAAGATGAACGCAGGCTCACTCTTAAGGTTGAAGTCTGGATCGTTAGCACCAGTGCGAGCAAAAATCACTTCGCTGCCCGCATTCGCGCTGGTTACTAGGCTGTAGTAGCTGCTGTCATGTAGCCAGCTTACTAGAGAACCTTCTTCGTTCACTTTGCCTGAAGCCACGTTCCATAGATGTTGGTAACCGTTGTCTTCACCTAATGGCTTAAGCGTTGTTTCCATGTTGTAATCGAAGTCAGTGCGAATGATTTGACCCGAGTGGTGAACTGGTAAGTCGTACTGGTGCTCAGCGTCAGCTTCGATGCGGTACACATCAATTACTAGCGGTTTTTCGAACTCAGGTAGTTCAGCAAGAATCACGCTGCGTTGCATGTCTACGCCAGTGTAGTACTCAGAAATTGTGCCGCTCATACCTTGTAGCGACTGGTCGTCTGCTACGAAGAAGTGCTTCTGACCAAACTTAGACTCAGCCAATGCTGTGTTGAAGTTGTTCTGCGTTTTCTGATCAACCGTTACTGTGTTGTGAGCAACCGTCTGCTTACAGTAAGACTTGTTCTCCGGGATGTAACGACCGCCAAACTTAGGCTCAACGTTTACCCAACGACCGAAGCCGTAATCGTGCAGCACTTCGTGGCCACGGTTGAATACGCTTAGGTGCAAGCCATCGTAGTGACCATGGTCTAGCGCAGAATGGTACTGGTGGTCTGAACCGTGCTGACCAAACCAGATCAACGCCATTGTGTCGTCGTCTTGCACATCACGGTGACGAAGGATGCTTACGCCGCCTTTTTCGCCTTCAGGCCCGTCTGTTACAAACAGGCTACCCCAGTTGAATGGTTTGATGTCGTCTGCTGCATCAACCGCGTCAGACAGTGTTTTACCAGAAGCATGAACCCAAACATTTTTTTGGTGATCAGCCATACCAAGCAGAGTTTCAGTCTGCTCGTAACGGTGGTAACACACAGACGTCGCCATGATAACCCCTTCATCGTTGATAGAAATCGTCTTCGATGAATCGTTCAGAGCAGGCAATGTACCGTCTGGGAATGCTGTTTTGAATACTGAGTAAGACGTTGTCTTGATCACTGAATCGTTAAATTCGTAAATACCGATTTCTGGCTGACGACGTTCAATCGCTTCTGCGAACAGGTAGATTGGACGCAGAGAGAAACGGTGATAGTAAGGACCTTCCATGTAGTAGCCGTCTGGCGAAAACAGTTGGTCAAGTTGTGCTAAGAAACCGCCGCTTACTTTGTCTAGTTTCAGGCCGTAAAGCGCTTTGTCTACAGACTCTTGATCGTTGATTGCGTAACCACAGATACCTACCGCTGCCACAGCCCATAAGCCGTGGTTGTGTACGATATCGAAGTCGTGTGCGTAAGTCACAACGAACATTTCGATCATTTGCTTAAGAAGATCGTCTTCGATAAGACGCTTTTGCTCTTCAGAAATGGTGTGGTAAATACAGCTGTACGCACAAGAAGCGTAAAGCATCCACATGTTCTCGTTCAACGTTTGGTGGAACAGCTTACCCGGAGGGTTAGAGTCACGGCTTACGTTGCTTTCAAGTGTTGGGTATACCGTCGCGTACGCTGTTAGCATATCAACGATGTAATCACGGTACTTAGTTTCCTCAGTGATAAGGAACAAACGGCCCGCTAGATCCATATGGATGTAGTTTTGCTTGTGACGGTTGTGCTCGTAACCGCCGCCTTCACCGTGACCTGGTACTTCGATGCCAACTTCTGCCATGTACGCGTCAGTTTGTTTAATGTCACGAGTCAGTGCGTTACCTAAAAGGCTATCCTTGCCAAGTTCTTTACGAAGCTCTGCTGCTTCATCAAAGTTAAGTAAAAGTGGTTGATAGCTCATTATTATTTCCCCTGCTTTGCAGTGCTAAGTTCTTCTGAATTTGTTTCTTGTAAAGTTGTCTCTACTGAGTAGAAGCCTGTCCAGCTGTATACTTTGCCGTTCAGTTCTACCTTGTGTTCAGTGTTGTCAGTCGCACCAAGTTGGTTGCTGATCATCACGGTCACATTTGATTTTTCTGTGCTGATTTCGACGACTGAACCTACATTTGTATGCGCGACAACCTTGATGTCTTTCACAACGCCGCGAGCATTGACTGATTGCTCGAACTCTTCGTTGAAGTAACCGTGCGTTTCAAGAACAGAAGCGAACAGTGTTGTTTCGCCCTTGCTACGTAGAATGAAAGCAGGCTCTGAGCGTAGGTTGAAGCTTGGGTCATTCGCGCCAGTGCGAGTAAAGATAACTTCAGCATTATCGTTAGACGTTGCACCTAACCATGTGTAGTAGGTGTTGTTTTGTAGCCAGCTCACAAGTGCTGTGCCATTCACATCACCGCTTGCTACGTTCCATAGGTGTTGGTAACCGAAGTCACTACCCAGCGTGTTCAACTCTTTATTCGCTTGGTATTCAAAGTTAGTACGAACAATCTGACCGGCATATTGGTGCGAGTAATCGTATTGGTGTTCGCCTTCGCCACCTTTCTCAGAATCTAAGCGGTAAAGATCCAATAGTAGCGGAGATTCCAACTCTTCAAGATTTAGCATGAACACGCTGCGTTGCATGTCAAAACCTTGGTAGTGATCGTTAGCAAACGCACTCATGCCGTTGATTTGCTCGTCTTCTACTTTGAAGAAGTGTGGTAAGCCGTGTACTGCGTCTGCACGTTCAACATCAAAGTTGTTCTGGCATTTTTCATCAATCGTTACTGCGTTGTGAGCAATCGTTTGACGAGCGTAAGATTTGTTTTCGTCTAGGTAGCGGCCGCCAAATTTTGGCTCCACGTTAACCCAACGACAGAAACCGTATTCACGTAGCACTTCTTGACCGCGGTTGAAGAAAGAAATACCCAGCGTATCGAAGTTGCCGTGACCCATGCCGTGTTGACCGTAGTTCATCACTAACTGAGAAACGTCGCCTTTCTTATCCTGCATACGGATAAAGCCTTGCGCGCCGTTGTGACCTTGAGGGCCTTCGTTCAATTCAACACTTGGCCAGAAAGGCATGCCGATTTCTTGCTCAGCAGACGCCGCTTCATAAGCTTTAGATAGCTCAAGACCACATGGGTGCATCCAAACTGCGTCTTGAATCTTCGCCATACCAAGAATGTTTTGGTCAACGCCGTTTTCAGATGAGTAATGTTTGCTGTAAACGCTCACTGCAACCTGAACACCCATGTCTGTAATACCCATTGTGCGAGATGCATCGTTCAGAGCTGGGAATTCGCCGTTCGGGTAAGCCGTCGCAAGCATCGCTTGTACTGTGTTACCAATCACGCCGCCTTTGTAGTTGTAGATATCCACTTCAGGCATATGACGGTGAATCACTTCAGCGAACACACACGTTGGACGAATCGCATAACGGTGGTAGTAAGGACCTTCCATGTAGTAGCCAGACGGTGCAAACAGCTGAGAAACTTGCGCTAGGAAGCCGCCAGTGTCGTTACGGTCAATGCCGTACACCGACATTTCAAGGTACTCACGCTTGCCAAGAGCAAGACCACAAATACCGACAGCCGCTACTGCCCAAATACCGTGATTGTGAATTCGGTCGAAGTCGTGTGCGTATTTAACCGTGAACATTTCTAGCATTGGTTCGAAAATACGAGACTCAATATTGTCGCGTTGTTCTTGTGTCAGGGTTGAAGCAACACAAGAGTAAGCTAAGCTTGAGAACATTAACCAGCAGTGTTCGTTCAGGATTTGGTGGAACAAACGACCTGTAGGGTTAGTGTTTTTCTGTACGTGGTAATCAAACGTTAGGTATTTGTCTGCGTACTCTTCTAGTAATTCAGTAACAAAGTCAGCGTATTTTTGCTCTTTAGTGATCAAGAACATGCGACCAGCTAGATTCATGTACGTGTAATTTTGCTTATGGCGGTTATGTTCGTAACCCCCAGCTTCACCATGACCTGGGACATCAATAGGTAAACGCATGAATGCTTCTAGATCTTTCGCGTTCGCTGCAATGGTTTTGCCCATTAAGCTAGAACGGCCCACTTCAAGATGAAGCTGCTCGATTTCTGCTTCAGTCAACAATACTGGTTTAGTCGTCATATTCTTTGTCACCCTCAATAAAGAGTTTATCTGCTTAAACTTTGATTAAATTTTCAAACTCCATATAAAGTAATACAATATGAGCTTTAATTATACCTATTCGTCGCTAAATGATGAGTATAGTCACATAATTAGCCATAAGTCATTGATGTAGCTGGCTAATGGTAAATATTAGCCATTTATTAAGTTGTTGATTTATTTACGCTATATAAAGTATCGCTTGATCGATATCACACAAATTTAGATATATTGTATTACAATTAGGCTCATTCCCTTATGATGGATGCAAGTTAAGTAACACTTAAAAGATTTAAACAGATTAGGAGATACACAATGAACTCTTTCTTTATCCTAGATGAAAACCCATGGGAAGAACTTGGTGGCGGCATTAAGCGTAAAATCGTTGCTTACACTGACGATCTAATGGCAGTACACCTATGTTTTGATAAGGGCGCGATTGGCCACCCTCATACTCACGAAATCCATGACCAAATCGGTTACGTAGTTCGTGGTAGCTTCGAAGCTGAGATTGAAGGCGAAAAGAAAGTCCTTAAAGAAGGCGATGCTTACTTCGCTCGTAAACACATGATGCACGGTGCAGTTGCACTAGAGCAAGACAGCATCCTTCTTGATATCTTCAACCCTGCGCGTGAAGATTTCCTAAAATAATAAACAGCGCAACCTCAGTTGCTAAGGTAAGCATATGAAATCATTAAACATCGCGGTCATTGGCGAGTGCATGGTTGAGCTACAAAAGAAACAAGACGGGCTTAAGCAAAGTTTCGGTGGCGACACACTAAATACTGCACTTTACTTGTCTCGCTTAACAAAAGAGCAAGATATCAACACGAGCTACGTAACAGCACTAGGCACTGACCCATTCAGTACCGACATGTTAGAAAAGTGGCAAGCGGAAGGTATCGACACTAGCTTAATTGCTCAGCTTGATCACAAACAACCAGGGCTTTACTACATCGAGACCGATGAAACTGGTGAACGCAGTTTCCACTACTGGCGTAATGATGCTGCAGCAAAATTCATGTTTGACCAGGAAGACACACCTGCTCTACTTGACAAGTTATTCTCTTTTGATGCGGTTTACCTAAGTGGTATTACGCTTGCTATCTTGACAGAGAATGGACGCACACAGCTATTCAACTTCTTAGACAAATTTAAAGCTCAAGGCGGCCAAGTATTCTTCGATAATAACTTCCGTCCAAAACTTTGGGAAAGCCAACAAGAAGCGATTTCTTGGTACTTGAAGATGCTTAAGTACACAGACACGGCTCTACTGACGTTCGATGACGAGCAAGAGTTGTACGGCGACGAAAGCATTGAACAGTGTATTGCACGTACGTCTGAATCTGGTGTGAAAGAGATCATCATTAAACGTGGTGCTAAAGACTGCTTAGTAGTTGAAAGCCAAAGCGCTCAGTACGTTGCTCCAAACCCAGTAGACAACATTGTTGATACTACAGCGGCTGGCGACTCGTTCAGCGCGGGCTTCCTAGCTAAGCGCTTAAGCGGTGGCAATGCACGTGATGCAGCGTTAGCAGGTCATATTGTGGCAGGGACTGTGATTCAGCATCCAGGTGCTATCATTCCTCTAGAAGCGACGCCTGATCTGTCTCTATAATTACGCACTTTAACTATTAATCAAGGGTTTGCTTAGTTGAAAGCAAGCCCACATTTAACGTGAGAAAGAATTCATGACGACATTAAATGAACAACTAGCAAACCTAAAAGTAATTCCTGTAATCGCTATCAACCGTGCTGAAGACGCTATCCCTCTAGGTAAAGCACTTGTTGAAAACGGCATGCCATGTGCAGAAATCACGCTACGTACAGAATGTGCAATCGAAGCGATTCGCATCATGCGTAAAGAATTCCCAGACATGCTAATTGGTTCAGGTACTGTACTGACTAACGAGCAAGTTGACGCATCTATCGAAGCTGGCGTTGATTTCATCGTAAGCCCAGGTTTCAACCCGCGCACTGTTCAATACTGTATCGATAAAGGCGTTGCAATCGTACCGGGTGTTAACAACCCAAGCCTAGTTGAACAAGCAATGGAAATGGGCCTTCGCACGTTGAAGTTCTTCCCTGCTGAGCCTTCTGGCGGTACTGGTATGCTTAAAGCACTAACAGCGGTTTACCCTGTTAAATTTATGCCTACTGGTGGCGTAAGCTTGAAGAATGTTGATGAATACCTATCGATCCCTTCTGTACTTGCGTGTGGCGGTACTTGGATGGTTCCAACTAACCTTATCGACGAAGGTAAGTGGGACGAACTAGGCAAGCTGGTTCGTGACGCAGTTGATCACGTTAACGCTTAATCTATTTTAGATTGAGTGATGAAGCCTCACCTCGGTGGGGCTTTTTGTTATCTGGCGTTTATTGCGCTGACTAACCGTAAAACACGCTCAATCAACATTATGTTTCCCCCACACCTTATCGCCTTTCTCTCTATGGGCTCGTCCAGCTCCGCGACTAAGACAGGCAATAACAAGTAATGTAAGCTTTCAATCGACTTCAGCACGCATCTAACGAAGCGTTACTGGTGCCCCCTATCGCCTATCCAGCTTCTTATCCAGCCCCTTACCCAGCAATGTTCCTTTTCGATACGTCATCAAACATCTCTCGTGGCATCTAATGAAGGTCACAATAGACAAAGTGCACCGCAAAATGTGTCCCGTCCGTCCAGTTTAACGCCCACTCAGTGACAAAAATTCCAAATATGCACCTCTATGGCACGAAAAAATGAATAAATAGCATAGAAAGGCTACAGAGCCGCAGACAAATACAAAATAGCGAAGTGAAAACAATGAGCTACACTTGAAATCCCAATACAGAATTTTTCAGTATAGAGTTCCAAATTAACGTGAATGTCGTCGCACAACACACCAATTTGTAGCACATTTGTTACGGTTATAATTAAAATCTTATAGATACGGCAAAGTAAGCGCTTTTGTTTATATTGTAATACATATAAACATTTAACCCTCAATTTATTTTAGATCTCAAACAAAATACACTCACATTTAAATTCAATTAAAACAAATACTTATATAACCACGTGTTAGAGGCCGAAAAATCAATGCGACCTAGATCATACTAAAGACATATTGTAGTACAAATAAACCTTGAGACGCGTTAATCTAAGCCCAGTTAATTATGATATTTAAAAGGCTGAAAAGATGACTATTGATACTTTTGTTGTTCTCGCCTACTTCTTCTTTTTAATCGCGATTGGTTGGATGTTCCGTAAGTTCACCACCTCTACAAGTGATTACTTCAGAGGGGGCGGCAAAATGTTGTGGTGGATGGTTGGTGCAACTGCCTTCATGACACAATTTTCAGCATGGACGTTTACAGGTGCCGCAGGACGCGCATTCAATGACGGTTTCGTTATTGTAATCCTATTCTTAGCCAATGCTTTTGGCTACTTCATGAACTATATGTACTTCGCTCCAAAGTTCCGCCAACTTCGTGTGGTAACGGCGATCGAAGCTATTCGTCAGCGCTTTGGTAAAACGTCTGAACAGTTCTTCACATGGGCAGGTATGCCGGACAGCCTTATCTCTGCAGGTATCTGGCTAAACGGTCTAGCTATCTTTGTAGCAGCGGTATTCAACATCCCAATGGAAGCTACCATTGTGGTAACGGGTATGGTTCTAGTATTGATGGCAGTAACCGGCGGCTCTTGGGCGGTTGTTGCTTCTGACTTCATGCAAATGCTTGTAATCATGGCCGTGACAATCACTTGTGCGGTAGCAGCTTACTTCCACGGTGGCGGCTTAACTAACATTGTTGCTAACTTCGACGGCGACTTCATGTTAGGTAACAACCTAAACTACATGAGCATCTTCATCCTTTGGGTTGTATTCATCTTCGTGAAGCAGTTCGGTGTAATGAACAACAGCATCAACGCATACCGTTACCTATGTGCAAAAGACAGTGAAAACGCACGTAAAGCGGCAGGCCTAGCATGTATCCTTATGGTTATTGGTCCACTAATTTGGTTCCTACCACCTTGGTACGTTAGTGCATTCATGCCTGAGTTCGCTGAGCAATACACATCAATGGGCGACAAAGCCGGTGATGCTGCTTACCTAGCATTCGTACAGAACGTAATGCCAGCAGGTATGGTTGGTCTTCTTATGTCAGCAATGTTCGCTGCGACAATGTCTTCTATGGATTCAGGTCTGAACCGTAACGCTGGCATCTTTGTAATGAACTTCTACAGCCCGATTCTTCGTCAAAACGCGACTCAGAAAGAGCTGGTTATTGTCAGCAAGCTAACCACTATCATGATGGGTATTATCATCATCGCGATTGGCTTGTTCATTAACTCTCTGCGTCACTTAAGCTTGTTCGATATCGTAATGAACGTAGGTGCGTTAATTGGCTTCCCAATGCTTATCCCTGTACTACTTGGTATGTGGATTCGTAAGACGCCTGACTGGTCTGGTTGGTCTACGCTAATCGTTGGTGGCTTCGTTTCTTACATCTTCGGTATCTCGCTTCAAGCAGAAGACATCGAGCACCTATTTGGTCTAGAAACAGCGCTTACTGGCCGTGAATGGAGCGACTTGAAAGTGGGTCTTAGCCTAGCTGCTCACGTAGTGTTTACTGGTGGTTACTTCATCATGACTTCTCGCTTCTACAAAGGCCTATCGCCAGAGCGTGAGAAAGAAGTTGACCAACTATTCACTAACTGGAACACGCCGCTTGTAGCGGAAGGTGAAGAGCAACAAAACCTAGATACTAAACAGCGTTCAATGCTTGGTAAGCTTATCAGCACAGCAGGTTTCGGTATCCTAGCAATGGCTCTGATTCCAAACGAACCAACAGGACGCTTGTTGTTCCTACTATGTGGTTCAATGGTACTAACCGTTGGTATCCTATTGGTTAACGCATCTAAAGCTCCGGCTAAGATGAACAACGAGTCAGTTGCTAAATAGCTAAATAAGCAGCTAACAAGTTAAACCAAAATGAAGCCCATGTTATTCGATAACATGGGCTTTTTGTTTGTCTTCGGTTTATCAAAACGGAATATGAAACGCACCTCGATCAATGCTCACAAACCATAGAAATACCTATCTCCTGCCCTCGTTTCATCTTCTTTTCCAACCTTTCCAATGGTTTGATCTCTTTCTCTGATTGTTTCTGTTACTTTGAATGACAACACAAACACAACAGACAATTACAATGAAAAAAACATCACTATTACTTGCTTCCATTGCTCTGGCACTTTCTGGTGTCGCACACGCTGACCAGCTAGAAGACATTCAAAAATCAGGTACTCTGCGTGTGGGCACCACAGGTGACTACAAGCCTTTCTCTTACTTCGATGGTAAAAGCTACTCTGGCTACGATATCGACGTTGCACAGCACATCGCGGAACAATTAGGCGTTGAATTGAAGATTGTTCGTACCACATGGAAAGATCTACTGGCCGATCTAGACGACGATAAGTACGACATCGCAATGGGCGGCATTACACGTAAAATGCAGCGTCAGTTAAACGCGGAACAAACTCAAGGCTACATGACCTTTGGTAAGTGTTTCTTGGTTGCAAAAGGCACCGCAGAACAGTACGACAGCATTGAGAAAGTGAACCTCTCTTCTGTTCGTGTGGGCGTGAACATTGGCGGTACTAACGAGATCTTTGCCGACGCGAACTTGCAGAATGCAAGCTTCACACGCTACGAGAACAATCTCGACGTACCGAAAGCAGTAGCAGAAGGCAAAGTTGATGTGATGGTAACAGAAACGCCTGAAGGTCTATTCTATCAAGTAACTGATGAACGTCTTGAAGCGGCACGCTGCGAAACTCCATTCACCAACAGTCAGTTCGGCTATCTGATTCCTAAAGGTGAACAACGTTTGTTGAACACGGTGAACTTCATTATGGATGAGATGAAATTGAAAGGTGTTGAAGAAGAGTTCCTGATCCACAACTCCCTTAAGTAACTCTTTTCAATTTATACCGTAACAAAAAAGAGGCCAGCAATGCTGGCCTCTTTCGTTATGGTTTAATGGTTCGCTTTTAGTTTAATCGTTAGATTCTAATAGCTAGCCTCCAATTTAGCGTTAACCGTGAGTGATGACATTTTGTTGCACTAACGCATCCAAAATATCCGAAGGCATGGTGCTACTTAAGGTTAGCTTTGGCGCAAGGTCTTCAACCACAATCACCTGTTCCGTAGTACCTAAGCCATCCGGGTTGATCGTAAGCTCAATATCATCCCCGTCCACTTTCGCGTCTATCTGTTTTAGCAACGCGGTCATGTCTGGAGATGTATTTTTAAGCTCCGGCAACACTTCTCTCAAGTCAATGCTGTCCCCTTCCGACAAATCAAAGTCGGTAATCGTATCTTCAACACCATCTTCGATGTTAAGCCATACGAACGAGTCCATACCATCACCACCAGTCAGAATGTCTGAGCCTCCGCCGCCAATCAGGGTGTCGTTACCGTCACCGCCAACAAGCGTATCGTCACCTGCGCCACCTTCAAGTCGATCATTCCCTGAACCACCCGTTAAGTCAGTCGCATTAGCACCAGCCAGTAACTGAACATCATCGGTTTCCGAAGCCAAGTTAATATCAACTGCGTTAGACACAATGTTCAAGTTAAGGTCAATCGATGCAGAGGTTGCTGTATCGTTGTTGTCAGTCTCTTCAGAAACCGCCTCGACTTTCAGTGTGTAGTTACCTGGAGTTTGAGAAAGCCCAACCGCTTGCAAGCTTTCAATTGCATCTGCCGTTGCTACCCAAACACCACCGCCAAGATCCGTCACAGAACCCGCAGCACTGGTGATTTGAGCGCCAGCAGGTACATCACTGATATGCAGCGTTAGCTCTTCTGTAATGTCCGTTAAGGCTGCGATAATCCCAACTAAAGGAATGCCACTCGCACTCACAGACTGACTCGCAGTAATGTTTCTCACGTAGTTAGTCGCACTATCGATAGACAGGGTTGGTGCATTCGCCACTGGCGTCACCGCGATGTTGTAAACCACAGGTGCTGTCTCTATCGCAATACCTGAAGGGTTGCCGCTGTCTTTGGCAACAACTTCTAATCCAATGCTATTGGTTGGAGACAGGCTCGCATCAAGGAAAACACCATTTGGACTGGTTGGCGTATCAATCAACGCATTCAGGTCACTCAATGTCCCCACTAAGATGACTGAACCCGTGTTGTTGCCGTTAACAACAACCGTCGTCACTGCTGGAAGTGATACATTCAATGTACCGTAATCCACCGTCAGCGTGACGGTCATCAGATCATCAGAAAATGTATCTACATAATCAGGGTCACTGACATTGATACCACTCAACAGTTGACCAGCATCCTCGTCAATAACCGTAGTGACACTGTCACCATTAACGACCGGTGTATCGTTCACTCCATCGACAATCGCGGTGATCTCCGCTGTATCCGTTAGGAAGTCATTAGCGCCGTTGGTTGTACCATCATCCTCTACGGTATAGGTAAACTTAACGTTGCCGTTGTATTCATCAGCTGCCGTAAATACCCAGTATGGGCCAGTGATCGTAGCATCATCAGCACCACCTACGTTCTCGAAGCGTTGTAGTTGACCTTGGCCTTCATCGAGCGCCAGATTAGTCACGGTAATCGTGTCGTTTTCCGGATCGCTCGTCGCAGCAATTAAATCGCCCTCTTTGATGATCAACTGACCTTCTTCAAGGATGTTGCCTAAGTCGATGTCCGTTGCTACAGGAGCGTCATTCACTTCCGTTACTTCAAGACTAATTTCAGCACTGTCGGTTAGGAAGTCATCCGCGCCATTAGTTGTACCGTCATCAGTAATTGAGTAATTGAATTTAACGTCACCGTTAAAGTCGTTGTCCGCTACAAATAGCCAGAATGGTCCGGTAATCGCCGCGTCATCGGCGCCACCTGCATTTTCAAAGCGGGTTAGTTGGCCTTGTCCCTGAGTCAGAGTTACACCAGTTACTGTTAAGTTGTGGTTTTCTGGGTCAGAGCTTGCTGCAATTAAATCCCCTTCAACAATGACGATTTGACCATCTTCTGCAATCGAACCTAAATCAACGTCTGTCGCGACAGGTGCATCATTCACTTCCGTTACGATGAGGCTAATTTCAGCGCTATCGGTCAAGAAATCATCCACACCATTGGTTGTGCCATCATCGATAATGGAATAGTTGAATTTCACATCACCGTTGAAATCATTATCTGCAACGAACAGCCAGAATGGTCCGGTAATCGCCGCGTTATCGGCGCCACCTGCGTTTTCAAAGCGCGTTAATTGGCCTTGTCCTTGAGTCAGGGTTACACCCGTAACCGTCAGGTTATGGTTTTCAATGTCAGAACTTACTGAAATCAAGTCTCCTTCCACAATCACTATTTGACCATCTTCAGCAATCGAACCTAAATCAACATCAGTTGCCACAGGAGCGTCATTCACTTCCGTTACTTTAATGGTGAAAGTAGTTTGGTTGGTCTGTGCTGTATTCGGATCACCCGCATCAATCAAGCCATTATTACCGCCGTCATCGAGTGTTGCATTAATCGTGACTAAACCACTCTGGTTGAGATAGTTCTGGTCTGGGTCTGGTTTGAAAGTCACGGCTCCATTAGTCAATGCGGTATTGATGTCGGCTTCTTTACCGGTAATCACCAATGAGCCACCAGGTTGCAATACAAACGTCACGTCAGGTGAGCTCGTAAACTCAAACACACCTTGCGCTCCCGGAAGTGTTTGATCGACTTGCAACGTAAGAACATACGGAGCGTCTGGATTATCAAAGTTAGCATCAACGTCGTAGATACTAAAGTTGTCGATAGCAACACTAATGTCTTCCGATGTTTCAATATTCGTTACGTTCACAAAGATCGGTTGATCGTTAATAGGATCAATCACCAGCTCAACATCGAAGCTGGTTGGCGTCCCCAAATATTCGGTGTTATCAGCGTCAGTATCCACAGAGCGAACGGTAATCTGCAGCGGGCCATTAATGCCTAATACATTACCCGTATCGCTATTGTGTTCACCTGAATTGAATACGATCTTATCGAGCGACTGTGCAGGAACATCAAGTGTCCAAAGCTGCGTAACTGGATCATAACTAGCCAAGGTTGTGCCGTCTGGATAATAGATAGAGGCATCTTGAGGAACGCCCGCAACTTCTACTCGAAGTGTCTCTGGTGCATTCTCGGTATAAGTGCCGTTGCCCGTTGCAGATAGCTCTTTATCCAAAATCGTCGCATTGATTTCGATATCAATGTTTTGACCTTCGTTACCTGTCACAGAATCTGTTGGATTAGTATCAACATCATCACCCACAGGTACCACATGCAGCTTAAAGCTTGGCAGATTTGATGCTGCAGTAGGCACACCCAACAAAGATTCTTGAGTAAATACGGCAACACCAAATTCAGCCGTACCACTGAAGTCCTTAGGCGGTAAAATCGAAATCTCACTCAAGTCGAACGATAACCCTGATGCTTGAGGTAGTTGAACACTCCACTCACCACCACCATTATTCTTCACCGTGTATGCCGAACCAGCATCTGCACGCATCTGGAAGCCATCAGGTACATCTGTAAACTTAATCGACACAAACTGTTCTGAGCCATCAAGGTCAGTCAGTGCAATCGATACAGGCCCTGTGCCCGACAAAGAAATCAGCTGGTCCTCAGTACCCGTAATCTCGATAACATCAGGATCGCTACCCGGGCCAGTGACAGACACGTCATCCACCACAGGAACGACTTCAAAACTGACATTGGTAGAGAAAGTATCGGTATCAGTCGCGCTGCCAGTTGGCGAAGCTGCATCATTGTATGTAGCAGTATCGGTAATCGTCCCGCTGACATTCACTTGCACCTGATTTACGTCATTATCTGTTGGGTAATTTAACGCCGGTCGGAATAGTACATTATCCAACGCGCCTGCATTAATCTCAGCTTCATTAAAGGTCACCGATGTGCCAAGCGATACCCCTGCGCTGGTATAGAAAGCCCCAACACTCGTGTCATTTAACGTCAGTGTGATAGAGGTGAATTTTTCGTCACCACCTTCAACTCCGCTTACTTGGTCATCAATGGTCGAGCTGAAATCAAGTTGGATATAGGTATCTTCGTAGCCGACTGGATCTTGCCCTGCTTGACCGTCGGTATCGACAGGGTTAAACGAATCGTCAAGCGAACCAACGACAGTAACGTCAATATCTGGGTTACCTTCAACATCAGGAGCAACTTTAATGACTACTTCTGTCACTAGAGTTTTCTCATCCCCCGACAATACGTCTTTAGTTACTATCGTCAACGGCAACCTAAAGTCGCCGGAGTAGTCGGCTGGTAAGTTAAGCAGTAGTCCAGAGAGGTCGGTCGAGACCCCTTGATCGACGGTAGTCTGGAATACATATTTGCCATTAACAAAGTCTAGGTCGCTGCTTCCCGATAAACTAATTGGGAAGGTGACTTCGTTCACCGCTCCTGGATTAATGGTCACACTGTCATCAATAATGATGGTCACTTGATCAGTTGAGTCATCTTCGCCCGAGAAAGTAATTAAACCATTCAATGCCGTACCTAGATCTAACTGGGTGTCCTCAATCGCATCAACAACACTGTCTGGTGTTATATCAATATCGGCTGCAACCTTAGTACTCCCAGCCACCACTTGAGGGAATGACAGAGTGACTTCTCCGTCCCTACGAGCGGCCGTAGATGACTCAACCTCAGCACCATCACCTCGGTCTATTACCGTGCTAAAGATATCCATCTTGATGTCATTGAACCCTCCTGCCCCGCTGTTTCCTGAAGGAAGAACAAGGCCGTTCGATGCACTGATGCTAAATATGTCTTCATTCGTTACAACCCAGCGCCCATTGCCTTCATAAGCAGCGCCAATAACGAGCAGTTGATTGAGTACAGCATCTGATAGCTCCGAACCGTCCACGTTTGTTAATTCAATAACTAACTGGTCAACTTCTTCGATAGCGGACGAAGCATCTGTTTCTTGATATCGAATGACGAACTCATCCGTAACCGATGTATTATCGCTGTTGGTTGTGAACTTAAGCACGCCAGTGTTTGCATCAGCAACTACGGTTGCTAGTGCTCCAGTACCCAGCACATCATCGACGATAAGCTTGTTGCTAGCGTCTTTCGGCTCAACGACTGGACGTACGATAACATCAATCGAGCCCGTGATTGTCGCGGTAGCGATGCCCTGACCAGGATCAGTCGCATCAACATACTCATGATCTCGCTCTTCGATCATGACAACCGTATTAAGCGTAAAGTCGGTGCTCGAGTCTTGTTCAGGTGTGATCTGAATAAAATTATTGTTCAGTGCAATTTGAGTAAACTCTTCTGCCGTCTGTCCACTCTTCGGCGTAATGGTTAAAGTGCCTGCTGAAGCATCGTAAACCCAAGTTACATCGCCATTAACCACAACACTTTCAACATCTGTCGGAATGGCACTGATCACAATAGAAGTGAAATGCTCATCATCATCAATATAATCAGTACCCTCTGGGTGCCAATCAATACTGATCGCCGTATCTTCATCGCCATTAGTGACTGTGCTGTACGTCGCTGAGGTATCGATTCTAGGTTCGACCAACACTCGCACTTCTTGGTCAAACGTAAGCGTATGACCGTCATTCTCAGTCACGATCACTTTACCCTGAATGTGAATGTTCTCTGTTGAAGAATCGACAGGTCTGATGCGGATTCCTGAGGTTTTAACTGCGTCAGTGATGTTCGCTTCGTAGATAGGTTTAGAAAGATCGGGGCTACCACCCGGACCGGTTTCGTAACCGACAAAGTTAAGGTCAATAATGGTACCGTCACCGTCTTCCAGAATAACGCCATCAGGAATACCCGAGAGGATAACGGTTATGGATTCTGAACCATCGTCAGGTAATGGGGTTTGATCTACTGCTGCAGGATCAGGTCTTCTCTCTCCCGACAACACGGTGAAATCAAGCTCGGCGTAGCTGTCTCCATTCTGGCTCTCTTGGATCGTGGTTTGAACACCAGGTGTTGTGCCATCGGTGATTGCTGTCCAAGCCGAACCGTTTGTACCGCCATAAGGAATATCTGCAACCCCTTTAACCTCAACGTTAACCGTTTTAGTTCCTAGGATTTCTTCATCAACTTGTGCACCAGTAGAGAGGTTCGCAGTGTCTTTAACCACACCGGTTACATCAAAAGTAAAATCGACATTGCTGTGTTTAGTCGGAACAATCTCTACGTTGGCGAGATCGGAATACGCCACTTCCTGATAATCAATACCGTTAATGGTGATTGTAGGAACTGGGGTCGTAGTTCCAAGGAAATAAAGCACCGCCCCTTCGGTAATATTACTGATACGAACAAATAGCTCTTCTGAACCATCAGTGTCCACTGAGCCGTTCATTGTGATGACTTCGTCTAGCGTGAAGGCATCTTTGTTGTCCAGAGGACCTAGGTAGTCTGGGTCATCAATATTGTCTTCGTTAATACGAATCCTGTTAACACTGAATGAACCAGGATCCGCGTCGGCAGTCACATCAATGATAATATTTTGCTCAACAGAGCGAGCGGTCGTTTTGTCTAACCCGCCGTTCGCTGAGTCATCGTATGGGTTAAGCGTCTCTTCCGTAATTGCCGTCGCTTTGAACTCAATTTGTCCAGAGAAGTTGTCGATTGGGTTAACGACTGTGCTATTGATATCAGCAGATGCGATGATATAAACACCATTAACAGGCGTTAACACATTGCCATTTTGATCAAGTAACTCAAACTTCCCATCACCCTGAATCGCTTCAAGTTCATAGGTAATCGTCTCAGTATTACTGTTATCTTGCGATTCAGCATTCAGCTGCAACGTAACATTGTCTTCATCTTCATTCACTTGATACTGATAAGTACTGTTGGCGTCATCCCACGTTGCAATATCCGCTACCGCTTCAATCTCGATTCTGAAGTTTGAGTTAACGGTGTGATCCGTATTGCCATTTTTCTCAATTTCTAGCTCATAACGAACGCGCCCACCAGTTTCATCCGAACTAGCGTGTTGGTCCGGAACAAAGAACAAGTTGTCTATCGTCGCAATAGTTTGTCTTGGCTCATTCGGATTTGGAGCAAAGCTTTGTTCGAGTTGAGGAGGACCAAATATAATGCTCCCATTTGACTCAGGCACTAATTCAATGTAGTCAGCACCATCAAAGTAATAAAAAGTACCTTGATGACTATCACCTCCGTTCGGGCTTTTAATCGTCAACTGGCCAATAGATTCAGCGTTATCTTGGTCATACAGACTAACTTGCAGCGCAACTTGAGCTGGCGCATTAGGCAAACCATTTTGGTTATCTTGAATATTCTCAAGAGCCGGCTCATCGCCTGTTGCATAAGGTATGGTTGAGTCTCTACCCGCATCCTCGAAGGTCGTCACTTTCAGAGCGATTCTTGTAGAGTCCCTATCAGTAATCGTTATATCTAACGGTGTTTCAGAGGTATCTAAATCGCCATCCGTCGCAATCACATTAATCGAAAAATCGATGGTGTCTAGGCCGTCATGATCGAGATAGCCGTTAGCTCTAAATTCAACCTCGCCATTTGAGTTGATACGCAAACGCCCTAGCTCACGGGTGTCCACGCCACCACTACCATCGTCGGTTTGTTCGTACACTCGTACTTGTTGACTACCGCTATTTAAATCGAAACTGCTGCTGTACGGCCCGCTGTTTCCTGTACGGAAAACAATATCTGCACCATTACTGGTAATGCCCTCAATTCGACTCAGTACCGCGCCATCCGCGCCGACATCCGTCGCATTAGCAAACATGTCAACTTTGGAATTACCATAGCCCTGGCCTTCAATTCGTGTGATCGATTGAGTTGTCACCAATGGAACATCATCAGTCACCGTGATTTTCAAATCGATCGCGTTTGATTGGTCTTGATCAAAATCTTCTGCAACAACAGAAAAGTTAAGGTCAATTGCGTTTTCATTCGCGCCATCAGGGTGCTTAAGTGGTTTAAACAATTCAAACTGATAGCTGTTATCCGAGGTATCGAAAATAATCTCAAACACAGCTTCATTACTCGTTGCAGTTTGAGCAACGTAAGTAAATGTTGTGCCGCTTTGTGAAACAGCAAGCCACTCTAAACTTTCTCCGTTGGAGGTTAAGCCAGTCAGAACCAAATCTTCATCAACCAGTTCATACTTCACAACACCATCCGCGCCTTCATCGACAGTGAACAGGCCATTAATAATGGTGTCTTCAGATTGATCGGAACCAATACCAGTAAGATCGTCTTCATCGACAACCGTTTCACCCGTCGGCGCACTCATTACTGGCGCATCGTCTAGCACCTCGATTGGCAATACATATTGGTTAGAATCATCACCGTCACCATCAACCGCAACGACATCAAATGGAATCGTTAAGGTATTGGAATTCGGGCTTGTTGGGTGGTTTAGAGGACCTAGCAACGTAAACGTATAAGAGCCGTCATTCGCTAGCGCGAGCGTGAAGATAGGAGTTCCACTTGTCGTCGTACCTTGATAGGTCGTTGTGTTGGCGGCACCTGTGACTTCTGTAATAGAAATCGCTTCAGTTCCAGAGGTCAATGTCGCTTCAAGCGCAGAGATATTACGCAGTTCGTAAACCTCTACTTGGTCTGCACCTTCTGTGGTAACAAATGCACCTGTTGCTTGAGAAATCGCAGAGCCGAGATCATCTTCATCAACCACAAATGTGCTGGTCGCTGTCGTATCGGTAATGACAGGCACATCATCGGTGATAGTAACGGTCAAAGGTTTCATCACAGAGTCGGTATTGTCTTGGTCGACCGCGATCACTGGCAGAGTGAATACTTGATCGTTGTTGCCTTGCACAGGCAGATGATCGAGCTCTTCCAACAAAGTGAAGGTGTATTCGCCTAGCACTACACTATTAAAAGTGATGGTAAAGATATCCGTTTGAACACCCCCACTCTCAACGAAACCAATATAGGTTCCGCTGTTGGCTGGATCTTCTTTAAGCTGAACCACTAGGCCATCCGATTTCAAATCACCAGACGTGTTGAACTGAGTGGTATCAATACGGAAATAGCTCACATCATCACTTCCCGCTGTGAAAGCAATGGTTTCAGTTTGGCTCACAGGTAAGCTCGGAGATGAACCATCCACGAGATTCGCTTCTTCCAATGCAACCGTTGGTACAGTATCAATTACCGGTGGAGCACCATCTGAAATCGTCAATGTCACGGTCGAAGTAACAATATCACCGTCTTTATCTTCTGATGTCACGGTAATCGTCTTAACGATATCACCACCAGAATGATTCAGGTTTCGATTAGGCTCAAAGCGCACATCACCTTCAAGCGTGATAAACAACGAACCTTCCGTAAATACAAACTCTTGCTCACCAGTGTTGGTTTGCACCAGAGACTCTTCAGGCTGACTACCATAAGTAAATTTGGTTATGGTGGCGCCATCAGCACTTTGCGCAGGCATCACATCAAATGTCGTTGTGGTAGGTGTGCCCGTGCTTGGTTCAGTGATGCTAAGCGCACCAGACTTCATTAACTGGACATCATCGGTAATGGTTACTGAAAGCGGTTTAGACGCTGAAATATCGCCATCGGTGTCTTGCGCGTAAACAGAAAGATCAAAACTCAGATCGTTGCTTCCTAAGCCATCAACGTGATCCAAACGCTCAAGCAGCGTAAAGGTATACTGGCTAGGATTAGTATCATCAAAATCTAGGGTGAATATGATTTTCTCACCACCCGAACCATCCGTCGTAAACGCAATGTAGTCGCCAGAACCCGCAGGCTCCTCACGTAAACTCAATTCAAGGCCATCAGACTTCAACACGCCGTTGGTATTGAACAGCCCAGCTTCAACGACTATTTTTCCAATGTCATCACTGCTCGCTAGCGAGGTGATAGTCTGAGTCACACTGACAGGCGTTCCGCTAGGTGTCGAACCATCCGCAAGTAAGCTTTCCGACAAGCTGACACTTGGCACAACGTTGATTGTTGGTCCATCGCCATCAACAATCGTAAGCGTGACTGTTGATGAAAAGGTATCTTTATCAAAGTCAGAAGACGTAAACACAATCGACTTAACAATGTCGCCCGCAGAATGATCTAGATTTCGGTTTGGTTCGAACCTTACATCACCGCTTAGCGTGACAAACAATGAGCCTTCAGTGAAGGTAAACTCTTGCTCGCCATTGTTAGTTTGATCCAAGGTGATCGCTGAACCGCCACCAAAAGTAAACTGAGTAATGGTCGTCCCATCAGCACTTGGTGTAGGCATTACATCAACAGTAGCAGTGGTTGGTGTGCCAGTATTTGGCTCTGTGATGCTTAACGTGCCATCTTGCATCTGTTGAATGTCATCTTGTATCGTTACCATGACATCGCGTTTAACCGAATCATCACCATCGGTATCAACGGCGTAAACAGGCAGGTTGAAGTTGAGGCTGTTATTAAGATCACCATCAAGGTGATCTAACGCCTCAATCAAAGTGAAGGTGAACTGCCCTTTATTAACGCTATCAAAATCAATGGTGAATACATTAGTTACGTTACCGGCCCCGTCATCAGTAAACCCGATGTAGTCGCCAGGTGAAGCAGGATCTTCTTTTAACTGAACAACAAGACCATTTGATTTGAGTAGGTCGCCAGGATTGAACTCGTTGGTTGCAATTCTAAAGTGGCTTAAATCATCACTACCCACGGTATAAGTGATCGTTTGTGTCGAGCTAACCGCTGAACCACTCGGCATAGAGCCATCAGTAAGACCAACTTCCGATAGGTTAATATCTGGCACTACATCGATAACCGGATCAATTCCGTCTTTGATCGTCAACGTGACATCCGCGGTATCGGTATCGTTATCAAAATCACTGGTCGTCACGACTATCGTTCTCACGATATCGCCAGATGAATGGTCTAGATTTCTACTTGGTTCAAAGCGCACCTCACCTTCAATCGTGATGTACAGTAAGCCATCGGTTACGGTAAAAACTTGTTCTGTAGACACAGTTGGGTCTAACGTAACAGCCGTGCCACCATCGTAGATAAACTGAGTCACTTTCGCGCCATCAGCACTCTGTGTCGGCATAACGTCGATTGTTGGCGTGGTTGGCGTACCTGCTGCTATATCAGCAAGTGAAGGCTCAGTGATACTTAACGCCCCATCTTGAACGCCTTGTACATCATCGGTGATCACCACGGTCATTGGCGACATTGCAGAATCATCACCATCGGTATCAACCGCTAAAACAGGGACATCGAAACTTAGAGTATTGTTTTGTAATCCATCTGTATGGTCTAACGCTTCAAGCAGTGTGAACGTATATTGCCCTAGATTGGTTGTCGAGAAACTGATCGTGAAGACGTTGGTTTCGACGTTAGAACCGTCCTTGACGAAGCCAATGTAATTACCAGAATTCGCTGGCTGCTCTTTAATCTCAACCTCTAATCCATTCGACTTCAAAGCCCCCGAAGTATTGAACTGAGCAGGGTCAATTCTGAAATAACTAACATCGTCACTACCCTCTGAATAGGTAATAACTTGAGTCATCGCCACTGGATTGCCGGTTGGCGAAGAACCATCAGCGAGATCCACTTCTGAGAGCGTAATTCCAGGGACCAAATCGATCGTTGGAAGATCACCATCGGTAATCTTCAATGTCACGGTAGATGAGACGATATCACCATCAAGGTCAGTAGATGTAACAACAATCGTCTTAGTAATATCACCACTCGTGTGATCTTGATTTCGCACAGGCTCGAATCGTATCTCACCTTCTGTGGTAATAAATACAGAACCTTCAGTGAACACAAACTCTTGCTCGCCATTCACATTGAGATCAAGGCTTTCTGCACTGTTTCCATCAAACACAAATGAAGTGATTTTTGCTCCATCTGCGCTCTGATTTGGCATCACGTCCAGAGTATTCGATGTTTCGACGACTCCAGCAGGCTCACGACTGGTTATTGTGCCGCCTTGCATCAACTGCACATCATCACCAATAGTCACGCCAAGCTGAGAGACTAACGAATCGTCGCCGTCACTATCCACCGCATACACAGGCAGATCAAAACTCAGGTCGTTGTTGCCACGTGCATCTTGATGATCCAAGGCTTCGATTAAGGTAAAGGTGTATTCACCTAAGGTTGTCCCAGAAAAACTCAACGTAAATACTGTGGTTACCGCATTCGACGAGCTGGTTGTAAATCCGATGTAGTTGCCCGACCCTTGCGGATCTTCACGTAATTCAACAGCTAAACCATTCGATGTGAGTGCATCATTGGTATTGAACTCTGTTGGTTCAAGGCGGAAGCGGACCACATCATCACTTTGATTAGTGAAGGTGATGGTTTCGGTTTGACTTACCGCACTGCCACTTGGGGCTGAACCATCCGTCAGGTTCGTTTCAGATAAGCTAACCGTTGGAATAACATCAATGGTTGGAATATCACCATCGGTGATCGTTAACGTAACGGTTGACGTGACTGAGTCTTTGTCGAAATCGCTTGAGGTCACCACTATCGACTTAACAATATCGCCGGCCGTATGGTCAAGATCTCGATTAGGCTCAAAGCGAACTTCACCTTCGAGGGTAATGTACAGTTTGCCTTCTGCGAAGATAAACTGCTGTTCGCCTGCAATATTTTGATCGAGGGTGTTTACGACGCCATCATAAGTGAACTGAGTGATGGTCGCGCCGTCAGCACTTTGGTTTGGCATGACATCAAAAGTAGCCGTGGTCGGTGTACCAGCCGCTAAATCAGCGACGGTCGGCTCGGTAATATTGAGCGCACCACCTTGCATGATTTGAACATCATCATCAATCGTTACATTAAGCTGCGATACCAGTGAATCATCACCATCACTGTCTACCGCATAAACAGGCAGATCAAAGCTCAGATCATTGTTCGCTAGGCCAGCAACATGGTCTAGCGCTTCAAGTAGAGTGAAAGTGTATTCACCTAACGTGGCTGAAGAGAAGCTAATGGTAAACACGGGGACTTCAGCGCTCGAACCGTTGGTAATAAAGCCTATGTAAGTGCCCGGATTAGCAGAATCTTCTTTTATCTCGACCGCAAACCCATTCGATTTCAGTACACCACCGACATTAAACTCAGTTGGTTCAATGCGGAAACTCGTCACATCATCACTTTGGTTAGTGAAAGTAATCGTCTCGGTTTGACTTACTGCGCTACCGCTCGGGCTAGAGCCATCGCTAAGGTTAGTTTCAGATAGAGTAACGCTTGGCACGGCATCGATGGTTGGGATATCACCATCGGTAATCGTCAGCGTAACCGTTGCTGTCACGGGATCGTTATCGAAGTCACTTGAAGTCACCACAATCGACTTCACGATGTCTTCGCTCGTTGTGTGGTCTAAATTACGATTTGGCTCAAAACGCACTTCACCTTCAAGAGTGATAAACAACTCACCTTCTGTGAAGCTAAATTGCTGCTCACCATTGTCAGTTTGATCCAATGTTCGAGTTTGACCATCATACGTAAATTGAGTGATCGTCGCGCCATCGGCACTTTGTTCTGGCATCACATCGATGGTATTGGTTGTTACAGTACCACCAGCCAAATCAGCAACATTCGGTTCAACGATATCTAATGTGCCGTTTTGCATGATTTGGACATCATCACCAATGGTCACGTTAAGTTGAGACACCAACGAGTCATCGCCATCGCTATCGACCGCGTAAACCGGTAAGTCGAAACTCAAATTATTATTTGCGAGGCCATCTACATGGTCTAGTGCTTCAAGTAACGTAAATGTGTATTGACCTAGATTTGTATCCGAGAAGCTAATGGTAAAGACGTTGGTTTCAACATCCGACGTGTCTTTAACAAAACCGATATAATCGCCAGCACTGTTAGGATCTTCTTTTAGCTGAACCGCCAAGTTGTTTGACGTTAACGTACCTAGAGTATTGAACTCTGTTGGCTCGATACGGAACGACTCAACATCGTCACTCTCATGAGTATACTGAATGACTTTGGTGTCGCTGACCGCAGAATTCGACGGATCAGAGCCATCGGTTAGATTCGTTTCAGATAGTGAGATTGGTGGAATGACATCTATGGTTGGGACATCGCCGTCCGTAATCGTAAGCGTCACTGTCGAGGTAAGAACGTCATCATCGCCATCGCTTGATGTCACAACGATATTTTTAACAATATCGCCTGCTGAGTGGTCTAAATCTCGGTTCGGCTCAAAGCGCACTTCCCCTTGAGTCGTAATAAACAGTGAGCCTTCGGTGAAGGTAAACTCTTGCTCGGTCGCATCATTCGGGTCTAGAGAGTAAGCGGTGCCGTCATAGGTAAATTGAGTCACGCTCGCGCCATCGGCACTCGCGAATGTTAATACATCGAAAACGGATGTCGTTGGCGTACCTGCAGCTAAGTCGGCGACAGTAGGCTCTTCAATCGTCAGATCGCCACTAGCCATCACTTGAACATCATCGGTAATAGTGACTGACAGAGGTGACATTAAAGAATCATCACCGTCGGTATCAACCGCGTAAACTGGTAGTTCAAACGTGAAGTCGTTATTGCCACGACCATCCTCGTGGTCGATATTCTCCAACAGCGTAAAGGTATATTGCCCCAGAGTCGCAGCGCTAAAGCTTAATGTGAAAATCTGTGTTTCTACATTCGAGGCACTAGTTGTAAAACCAACATAGTTACCTGAGCCTGTCGGATCTTCTTTCAGATCAATTGGCAGACCATCGGATTTCAATGAGTCATCACTGTTGAACTCACTTGGCTCTAAACGGAATTTCTCAACATCATCGCTTTGATTCGTGAATGAGATGGTTTCTGTTTGACTCACCGCACCCATGATTGGTGACGAGCCATCCGCTAAATCTGCTTCAGCAAGCGCGATGCTTGGCACCGATTCAATCGTTGGGATATCACCATCAATAATCGTCAGTGTGACAGTGGCCGTTTCAACATCGATATCGCCATCGCTTGACGTAAAGACGAGAGATTTAACGATATCGCCATCTTCGTGGTCTAAATCACGGTTTGGCTCAAAGCGCACGTGACCTTCGATGGTGACGAACACATCACCCTCAGTGAACGTAAATTTCTGCTCACCTGTGATTGTTGGATCTAGAGTTTGAGCGGTACCACCGTCATAAGTGAACTGGGTAATCACTGCGCCATCGGCACTTTGCGCCGTCATTACATCAATGGTATTGGTCGTCACCGTACCGTCAGCTAAATTCGGCTCGGTAATATCCAGCGTACCATTCGCCATGATTTGGACGTCATCACCAATATTCACATTAAGCTGAGACACCAATGAGTCATCGCCATCTGAGTCGACGGCATAAACTGGCAAGTCGAAGGTCAGCACGTTGTTATCTAAGCCATCGGCATGGTCTAATGCTTCAAGCAGTGTGAAGGTGTATTCACCTAACGTAGTACCGGAGAAGCTTAAGCTGAAGACAGGAACGTCAGTATTCGAACCATCGGTAATAAAACCGATATAAGTACCCGGATTAGCCGAATCTTCTTTTATCTCAACCGCAAATCCATTCGATTTCAGTGCACCGCCCACATTGAACTCTGTTGGCTCAATACGGAAACTCGCCACATCATCACTTTGATTGGTGAAGGTAATCGTCTCTGTTTGACTTACAGCACTGCCGCTTGGCGCTGAGCCGTCACTAAGATTAGTTTCAGACAGAGTAACGCTTGGCACTGCATCAATGGTTGGGATATCACCATCAGTAATAGTCAGAGTGACCGTTGACGTCAGTACATCGTTATCTAAATCGCTTGAAGTCACCACAATCGACTTCACGATGTCTTCGCTCGCTGTGTGGTTTAGATTGCGATTTGGCTCGAAACGCACTTCACCTTGCAAGGTGATGAACAGTGAACCTTCAGTAAATACAAACTTCTGTTCACCGGTGTCGTTTTGGTCGAGTGTTATTGCCGCCCCGCCATCGTAAGTAAACTGAGTGATTGTCGCGCCATCGGCACTTTGGCTAGGCATCACATCAACAGTGGCTGTCGTCGGAGTACCTGCAGCCAAATCAGCAACCGTTGGCTCAATAATATTAAGCACTTGGTTTTGCATGACCTGTACATCATCACCAATGGTCACATTCAGTTGAGACACCAGTGAATCATCACCATCGCTATCAACCGCATAAACAGGAAGATCAAAAGTCAGATCATTCTTCACTAAGCCATCTACATGATCCAACGCTTCAAGCAGGGTGAAGGTGTATTGACCTAAATTGGTATCCGAGAAGCTAATCGTAAACACGTTAGTTTCAACGTTCGAACCATCAGTCACAAAACCGATGTAGCCACCCGGTGTAGTTGGGTCAGCTTTCAGTTCGACCGCCAATCCATTTGATGTGAGAGCACCGCCAACATTGAACTCAGTCGGTTCAATACGGAAGCTGGTTACATCATCACTTTGAGTGGTGTAAGTGATGGTTTGAGTTGAGCTAACCGCGCTGCCGCTTGGTGCAGAGCCATCACTCAGATTCGTTTCTGCCAGCGTAACGCTTGGCACTGTGTCAATGGTTGGGATATCGCCATCAGTAATGGTTAGCGTTACCGTTGAAGACACAAGATCGCTATCGGAATCACTTGAAGTTACGACTATCGACTTCACGATATCGCCACCAGTATGGTCAAGGTTACGACTTGGTTCGAAACGAATATCGCCTTGCAGAGTGATATATAATGCCCCATCAGCAACCACGAACTTCTGCTCACCTGTATCGTTTTGATCAAGCGTTAATACCGCCCCACCATCATAAGTGAACTGAGTAATGGTCGTGCCATCAGCACCTTCTTCATCAAGTACATTAACGGAAGCTGTCGTCGGAGTACCTGCTGCCAAATCTGCAACCGTTGGCTCTTCAATTGTGAGAGAGTCATTAACCATCACTTGAATATCATCAGTGATAGTTACAGCCAGTGGCGACATTAGCGAATCATCACCGTCGCTATCAACCGCGTAGACTGGCAAGTTGAATGTTAGATCGTTATTGCCTTGAACAGGCGTGTGGTCAATCGCTTCCAGAAGCGTGAAGGTGTACTCACCCAAAGTGGTACTGCTGAAATCGAGTGTAAACACAGTGGTTTCGACATTCGAAATATCGGTCGTGAAACCAATATAATTGCCGGATCCTGTTGGTTCCTCTCGAATCTCAATGATCAAGCCATCGGACTTGAGCGCGTTGTTAGTATTAAATTCACTTGGTTCTAAACGGAATTTCTCAACATCGTCACTTTGATTAGTGAAAGTGATGGTTTCCGTTTGACTAACCGCGCTGCCACTTGGCGATGAGCCATCAGTTAAATCAGCTTCTTCAAGTACAACGCTCGGTACCGAATCGATAGTCGGATTATCACCATCAGTAATGGTCAGCGTAATGGCTGAAGTCACCGGATCGTTATCGAAGTCGCTTGAAGTCACTACTATCGACTTCACGATGTCTTCGCTAACGGAATGGTCTAGATCGCGATTAGGTTCAAAGCGCACTTCACCTTCAAGGGTGATAAACAACTCGCCTTCTGTGAAGCTGAACTGCTGTTCACCAGTGTCATTTTGATCAAGCGTTCTTAGCTGACCGTCATAAGTAAACTGAGTGATCGTCGCACCATCAGCACTTTGGTTTGGCATCACATCAATGGTGTTGGTTGTTATTGTGCCGTCTGCAAGATTTGGCTCGATGATATCTAACGTACCGTCTTGCATGATTTGGACATCATCACCGATGGTCACGTTTAGCTGAGACACCAATGAATCATCGCCGTCCGTATCGACCGCATAAACAGGCAGATCGAAGCTCAGATCGTTCTTATCTAAACCATCTACATGGTCTAACGCTTCAAGCAGAGTAAAGGTGTATTCACCCAATGAGCTCGTAGAGAAAGCAATCGTAAACACTGGGATTTCAGCGCCCGAACCGTTGGTAATAAAGCCAATGTAAGTACCCGGATTAGCCGAATCTTCTTTTATCTCGACCGCAAATCCATTCGATTTAAGTGCACCGCCCACATTGAACTCGGTTGGCTCAATACGGAAACTCGCAACATCATCACTTTGATTGGTGAAGGTAATCGTCTCTGTTTGGCTTACTGCACTGCCGCTTGGTGAAGAACCATCTGCAAGATTCGTTTCAGAGAAAGTGACACTTGGCACCGCATCAATGGTTGGGATATCACCGTCAGTAATGGTCAGAGTGACCGTTGACGTCACCACATCGTTATCTAAATCGCTTGAGGTCACCACTATCGACTTGACGATATCTTCGCTAACCGTGTGGTCTAGATTGCGATTTGGTTCGAAGCGTACTTCACCTTCAAGAGTGATGAACAACTCACCCTCTGTGAAGCTAAATTGCTGCTCGCCTGTGTCCGTTTGATCCAGTGTTCGAACTTGACCGTCATACGTAAACTGAGTGATCGTCGCACCATCGGCACTTTGTTCTGGCATCACATCGATGGTATTGGTTGTCACTGTGCCGTCTGCAAGATTTGGTTCAGTGATATCTAACGTACCACCTTGCATGATTTGAACATCATCACCAATGGTCACGTTAAGTTGAGACACCAACGAGTCATCGCCATCGCTATCGACCGCGTAAACCGGTAAGTCGAAACTCAAATTATTATTTGCGAGGCCATCTACATGGTCTAGTGCTTCAAGT
>NZ_JBFRLG010000024.1:0-39268 GCF_041469785.1 Vibrio sp. 10N.286.48.F5 | reverse complement strand
CAATTAGGAAACAAAGCCATTGAAAACCACTTATCGAGACGATAAAATCTTGTTATTGTTGTCCAACTTACTGATTGAAATTATTTTAAGTTATTGATTTTAAACGTTTACTTTTCGTTAGATTGTTCTTTGTTTACTAACGTGTAATTAATGCCTCGAAATCAAATATTCAGGTTTATACGCCCTATCACAATCTTGACTTATAATACTACAAATTAAGAATTCTATAGATAATATGCTCTTCAGATATTCATCATAAAGAAGACTTATACATGGAACTCAATACTCTGATCGTAGGAATTTATTTCCTTTTCCTTATCGCAATAGGTTGGATGTTTAGAACGTTCACCAGTACAACCAGTGACTATTTCCGCGGGGGCGGCAACATGCTTTGGTGGATGGTTGGCGCGACTGCGTTTATGACTCAGTTCAGTGCTTGGACCTTCACTGGCGCAGCGGGTAAAGCGTATGCCGATGGTATGGCTGTCGCGGTTATCTTCCTAGCGAACGCATTTGGTTACCTGATGAACTACCTGTACTTCGCTCCGAAATTCCGTCAGCTGCGTGTAGTAACGCCAATTGATGCGATTCGTATGCGTTTTGGTAGCTTCAACGAGCAAGTGTTTACTTGGTCTGGCATGCCGAACAGTATTGTTTCTGCAGGTATATGGCTGAACGGTTTGGCGATTATCGCATCGGGCATATTTGGCTTCGATATGACAACCACCATCGTTCTAACCGGTCTTGTTGTACTAGTGATGTCGGTAACGGGCGGTTCATGGGCGGTTATCGCGTCTGACTTCATGCAGATGGTTATCATCATGGCAGTAACCGTGACATGTGCTGCTGTGGCTATCGTGCAAGGTGGCGGTGTTACTGAAATCATCAACGATTTCCCTGTAGCAGAAGGCGCATCATTTGTTTCTGGTAACAACCTGAACTACGTAAGCATCTTCGGTATCTGGGCATTCTTTATCTTTTTCAAACAGTTCAGTATCACCAACAACATGTTGAACTCTTACCGTTACCTAGCGGCAAAAGACTCCAAGAACGCGAAGAAAGCAGCGCTGTTGGCGTGTATTCTGATGACAATTGGTCCAATCATTTGGTTCATGCCACCTTGGTTTGTAGCAGGACAAGGCGTTGACCTTGCAGCACATTACCCAGATGCAGGTTCTAAAGCAGGCGACTTCGCTTACCTTTACTTCGTAGAGCAATACATGCCAGCGGGTATGGTGGGGCTTCTAATCGCAGCAATGTTCGCAGCAACCATGTCTTCTATGGACTCAGGCTTAAACCGTAACTCAGGTATCTTTGTAATCAACTTCTACCAACCGATTCTTCGTCCAAACGCGACAGAGAAAGAGTTGATGGTTGTGTCTAAGTTGATGTCTTCGGTTTTCGGTGTCGCTATCATCCTTATCGCACTGTTTATTAACTCACTGAAAGGCTTGAGCTTGTTCGACACCATGATGTACGTCGGTGCATTAATCGGTTTCCCAATGACGATTCCAGCATTCTGTGGCTTCTTCATTAAGAAGACTCCGGACTGGGCAGGTTGGGGCACGTTAGTGGTTGGCGCGATTGTGTCTTACATCGTAGGCTTCGTGATTACCGCTGAAATGCTACAAAATTGGTTCAACCTAGAGCCGCTAACAGGTCGTGAATGGTCTGATTTGAAAGTAGCGGTAGGCCTGATTGCTCACTTAACGTTTACAGGCGGCTTCTTTATTCTTTCGACTTTGTTCTATAAACCACTGGAAGCGTCTCGTCAGAAAGATGTTGATACCTTCTTCACTAACCTTGCGACGCCTTTGGTCTCTGAATCAACAGCACAGAAGAAACTGGACAACAAACAACGTCACATGCTGGGCTCACTGATCGCAGTGTCTGGTGTGGCAGTGATGGCGATGTTTGCTCTACCGAACCCATTCTGGGGAAGAATGATGTTCGTACTGTGTGGCGGTATCGTATTCGTAGTTGGTTTGCTGTTGGTGAAAGCTGTAGACGACTCGGTTGAGGATGCGAAACAAGCGAAAAAAACAGCTTAAGTTAGCTAACCAGTTAAACAAGTAATTAAACATAAAACGGCTGAGCTCTAATGCTCAGCCGTTTTTTATTGTATGAGAAAATGAGCTTATAACGATTGGATAGGTGTCACAACAGGGGATTAATGGATGCTTTGAGTTTGACCAGAAGAGATGAATTAGATAAGGCGTGACGAGATGTACATCAACAAGGCTTGTAGGTCGACACTGCTTCGGGTCTTTTGCAGACGTTCATTGACCTGATCGTGAAGGAGGTTTCGAGTTAGGTTGGTCGCCGCCACAATATGCTCTCGTTGTGGCTTGGTTGGTAAAACAAGAGCAATGGCTACATGCACTTCGCCAATACGTGATGCCCAGTCAATCGGGTCGTCACTGACAATAACGGCAATTGAGAGATCTTGAGTCGATTCAAACATCACATGCGGCAAGGCGATACCCGGTGACACACACGTAGACGAGCGTTCTTCTCGCTTAATGAATGCCAGAATTAGTTCATCTGGGTCTTCTGGATAAACAAGGTGAGCGAGCCCTTTTAAGCACTCAAATTTGGTCAGTTGGGTTTGCGCCTTAGCGTGGTGCCATTTGATGTCACAAGGCGGGCATATTTGTGGCATTCGCTGGATTAAATCTTTAGAGAATTCATGGTTCACTTGTGAGCCAACCATGTCGTAATGCTCAGCAATTACATCTTTGAGAACGAAACAGGCCAGCTCCGCATCAATCCCAACCGCGGTTATCTGACACAAATCACCACGAAGTAAACCTACTTGCAGCATCGCAACGGATTTGGAGAGATCAGCGGTTCGATTTTGAGTGATGTTGATAATGCGGATGTTGCTTTTGAACTTCTTCGCTAAGCGAGTCAGCGGCTGTGCGACATGTGAGTTCGCGGCAGGATCGTTAACGAAGAAGGTGATCTGGTATTCGTTCATCAAAAGCTTAAGTTCGACAATGCTTAATAAAAACTTTATCGACACTCAACAACACCTCTTCCATTGGAACAAATACGGTTTTAGCTGGGTCAAATCGGCTTAGTTGTCCGATGTCGATATCAGAGACGATCAACACCTTGTCTGCGAGGGTAATATCTTGGGCTGTCAGTAAGTTTTCAATACCCATAGCGCCTTGCGTCTCAACCTTGATTGAAACGTTGAACTTAGGGGCTGTTTTATTTAGAGCATCAGCTGCCATATAGGTGTGCGCAATGCCTGTAGGGCACGCAGTTACCGCTACAATTCTCATTATTATTCTCGGCTTAATCTCGTCCCTGTTACGTTACAAAAGCTACCTTTCAGAAGCTACCTTGCATGGAAAATCCAGTATAGAAAGCTCGCATGGCGGAGGGACGATATTGTTATGGGTTCTGTGGATTTTATGGATTGGCGTTTTTTATTCCAAGGTGAAAGTCACACTCTGAGTTCTTGGTTACAATAATCCAGTTAATGCACCTTTCGTCCTATATATTGAGTGCCTTCACACCGTTAATCTTTTCATCTTATTAACCTTATCACTTACGTAATTACTTCAGTCTGAAATCAGGCGAGGCAGAGCAGCATATGGATATCACCAACATTATCGAGCCCGAGATCATCTGCTTAGATTTACAAGCAGACTCAAAACAGGCGGTATTTGAAGAGCTTGTTGAACTGCTCGACCGTGCCGGTAAGCTCTCTAATAAACGTGAATTCCTTGACGACATCTGGAAGCGTGAAGCCATCGGTAATACTGGCTTTGACGATGGCATCGCCATTCCACACGCGAAAAGTGCTGCCGTAGCTAAACCTGCGGTGGCGGTAGGTATCAGCCGTTCTGGCATCGATTATGGCGCAGACGGCGGCGAGCTGTCGGATGTGTTCTTTATGCTCGCTTCACCAGACAACAACGACGACCACCATATCGAGGTACTGGCTCAGATTTCGACCAGGCTTATCGAAGATGGCTTTGTTACAAAATTAAAGGCGGTGGAGTCTGTCGAGGAAGCTCAAGAGCTGTTTCTTGAAGCCAATTCAGAATCGTTCGATAGCTACGCATCTAGCCATCATGAAGTGTATGTCGAACCGCTAAGCCCTTGGGCACAATCTCTTAATCGCCTCAAAGAACACTTATTATACGGCACCTCACACATGATTCCTTTCGTGGTTGCAGGTGGTGTGCTTTTGTCTTTGTCGGTGATGATGTCGGGTTATGGTGCAGTACCTGAAAGCGGTGTGTTAGCAGATATCGCACAGATGGGCATCGCGGGGTTAACCCTGTTTACAGCGGTGCTCGGTGGTTACATCGCGTATTCAATGGCCGACAAACCGGGTTTAGCGCCCGGTATGATTGGTTCTTGGGTTGCGGTGAATCAATACAATACCGGCTTTCTCGGTGCAATTGTGGTCGGTTTCTTCGCTGGTTTTGTGGTGAATCTACTTAAGAAGATCAAACTGCCAGACAGCATGATCTCGCTGAGCTCTATCTTCATCTATCCATTAGTCGGCACCTTCGTGACCTGTGGTGCGGTGATGTGGGTGATTGGCTCTCCGATAGCTCAAGTAATGCTTGAGATGAACCAAATGCTCACGGGCATGGCAGGCTCCGGAAAAATGGTATTGGGCAGTATTTTAGGTGCAATGACGGCCTTTGATATGGGCGGCCCGATCAATAAAGTAGCAACGCTGTTTGCCCAAACTCAGGTGAATACTCAACCATGGTTGATGGGCGGTGTCGGGATAGCGATTTGTACGCCACCGCTAGGTATGGCATTGGCGACTTTCTTATCGCCAAAGAAATTCAAAAGAGACGAACGTGAAGCAGGTAAAGCGGCGGGTATCATGGGTATGATTGGCATCAGTGAAGGCGCGATTCCTTTTGCTGCCGCCGATCCTGCGCGCGTTCTGCCTGCGGTTGTTGCTGGTGGCATTGTCGGTAACGTGGTTGGCTTTATGTTCCATGTAGTGAACCATGCACCATGGGGTGGATGGATAGTGTTGCCAGTGGTTGATGGCAAGATTGGCTATATCGTTGGCACACTAGCGGGGGCTCTAACGACAGCCCTGATCGTGATTCTTCTGAAGAAGAACGTGGTCGAAGGTGAAGTGAATTCTAATCAGTTGACCTGTGGTTCGGTAACGGAAGAAGGGCAAGCAGATGTATTGGCGATCACTTCTTGTCCATCTGGTGTTGCCCACACTTTCTTAGCGGCGAAGTCTTTAGAAAAGGCGGCGCATCATCTTGGGGTTCGGATTAAAGTCGAAACCCAAGGTGCCAACGGAATAGGTAATCGCATTACACAGAAAGACATTGAAAGGGCGAGGTTGGTGATCTTTGCTCACGATGTGGCGATTAAGGAAGTTGAGCGCTTTGCGAATGTGAAAATCTTAGATGTCAGCACTAAAGAAGCGATGCTCAATGCGCAGGCGTTGATCATGCGAAAGGTGTAACCCTTAAGCTTTAAAGTTAATCATCTATAAAGTTAACTAGACTCAAACTAAAAAGACTCCGTTCTAGCCTTTGGCTAATAGTGGAGTCTTTTTGTATGGCTTCTAAAACAAGTTGAGCTTTTAAAAAGGATGATACTTAAATACGTCTTCAACCATAGAGTTAAGCAAATCGATGTCGTCACAGGTTTTCGCGTAGGTACGCAAGCCTGCGATCTGAACTTGAACATGTCGAGCAAGCTGAACAGGTTCACGCTCTTTGCTTATTTCACCAAGCTCTTGTGCTTCGGTAATCAGCTTAGCGAACTCACCTTCCATGATCTTTAGTGATTTCTTCGCTTCTGCTAATAGCTCTGCGTGTTCATCAGTCAGCTCTGCGACCGTTTTAGCCAGCATACACATGCCATTTGGCGAACTTTGTTTTGATTCGACAACCGCACGTTTTACGAAGTTTTCCAACGCTTTGATAGGCGATTCGGTTTCACTGCGGAAGCGGTTCAGATTCAGGATGCCAAGTTCGGTATAGCGAGCAAGCGTCTCTTTAAACAAACCTTCTTTGCTGCCAAAAGTCGCGTAGATGCTGCCCGGACGCATATCAATCACGTCTTGCAGGTTGCGCATAGAAGTCGCATGAAAGCCCTTTTCCCAATACAGGTTCGTTGCTTTATCTACTACGTCTTGTCTATCGAACTTAGCGGTCTTAGCCATAACATCTACTTCATTAATCTGAACATATGTTCAATATTTTATGCTGAACGCCCGTTCTAGTAAAGGTGTGTTTAGCTGCTTTGCGCAGGCTTAGAACATCAAAGAGTTAATAAAACATCCAGATCATCAGGAAATAATCTTAATCATCAATAACTTCTACGGTCTTGTGCTGAGCGCCGTAGTAGGTGCCTTCATCGATGGTGTACATCAATGTTGCTTCGCACTCTGGACAATCGAATTCCTCATTGGGTTCAATAGCCGCTTCTTCTACCCATTCCCAACCGATATGTTCTTCGCAAGCGGGACAATCCATACAATATCTCTCAGTTGTTGTCGCATATTTATTGCGAATCTCTACTTTGATAATTCGGCATTATACATATTTAGTTAACGAGGAATAGACAGTTAATCAGCGCAGAATAGGGAGTTGATTAGTTGTGAATCAATCGCTGGTGAGCGTTGAATCTATAGTTAGTTCTGAATATATCGTTTTCTCTGAGCACATAATTGGTGCAGGCCTACCCCTTTTGGGTAGTTAAAGTGTGTCAGATTTCAGTCGCTTACGTCAATAAAATGTTGTCGCATGTGTTTTGGGTATCGTTAGGTCGCTTAGCTAACAGTTTTATCGGTAAATCAATGAATTTTGTAAGGTTAAATGTTACCTTCATCGCATCGCGATCTGTGTAGCACGGTAATTGATGCACATTGATCAAGTTGAATAATTATACAGTCACAATTGAGGCGCATCTTATTAAGGGTGTGCGAGTTAGATGACTGAAAAGATTTGTTAGCTGCTAGGGAAATGATAATGAAATTAACCGATATGTCTTTTAAGCAAAAAATCATCGCTTTGCTTATTTTACCGATCTTGGGATTTCTATGGCTTAGCGTTTCTGCGATTTCAAAAGGCGTAGAAACCACCAGTGAATTGTCTTCATTAAACCAACTTACCCGTTTGTCGGTTGTGTACAGTGAACTTGTGCATGAGTTACAAAAAGAGCGTGGAATGACGGCTGGGTTTATCGGCTCACAGGGCACTAAGTTTGTCAGTGAACTACGTGCACAAAGAGCCAGTGCAGATAATAGACGTAATCTGAAAACCGAATACTGGCAATCTGCTGAAATCGATTTACCGCAGATCACTCGGCTGAACACTGAAATAAGCCAAAGCCTAAATCAAATTACTTCTATTCGTAATCGGGTCGATTCTCAATCGATTCCGCTGTCTGAGGCTTTGGGTTATTACACCCAACTTAATGCAAAGCTGCTGAGCGTATCGGCGTTAATTGCTGAGCTTAGCTCTGATGCTGCCATCACCACTGAAACCATCGCTTACTACAACTTTTTACAAGGTAAAGAGCGAGCGGGTATCGAGCGTGCTGTCCTAAATAATACCTTCTCTAAAAATGAATTTGGCCCAGGCATGTTGGTTAAATTCATCTCTTTGGTGACTGAGCAAAATACCTATTTCTCAAACTTTGAGGTATTGAGTAACCCAGCTAACGTTCGTTTCTTTGAACAGCAATTGAATGATCGTTCGGTGGCAGAAGTAGAAAAGCTTCGTGGTTTGGCTGAATCTAAGATGAGCGGTTTTGATGTTGATCCTGTGTACTGGTTCTCGCAATCTACCGCTCGTATTGTTCAGCTAAAGAAAACAGAAAACCGCCTAGCAGAGTCGCTTATCGCACTGACAGAGAAAAAAATGTCAGAGGCGCAGTCTGCGATGATGATGAGTATTGGTCTGTTTGCTTTGATAACCTTGTTCGCGACCTTCGTGAGCTATAAGGCGATCAGCGACCTGACGATGAGAGTAAAAGATCTTACAGTGATGTTGTCTAAGGTTCGTAATGACAACGACTTAACAGTTCGCGCTAAGTTCGTTGGCAACAGCGAGCTTGGACAGATCTCTTCGGCACTCAACGAAACGCTAGAGAAGTTTTCAAACGTTATCGACAACCTGTCTCAGTCGAGTCTGACCTTAGCTTCAGCCGCTGAAGAAACCTCACAAACCTGTCACTACAATTCGAACACGCTAGTGCAACAACAAGACCAAATTGGCTTGGTTGCGACGGCGACAGAAGAGTTATCAGCAACGGTAAATGAGGTGGCGGCTAAAACTCAGCAGACAGCAAGTTCCGCTAAACTGGTCGATGAGCAGTCTCAAGAAGGTTTGAGTACGGTTCAAAACTCTTACCACTCTATCGAAAAACTGGCATCTGAAATTAATGATCTAGCGGAAAAGATCACGCACTTACACGAGAGCAGTAATAACATCAACAGTGTGATTGATGTGATTAAGTCCGTCGCTGAACAGACTAACTTGTTAGCATTGAACGCGGCAATTGAAGCGGCAAGAGCGGGTGAGCAAGGTCGTGGATTTGCGGTAGTGGCTGATGAAGTTCGCACGTTAGCACAGCGTACTCAGCAGTCGACAGCTGAAATTGAAGGTTTCATCAGCTCGTTACAGTCTGATGTGCAAACCGCGTTTAATGTGATTGATAACAGTCAGAAGATGTCGTCTAAAGCGGTTGAGGATTCAAAAGAGGTGGAACACACCTTACAAGGTATCTCAGCATCGGTGAGCGAGATCTTTAGCATGACTGAGCAGATCGCAACCGCTACCGAAGAGCAAGCGGTAGTGACTCAAGATATTGCTCAAAACGTCATGGCAGTAGAGCAGAAGTCGACAGAATCTACGACAGGTGCAACGCAAATAGCTGCAACAGCCAAAGAACAAGCTCAGTTAGCAGCTTCATTGAAAGATATTGCGAGTACGTTTAAGAGCTAACTAGCAAGCACTCCAATAAGAAGTAAAATGCCCGTTAGTCTCTACTTTTAATAGCAGGACTAACGGGCTATTTGTATCTGCTGTCTTCTAAATGGCAACAGATAGTCCATTCAATGGGGATCTACCCCATAAACCAAGACACGAAAATCAACGCACCAAAACCAAATGTCGCCATTAATGCCGTGTCGCCACCGGCTGCTGTGTAGCTGCCTTCGGTTTGTAGGTGAGGGAAGTCAGGTCTGCGAACCTTAACTACCATTGCGAGTGGGCCCCAGATAGCTAGGAACACCAGGACCATGCCTGCATAGTCCAGCATGCTTACAAACTGGCTAGCGAACAGCTCAGCTAATACCAAAGGTAAGATGAAGGTTAGCGTATAAGCCAACGCTTTGTTGTTGGTCACCGCATCTTTGTTTTGGTCGTAAAGCGCCATCGACACGCCGAGGAAAGAAGTCACCAAGGCCAGAGCAGAGAACAGAGCGATCACCACTTTCAACCAAGCAGATTGGCCGCTGAACGCAGAGATCAACTCAGAGATATTGTGGAACTGGCTTATCGCGTCTGTGCCAAGGTTGCCGATAATCGCGAATAACCAAGTTAGGTAGCAAATTAATGGAATCACTGAGCCTAGCAGAATCATATTGCGGATCTGCTTTTGAGTTGCTTCACGGTTGTAGATAACCAGTGACGGGATCACCACCATAGAGGCAAAGCTAGTAAAGATAACTGCGCTGTATTGCACCACGTCGTTGGCCGTGTATTGGCTGGTTTGAGTTAGGTAATCAAGGCGAATGTTGCTAAATAATGACGCGATAACGATAAACAGCATCACGACCATCAAGATGAATAGCCCGCGATTCAGTTTGTCGATATAAGACTTGCCCGAGACGACGATAGCACCCATCAATAGGCTGAAAATGGTATACGCAACGGATGCTGATACATCGACACCAACGTCGAGCAGTAGCTTATGAATGATGTCACCGACACCCAAGATATAAGCGATCAACATGCATACTAGCAACAGGTAAAAGAGTGCATTGATAAAGTGTTTACCTTTGCTGCCCAGAGTGAGGTAAGCAACACTGCTCATGCCACTGTTGTCTTTAGTTTTAGTGCATGCTTCTGCCAGGAGGAGTGCAGAGTATGTGGTGCCGATAAAGATAAGTAGCATCAGCACTGAGCTGATCATGAAGCCAAATTGGGCCAACACCATGGGAATAGCGAGCATGCCAGCCCCTAATGCAGTTCCTGACAGAATCAAAGAACTGCCGAATAATTTCATATTCAAGAAAAACAACCTCAAGCGATCCAATTAAATTTTGTTTGGATTGTAAATAATTGTTTCCAAGACTAACAAAATACTCAGTAAAGTTAGGGGTTAATTTCTAATAAATTTTGAATTTTTCTAAAAAATTTAAGCAGGAATTTCTGGTGTATATGTGTGGTTGATTTAAGTATTCACTCGGTGAGTTTATTTATCGTTTAGTTAACGTTCGTCCATTGTTGAATAATTTAGAAGTTAGCAAAATTCGGTTAGAAAGAAGTATGTTTATGAGCCAATTGTTTTCAATTCATCAAGTTTAATCCTCTCCTTTTCCTGAATCCCGTGCAGGCAATGTCGATGACTAACCGTTCTATGGTTAAAACCACACTCAGTTCGTTTTATCAGTTTGAAGGTAAATAGGTAAAGAACGAGAAAAGTGTCTAAAATTCTGTTGACCTGACTACAGCTTCATAGTTTATCTTTGCTACCGAAATGAGAGGGGAAGTGCATGTATCGTATCTCTGAACTGGCCGATTTGGTTGGGCTGAGCCGCTCCACATTGTTGTATTACGGCAAGCTAGGTTTGATTGAGGCTCAACGCCAGAGCAATGGTTATCGTCTTTATTCTGAAAAGGATCTACAACGTGTTCGCTTGTTACAGCAATTGCAAGCGGGTGGGCTGACGCTCAAAGAGTGCCAAGCTTGTTTAGATGCAAAGATAGATCGCGGTTTACTGGAAAATCGCCTCAAGCAGTTGGACGAAGAGCTCGTTCAAAAGCAACGATCACGCGACCTACTAGCAGCAATGCTAGGTGAAGGTGGTCTAGACGAGTGGCATGAGTCGATGGACAAGGTGGCGCCTGATGCGCATCTCGATTGGCTCATTAAGCAAGGCTTTGATGAGAAGCAAGCACTGCGACTGAAATGGCTTTCAAAAGACATGAACGATCATGACCAGTACATGGCGGATTTTGAGGTGATCTTTGAGGGTTTACAGCGTTTAGGGCCAGGAACGGTTGAAGATACCTTAGCAGCATTGGCACAGGTTCCGGTTACACCTAAGCGCGTACTTGAGATTGGTTGTGGCAAAGGCATCGCGACCAAGGTGTTAGCGAAAGCCTTAGTTGAACATCAAACGGACGTGCAAATAACAGCGTTAGATAATGATCAACCGAGTTTAGATGTTCTGACTCAGCAAGCACAGGTTCTTGGCTTAGAAAGCAACGTCAAAACCGTATGCGCGAGCATGATGGATCTGCCGTTTGAAGCTAAGTCGTTTGACCTAATTTGGTCGGAAGGCAGCGCTTACATCATGGGTGTTGAAAAGGCGCTAAAGCAGTGGCGAAATTTACTCAGTGATGACGGCATATTGGTCGTTAATGATTTGGTGTGGAATACCGAACAACCTAACGAATCGAGCAAAGCGTTCTGGCAGAAAGAGTACCCGGACATGACGACGGTTTCCGAGCGTATTAAACAGGCAAAAGCAGCGGGTTATGAAGTTTTGGATCACTTTGCAATGAGTGACGCTGGTTGGCTTGCGTATTACCAGCCCTTTCAAAAGCGAATAGAAGCGCTTAAAGCAACGATGCCGAACTCAAAAGCGCTCGTCGATTGCGACAATGAAGTTAAACAATTTTTCGATAGCAGCACATCAAAGAACGGTTTGGGTCAAGAGCCTTCGAAAGGTTCTGAACAACGTGATTTTGATTATCAGTTCTTTGTGCTCAAGAAATTAAAGTAAATGAGTAACACCATGAGTTTAGGCAATATAATTCAAATGAAATCGAAACGATCACTCAAGTTTTCACTCAAACCTTTACGGATTCAGAAGGTGAGAACGAAGGTAAAACTTTGGGTGAGCTTGCCAACGATCTTTTAACGACCACAGCTCCGACAGAGCTATTTTGCTTTGTTGTTGAAGATGATTCTAGTGAGTCGGATGCGGATAGTACGATTGTAGGCTCGATTATCTTTACGTCGCTTTCATTTGACGATGAAACCAAGGCATATTTGCTTTCGCCAGTCGCGGTGAGCACTCAGGTGCAAAAGCGTGGTATTGGTCAGCGCCTGATTAACTCCGGTTTGCAGCTCCTAAAAGAGCAGGGTATTGAGCTTGCAGTGACGTACGGTGATCCTAACTACTATTCAAAAGTGGGCTTTGAGCAAATTACCGTTGAGCAAGTCCCTGCGCCCTTTGAATTGAGTTTCTCTCACGGTTGGTTGGCTCAATCGTTGACTGGTGGTGAAATTAAAGTAACAAGTGGCAAGTCGAGCTGTGTTAAAGGCTTGGCCCACGCAGAATATTGGTAGTTGCTTGCAAAAAAATTGAGAAAAAGAGAAAGCCCATCAGGTGTTGCCTGTTGGGCTTTCTTGTTATGAACGAAGACATTCTTCTGGCTTCAATGTATAAATTGAACAACTGTTCAAAATAACACTTGAACGATCGTTCTTGTTTGATCTATATTGTTTTTACACCAACGGAGAACATTCATTAATTGCTCCGTGATTGAATAACTTTAGAACCGAAAATTGATAGGGATAGAGCAATGAGCAACTTCAAAATTCACTCAGTAGAATCCGCGCCAGAGCAAAGCCAACCTATTCTTGAGGGCGCTAAAAAGCAGATGGGCAGAGTGCCGGGCTTGTTTGGTGTGTTGGCTGAATCTCCAAACACACTTAAGGCTTACACTCAGCTTCATCAGGCGTTTAGTGACTCATCTTTCGATGCTGAAGAGCTAACGGTTGTTTGGCAAACCATCAACGTTGAACACGAATGCCACTACTGCGTTCCTGCACACACTGGCATTGCACATTCAATGAAGGTTGATCCTGCAATCACCGAAGCACTGCGTAATCGCACAGCTTTACCCACTGAAAAGCTGCAAGCCCTGCATGATTTTACGCTGAGCATGGTACGTAACCGCGGCAATGTGCCTGAAAGTGAAATGGCAGCATTTTTCGAAGCGGGCTACGGTCAGCAACAAGTGCTAGAAGTGATTCTTGGCCTGTCTCAGAAAGTGATCAGTAATTACGTAAACCACGTTGCTAAAACGCCAGTCGACAAAGTTTTTGAACAGTTCGCTTGGCAAGGGTAATCGTATTTAACTAACCATCGTATTTAAGCAACTCAAGATATGATAATGATGAAAGCCCCACTCAGTTGAATGGGGCTTTGTTGTTTTGGTCTAAATGGTAATTAGAAAGGTAACCTAACGCACGTGCTTAGCGATTATCTTCGCTAGTGTCACAGCCCCTTCTTTCCACTCTTTGCTCTCTTCAATGTTGGCGACAGTGAAGCGCAAGCAGTGTTTATATTGGTCATTCGTCCCAAACACAGTACCGGGTAAAATTCCCAATTTATGCTTTAAACAATCTTGGTAGACGGCATAACTATCGACCGACTCTGGCAACGTTATCCAGTTTAAAAAAGAGCCTTCTGGCTTCGATAAATGATAACGCCCTTCAAGATGAGGATAGCTGTCCAATGCTTGTATTAACAAGCTTTGAAACTGCTTTTGATTGGTTTGGTAGAGTCGTTTCATTTTGGATAAGTGACTGCGGTATTTGCCTGTGGTGAGGAATTGACCCACCGCGGATTGCATCAGGTTTGAACTGCCCATGTTGTCGCATAAAAGGTACTTTTCGACCAAAGGTTGGTAGCGCCCCGACAGTAACCAACCGATTCGTAAACGTGAGTCTAAGGTTTTAGACAAGGAGTTGACGTAGATGACTCTATCTTGATCATCAAGCTCTTTGAGACTAGCGATTGGTGTATCGAATGCCAAGCTACCGAACACATCGTCTTCGATAATTGGCAAAGATCCCGTGATCTCCAGTAATGCTTTTCGATTCGCCAATGGCATTCTTGAGCCCGTTGGATTAGTAAAGTTTGGTGTTAGCAGCAGCGTCTTCACTTTCCATTTGTCCAACCCACTCTGTAGTGATGGGATATCAATGCCATGGCTAACACTGCTTGGTATTTCAAGGGCTTGCAAGCCAAGTGATTCAAGTAAAAGTAGATTACCGAAGTAACAGGGCGACTCGACCGCCACGATGTCACCGGGCTTGGTGAGCGCACGTAATGCCAAACTGATCGCCTGTTGAGCTCCATGAGTAATCGCAATCTCTTTCGATCCCGCAGGTACGCCTAGATCATGGGTGATCTTTAACAATTGCTTTACTAATTGCTCATCGCCGGGAGGTAATTGGTAATAACCGGGCAATTGAGTTTGTAATCGACTGTGGCGGCCAATCTCGGCATACAAGCTACGAATCGCAGGGTTGTTTATGTTCGGGTGCGCGGAGCCTGCCAACAGTTTTAGACGACCTTTTGGACGAGACAGTACCGATTTGGTAACAGACAACAGATCGACTTTTTGAGGTTGGCTTGATGCATCCCAGCTGGTGGTGTTTGGTGTTTTCACGCGATAGCCAGATTTAGGTACCGAGTAAACCCAGCCTGTCGCTTCCAGTTCTTGGTAGGCACGAATTACGGTATTCTTGCTTACGCCAAGCTGTTCGCTTAACTGGCGGATCGAAGGAAGACGATCATCTGGGTGAAAGAGCCCTTTATCAATTTGAGCCTTAATATGTTGTTCGGTAGCAAGATATTTATTACCGCTGAGTTCTGCTTCCACGTTTTTCTCCCTCGTTGCTCACTTTTAATCTGTAACCATTTAAAGTGTTATATCTGTGTCTTTATTAGTTATCTGTACCCAACTAAGGTAACAGCATTGATGAAGAGTTGACCAGAGGTTTGTAATGCTGATTAAAATGATTCCGTTTGTGTTTGTAATATTGTGGTCGTCAGGCTTTGTTGGCGCACGTCTTGGTGTTGAATATGCCGAACCCGCAACGTTACTCTCACTGAGGATGGTGGCCAACGTAGCGCTGTTCTTGGTTTTGATTGCAATCCTTAAGCGTCGTATCCCTCGTGGTCGCGCATTCTTCCACGCTTGTGTGGTCGGCATCTTGATTCATGGTTTCTACCTTGGTGGCACCTATCTGGCGATTGATATGGGTATGCCTGCCGGGTTGAGTTCTTTACTGGTTGGTTTACAACCGATTCTTACCGCATTGATTATGATCAGCTGTACTTCACAGCGTTTTAATTTTGCACAGTGGTTGGGATTAGCGCTCGGTTTTGCGGGCATTAGCTTGGTGTTGATGGGCAATATTGAATGGCAGTCAGACGACCAAAAAGGCCTGGCAACGTTATTGTGTTTGGTTTCTTTGGTGGGTATTACCTGCGGCACTCTGTATCAGAAGCGTTTCTGTCAGGGGACAGATATGGTCGGCGGCGCGATGGTGCAATACTTGGCTTCTGCTGCGTTGTTTCTACCGTTCGCAATGCGTTACGAAACTATGCAAGTGAACTGGACTGTAGAATTCACGCTAACGCTGATTTGGCTGGTGGTTGTTCTGTCTTGTGTTGCCATCCTTTTGCTGCTTTACATGGTAGAGCACGGTGCATCTTCAAGTGTGGCGTCGGTGTTTTACTTGGTGCCACCGACGACAGCAATTCAAGCCTGGCTTATCTTTGGTGAGTCGTTCGATATCTACGGCGCAATGGGCTTCGCCTTATCTGCCGCTGCGGTTTATCTGGTGGTGAAAAAGCCGGAATGGATTAAGGCTCGCAGGCGAACAGCGTTAGAGCGGTAAGCGTATTTCATCAAAACTAACTGGGTTTAAAGCCGAGTGATAGAAACAAAAAAGAGCCTGAATATTCAGGCTCTTTCTGTATCAAATATTGGCTAGCGACTATTGATTAGCGCTGCATTAAACAAGCGTAAGCCGTTGTAAACGGTGCTTCTTGGTATTGCTTAAGGCCAGTTTCTTTGAACTTCATCATAAGAGGGTTGCGCTTAAGGCTCTCCTTGATGTCAGCAGGTGATACAACGGTTACGTCTAGGCCGTCGATCAGTTGAATTGCTGCTTCTAGTTTGAAACCAAAGCCACCGCCAGCAAATTTGCCTTTAGTTTGGCGTTGACGAATCACAACTTTTTCTACTTGGTAATCTTCCATTAACTTTGCAAAAGAGAATTGAAAGTCTTTCATATTCTGTGTGTCGTTTGCGTCGCTAATCGCAACCTTAGAAACTCGGCAATCAGGAATGTTAAATACGCCGTCTGACAGAGAAAGAAGACAGATGACTGCATCGTTACCTTTGATTTCAACACCACAAATTTTCATGTTCTTACCTACTTATTTTAGAGCCCTACATTATGGTGTTATTTCTAACACTTCTCCAGTATTTGCGCGTATCAGCAGCAAATAAGTCTAAATCAGAGAGTATTTTAGTCGCCGAAAGTTAACCTTTGATTGAAAAAACATCACACGAATTTACGGTATCGTTTTTTATGAGATGAAGCTCACAAAAGCTTAGCGGGATTTTATATGTGTGCTGTATATTGCGCGCGCATCCCTATTTGAAGTGTGGTTATTAATCCCAATGAATATCAATAATCTTTCGATTAAGAGTAAAATCGCGATCCCGCTGTTGGTGATTGTGATTGTTTTTTCTACCGTTACTGTGCTTAATATCATTAGATCTAATGCTCAGGCTGCGATTAATAACGAGCTCAATAATGTGGTTCAGCCAGTGCTAGATAACCTAGAAGATGGCTACCGAGATATCTACCAAATTATCGCTTCGGCACAAGGTCTGTTGCTTGCGAAAGACCAAGCGGCGGTCGAGTACCAAAAGTTTGAATTTAAAGACAACGCTTACAAAGCGGTTCCTCGTTTTCAAAGTGTCGAAACCTTGTATCAAGCGGGCGTGTTGGACCCATCTTCACGTGGCGAGTTAGCAAAGCTTGTTAACGCGATGAGCAAGTGGGTGGCACTGCACGAGCCAATGTTCGCTGATCCAGCAAACGCAGACCAATACAATATTGATTACTCGCCAGCGCTTGACGCAGAGTTTGCGATCATTCGTACTCAACTGCGCGATATCCGAACTCTGATCGAATTGAAACAGAAAGAGCTTCGCCAGCAAGCCGATGACTCTATTGAATCGAGTAAGTTGATCATTGAAGTGGGTATGGCCGTTGCTGTTTTCGCTGCACTTTTCGCTATGTGGTTATCCAATCGGTTTATCGTTCAGCCAATCCAGAACGTAGAGAAAGCGATGAATGAGATCGCATCGGGTGACGGTAACTTGTCTCAACGTATGAAGGTCGAAGGTAATGATGAGATCGCTCGTTTAAGTTCTGCTTTCAACCAGTTTGTTGGCAAGATCCATGTCACCGTCGAACAAGTTATTTTTACATCGAATGCGGTACGCGCTGAGATGGAAAACATTAAATCGTTAACGCAAAGTGTTGCTGAATTTTCATCGAACCAACAGCGTGAAAGTGAAGTAGTCGCGGCGGCGGTTCATGAGATGCAAGCAACCAGTGAAGTGGTGAGTGGTAATGCATTAGATGCGGCAACCGCCAGTAATGTTGCCAATCATGAAGTGGAATCGGCAGACACCACGCTTGGCTTGACCGTGACTTCGATTGAACGCCTTGCGCAAGATATCGAGAACGCGGGCGGTGTTGTTCAAGAGCTGGACACAGACGTGAAGAACATTGCCTCAATCCTTGGTGTGATCAAAGGCATTGCAGAGCAAACCAACCTACTTGCTTTGAATGCGGCTATTGAAGCGGCACGAGCGGGTGAACAAGGCCGTGGCTTTGCGGTTGTGGCTGATGAAGTTCGAGCGCTTGCGAGTAAAACTCAAGACAGCACTGGCGAAATCCAATCAATGATTGAACGCTTAGAAGTGGGTGCTAAACACGCGGTTGGTGTGATGACTGAAAGCAAAGTGAGTGGCGAGAAAACCATTGTTCAAGCAGGAACTGCAGCATCTTCATTGAGTGAGATTCGTAACTCAATTGGCAAGATGAATGACATGAACACACAAATTGCTACGGCGGCTTCGCAACAGTCTCAAGTGTCTGAAGAAGTGAATAAGAATGTTCAACGCATCGCTGAAAGCACCATGCAAATGGTTGAGATGGCAAGCAGCGCAGAAAATGCATGTATCGCATTGGCTGAACAGTGTGAAGCGCTAGATAGCCTTGTGTCTCAGTTTGAAGTGTAATTTTCAAAATTAGACAGACGAATATGAGCTGATAATGGTTGCTCGTATTGAGTCCCATTAATCAGCGGTGAACGACAAAAAAGCCCGTACTCTATGAGTGCGGACTTTCTTTTTGACTAGGTGATCAGTTTTTAGACCTGATCAATCACTCAGTGTTAGCTGCTAAGACCGTCTTTGTATGTGTAACGGTAGTCCACTTTTACGTTCGCTTTGTAGTGGATGTCGCCGTTCATGTTAGTGATCTTTTTCACTTCCATATTTGCATCATCAATCTTGAACGAATCGTATTTGGTTGTCTGTTGGAACTGTGGCAGTTCTCTTGAAAGCTCAAAAGGTGTTTTTGCGCGTAACTCATCCATAAGGTTGGTGCCTGCATCGTATGCTTCGACTTCACTAGCATATGTGTCAGATTTTAGCGTTGTTTCTTGAATTGTTGTTTTAGTTGCTGCAAACGCAGTGGTGCTGAGTACAAGAGTTGATGCAAGTATGATTAACTTCTTCAAAGGGATACCTTACTTTGTTGTACCAGTGTTTTAGAGATTCTCACCCTAGCAATAGGGGATGAGGTTAATGTTAGGACAAAAATATGGTTCTGTAAGGGAATGACTATAGGTGCCGAAGATTAATGCACAGCGCATATCAAGCAAGGTGACACTGATATCTAACTTCAATACACTGTATGGGTAACCAAAGTTCAGCATAAGGTAAAGGCATGGCCAATTGGGAAGGGGTAAGTGAGTTTGTTGCAGTGGCAGAGCGTGAAAGCTTTACTGGTGCGGCGCAGAAGCTCGCTACGTCGGTGGCTCAAATCAGTCGTAGAGTAGCAAACCTCGAAGAACGACTCGCAGTGAAACTGCTCAATCGAACGACTCGAAAGGTGTCTCTTACAGAGGCTGGGCAACTCTATTACCAACAATGTAAGTTGTTGGTCGAAGGTTTAGAAATTGCTGAGCTTGCGGTCACGCAGATGCAATCCACACCCAAAGGCTTACTGAAAGTCACCGCGCCTGTGACTTATGGTGAGCGCCAACTCGCCCCAATACTGCATCAATTCTTAAAGCTTCACCCGCAAGTAGAGCTTGAGCTGATGCTGACCAATCAAAAGCTCGATCTTATCGATTCGGGTGTTGATGTTGCGATTCGTCTTGGCCGCTTGGAAGATTCAAGCCTTGTGGCAAAGAGGCTGTCTCAACGCCAACTTTATGTATGTGCAAGCCCTGAATATATTGAACGTTATGGCGAGCCGCATACATTATCAGAATTAAATAATCACCAATGTTTAGTCGGTGGATTTGAACATTGGCGTTTCAAAGAAAATAGACGCCCTCGCTCAGTTCGTGTTAACGGACGCATTAAGTGCAACAGTGGTTTAGCCTTGTTAGACGCAGCTAAGCAGAGCATTGGCTTGGTGCAGTTGCCTGAATACTATGTGAGTGAAGACCTTGATTCTGGTGAGTTGGTTGAGGTGCTGTCCGATTATCGAGATGACAAAGAAGGGATCTGGGCGCTTTATCCTCAGAACCGCAACTTATCTTCAAAGGTTCGCCTGCTGGTGGACTTCCTTTCTGAGCAATTGGATTAGTGTATGGCTTAAAACCTCCACCGATAAAAACGGGCTTCAGAATAGAGATTCTGAAGCCCGACGTGTTTTAGGATTAATTATCGTTTGATTACGGCTTACTAGACCGAAAATGTATTAGACGGTGAAGCGATCCACCAAGTGATACAGCTCATTTGCACGACTGTTGAGGTTTTGGCTACCTGTACGGTTTTGATTCGCGAGTTCTGCCGATTGTGAGCTTTGGTCAGAAATCACCACGATGCGTTGAGATATTTCTTGTCCTACAATATTTTGCTGTTCAGTGGCTGTCGCAATAAGCGAGTTCATGTCCATGATGGTATCAATCGACGCTTGGATCTTCGCCAGTGCTTTGGCTGCGGCATTCGCTTCTTCCACGGTTTGCGCACTTCGGTTTTGACTTGAATCCATCGCTTTCACAGCAGCATCTGAGGCAGCTTTAAGTTGCTCAATCATCTTGTGAATGTCGCCAGTGCTTTCTTGAGTACGGCTTGCCAGTTTACGAACCTCATCGGCAACCACAGCAAACCCACGACCTTGTTCGCCTGCACGTGCAGCTTCAATCGCGGCATTCAACGCGAGTAGGTTAGTTTGCTCGGCAATGTCTTGGATGACCGCCAACGAAGAGGAGATATTCTGCACATCACCTTCTAAACGAGACACGACAGTGTTGGCTTCTGATACTTCGCTCGCTAGGCCTGCCACCGAATCTGCAGCGGCGTTTACTATCTGTTGCGCTTCTTTGGCATTGCCCTCTGCAAGTTTAGCGGAATCCGCCGCTTGGCTAGCGTTGCTCGAGATCTCTTGCGCCGTTGTGGTCATTTCAGTCATCGCCGTTGCAACTTGTTCAGTCTCTTCACGTTGCCCAGTAGCAATCTCGTCGACCTGCGCAGCGCGAGAAGACATGCTAGATGTCTCGGCTACGACTTGCTGACCGACATCGCTTACGCTGCGAATGATGGTTTGAAGGCTTGCCACGAAGGCGTTGAAGTTCTCGCTGAGCTTAGTGAACTCAGGCGCTTTAAATGTTTCCATTCGAGCGGTTAAATCGGCTTCGCCACTCGCGAATGCGCTGATTGAACGATCAAACTGCTCGAGTGGTCGCATGATTGTGCGGTTGACGGCAACGGCAAACGCAGCAACTACTAGGGCAATCAAACCACAGAATATAGCGATCGCCGTCAATGAGCTTTGTAACGCGACATTCGAGCTCTCTTTCATCTCTGCGATTACAGCATCGATGTCGTCAGTATAAAAACCTGTGCCTAGCATCAAGTCCCACTGGGGAACGAATATCGAGTAGCTCAGTTTCGGTAGAGCTTCTGATTGACCAAGTTTTGGAAAGTAGTAGGTGGTGAACTCACCAAGCTTTGAGTTCTTGATCAAGTCACGAATCAGGTAGTTGCCTTTTTTGTCTTGCAGGTCGTAGTAGTTTTTACCAATGCCATCGTTATTTTGCCCAACAACTACTCGAACGCCTTTAGAGTCGTAGCCAAAGATGTAGCCAGACTCGCCATATTCGAGAGTTCTTAATGTCGGTAAGGCTTCTTCTAATGTTGCACCTCTTTCCAAGAACGGGCTAATAGAAGATTGAGCCATTTGCAGATACGCTTTAAGTTCCTTTTCTTTCATCGCCATCATATTGCTACGCGTCGATTCTACTTGTTGTGCGGTTAGCTCGGTGCTCTTCATATACGTCACGCTCATCATCCCAATTGCCATCAGTAGCAGTGGAATAAAAGAGAGAATATAAAGGCGGTTTTTGATGGTTAGGGTCATGTCACGCTTCCTGTGTGATTGTCTCATGCAATTTTCAACACATTATTAATGTGGTTTCAAAATGTAAATGGGCTTGTTGTTTAATTGTTATCCTAGAGTGTTTTTGTTTTATAAATATGATGACGGTTAGGTTTTTGGGGTGAGAAGCCTTGCAACTAGAGGCTTAAGCGCGAAAAAGTGAGTTTGTATCGATGCTTTTGAATTCGACGCTGCTTTGTTAGAATGCGACGCTTTGTAGCACCCTGCTATGTCTATTCGTTAAGTGAGAAAGATTCATGAACAAAAGCCATGTGACTATTGGTTTAACTAACCCAAAGAGCCCGACAAACGTTGGTGCTGTTATGCGTGCGGCTGGTTGTTACCAAGTCGACGAAGTTAAATACACAGGGCAACGCTACGAAAAAGCCGCAAAATTCCACACCGATACTAAGAGTGCTGCGCGTACTATCCCGTTGACTGGTGTTGAGTCGTTTTTAGACAATCTTGATCCAGAAACTAAGATCGTTTGCGTAGAACTCGCAGAAGGTGCAACACCACTACCGCGTTTTAAACACCCAGAAAATGCCATTTATATCTTTGGCCCTGAAGACGGCTCTATTTCTCAAGATGTCGCCGACAGAGCCGATCATGTTGTGTACGTACCAACAGTTGGCTGCATGAACTTGGCAGCGACAGTGAATGTGCTGCTTTACGATCGTCTTGCTAAATCTGATGAAATGGATGAGAGCAACGAACTGATTAAGAAAAGCCGTGATAACCGTAACCATCTGCTAATCAAAGAAAAGTAATTCTCTGCTTCTAGTGTTATCTATCCCGTACGCAATCGGATATTATCTTGAGTTCATCATCAGATAATTGAAGGGTTAGATAACACCATGGAAGACAAGCAATTACTTGCCGCGCTACAGCAACACTCTGTCCTCGATCTCTATCAGTTATTCCAAGAAGTTGGTCAAAACCGCTCTTTGTATGCATTACTAGAGAGGTTATCTTCCCTTAAAGAACATCATCAACTGAGTACTCGTCTTAGCCCTTTTAAGCCTCATATCGAAGGATTGCTAGCTCAATTTGATAGCGCCACGCCAGATAGCGAGATCCTCAAGGCAGTCGCTCTTCAGTCTGAGATTCAGCAACGAGGCCACAGTATGAGTCGTTACATCATGACATCAGATAACCATCGCCATTTTTCCCCAAGTGCAGACCTAGTCATGTTTGGTGATTCGATCACCGAATGGGCCCCGTGGGCGGATATCTTTCGCGATGTTTCGATGGTCAACCGTGGCTTAGCGGGTGACACCACAACTGGCATGTTGCGCCGTATTGATACCACGTTGAATGTGAAGCCAAAGCTGGTGTGTTTTATGGCAGGGATAAACGATTTAGCTCAGGGTTATGATGTCGACCATATCTACCAGAACTACATTGATATGCTTAAGGTGTGGCAAGAAAATGAGATTCGCATATTGGTGCAATCAACGCTTTATGTTGGCTCTAAACTGCAAGGTTTAAATCCGTCGGTTGAACTGCTCAATAGCAAGCTAAGCGAGTACTGTACACAGCAAGGCATTGCGTTCTTAGATGTGAATTCAGTATTGTCGCCTAATAAGCTGTTGTCGAACAAGTACTCGTGTGATGATCTGCATTTGAATGCGAAGGCTTATCAAACTTGGGCTGAGATACTTCAACCTGCGATAGCTGAGCTACTAAAATAGACTCACGCAAAACGCTAGCTAGACCGATAAACAGCTTAGCTAATACAAGAAAAGCCAAACCCTAGATTTGTTTCGCGAACCATAAGGACATCAATGTGAACCTAAGACAATTGGAAGTCTTTTACGCCATTATGCAGACCGGAACCGTATCTGGAGCCGCGCGCAGCTTGCATGTGTCGCAACCAAACGTGACCCGTATTTTGGCGCACACGGAGCAACAACTTGGGTTTGGCTTATTCGAACGAGTTAAAGGGCGGTTGGTGCCAACGGTTGAGGCAAAAACCTTACTGCCAGAAGCGGAAAAGGTGTATCAGCAATTGGGGCAATTTCGATCTCTGACCAACAAAGTGAAGCAAGGCCATCAGCATTTACGCATTGGTGCGCCGCCGATACTGGCGACTAAATTACTAACTCAGGTAATAGCCCAAATGTCTCGGGAACAAGAGCTCTCTTTTGAGTTGCTGACTGCAAACCGTGATGAGCTGTGTGCTGGGTTATTAAAGCATGAGCTTGATATTGCTATCGCGTTTGGCGATGAAGCACCGCCTGCGATATTAAGTGAAACGCTATTAACCGAATCACTAAAGGTTTTGGTTCCTTCCAATACGGTTGATCATTTCCCCGCGGAATTAACGTTAGATGATCTGATCAATTATCCGCTGCCAATCATCGGGCTCGATAGCCGCGATCCATTAGGCCTCCTGTTACATCAACGCCTTATTGCACGTGAGCAGCATTATCACCACCCGATATCTGTACGTGGGTATAGCGCCGCTGCGGAACTGGTCAAGCACCAAGCGGGGTTTGCGATTGTCGATCCGTGGACGGCAGAGCAATATCAAAATGACGACTCGGTTTGCGTGCTTTCACTGCAGCCGGATATCCAATTCTCGGTATCGATGCTTTGTGCAGAGCACACCCCTCAGTCTATTTCCGTTAAGCAATTTATCGCTTCATTGAAGATCCATACTCACCCTATAACTTAAGGTTATAGGCTCGCCATAAATAGGCATTCGGCAGCTTCGAAGTTCTTAATTAAAGTAAACCCATACAAGGGCTTATTAATTAGGAATACTCATGTCGATCGCTCAACCTTACCTTCTTTTTCTTGGGGATGTTACTGACCCACTCGCTGCAAAAACAGCTCGCGGTATTCATCAATGGCGACCAGAAATCTGCCTAGGTCAACTGCGTTTAACGGGTGATACCGTTTCACTGGGCTTAACGGATATGACCCTGCAAGAGGCGCAAGCGCAGGGCGCGAAGACGCTAGTGATTGGTACCGCAAATCCGGGTGGTGTTATTCCTGATTCTTGGCAGTCAACCATTATGGCCGCTGCAGAAATGGGATATGAGATTGCATCTGGCATGCACCAACGATTGAGTGAATTTTCACCGCTTGCTGACATGCAGCAACAAGGATTGACTAAGCTTCATGATGTACGCCATTTTGACGGTGTTCTTAATGTTGGTAACGGTAAGCTTCGTCAAGGTAAGCGCCTGCTTACTGTCGGAACTGATTGCTCAGTAGGCAAAATGTTCTCGGCATTAGCGATTGAAAAGTCGCTTAAACAAGCGGGAACATCCGCTCAGTTTAAAGCGACAGGGCAGACAGGTATTTTGATTGAAGGCAGCGGTATTTCGATTGATGCGGTGGTTGCGGATTTTATTTCTGGCGCAGTTGAAGCGATTAGCCCTGATTTTACCGACCACGATTGGGACATCATTGAAGGGCAAGGCTCTTTGTTCAACCCTTCGTTTGCAGGCGTGAGTTTGGGTCTTTTACATGGCGCACAAGCTGATGCCTTAGTGCTGTGTCATGAAGTTGGGCGACCACATATTCGTAACCTTCCTCATGCTAAATTACCAAGCATAGAACAGACGATTGAAGTCAACTTGCAAGCGGCGCGACTGACTAATCCAGACGCGAAGCTGGTGGGTATCTGCTTGAACACGTCGGCGATTAGTATTGAAGAGGCTGAGACATTGTGCCAAGAATGGACCACACTCTATCAAGTGCCAGTGACGGACCCAGTGCGCTTTGGTGTACAACACATTACTGATCATTTGCGACATTCACTTTAACGACTTCATCATTTCTACGTTTCCATTTGTTAAAGTGAACATCAACCGAGTGAAATTATGAAGATTACAGCTGAACCCATTATTATCGCGATGCAAACGCCTTTTCGCATCTCTCGTGGCAGTCGAACTGAGTGTCACGTTGTTCGTGTTTACATTGAACATGGTGGCAAACGAGCTCAGGGCGAATGCACGCCTTACCCACGATACGGCGAGTCATCGGAGTCTGTGTTAGCGCAAATCCAACAAGCGTCTAGCGCACTTGAAGCTATGTTTGAACGAGGCGTTACTGATCCGGCAGAGCTAAGAGATCATCTTCAGTCTTTATTGACCGGAGGGGCAGCGCGCAATGCGGTCGATTGTGCGCTTTGGGATTTTGAAGCTCAGCAGAACGACCAGACGTTTCCGAATAGCTTGTTTGAGTTGCCTGCTCAAATCGTGACTGCAATGACAGTCTCGATTGGCACGCCAGAAGCCATGGCGACTCAGGCTCGAGACTATGTCGCGAATGGTGCGAAACTTCTGAAAGTGAAGCTTGACGGCGAGCAGGTGGTAGAGCGTGTTCGCGCGGTACGAGAAGCTGCGGCAGATGTTCAAATTGTATTGGATGCCAATGAAGCGTGGACAGGATTGAATCTCGAAGAGTTGTTCAATCAACTGGTAGAATTTGATATTGCGATGATCGAGCAGCCGTTACCCCAACAGCACGATGCCTCATTGGCGCACATCAAGCACCCGATACCACTGTGTGCTGATGAAAGCTGTCATACCACTTGGCAACTTTCATCTTTGTTAGGCAAATATGAAATGGTCAACATCAAGCTCGATAAAACAGGTGGTTTGACCGAAGCATTGGTACTTGCTGAAGAAGCTCAAAGGCTAGGATTTACGCTGATGTCGGGTTGTATGCTCGGTACATCGCTGGCGATGCGTGCAGCTCTGCCTATCGCCGTTCAATCTGAAATCGTCGACCTCGATGGCCCAGTCTTACTTGGCCAAGACGTTTCTCCTGCTCTGACTTATCGCGATGGGATGATTATTCTCTAAGTTCGTTGAGCTTCGGGTTAGTCGATGGGCATGACATAAATGAAATCGCATGAGTGAAAGCTTGTGCGATTTTTTAGATCTATAGTCCTTAACTTATTAAATAATCAAAGGTTTTTACTGCTTGATTGAGCGTGCTATTCGTATGATTTACGGGCGTATTGATAAAGTAATCACGTTTCTGTCGGTGCGGTCACTTTCTATTATCGCAAAACAGACAGCTCAAGCTTTATAAAATAATTGTTATGATATCTTATGTGAAATGTTAATGATTACTCTTCATTTAATAGTTTAACTAAAGCTATTCGATGCAAGCCCAAGTAAGGCTCACACCCTAACTGATTGAATCATTGACAGTTCCTGTTGATTATTTGATGAGAAGAAGGTGGGGCGAGTGAGTAGTCATTTCTCCGAGGTTGTAGAAAATAAGGATAGTTTCGAGCGCCCGTTCTCGATCAAGATTCCACGTCGTAAGTGGTTTGGTTGGAAAGGTATTGAGCTGCGCTTGGTACTTGCGTTAGCCATGCTATCGATGACCACTATCTTCCTCTCGGTTGTCTCTAGCTTTACCTTCGATGATTTAAACCAACGTCTTGTTGAGCTAAAGGAGAGTGAAATCCCGGCCTTAGATAATGCCGCACGCCTTGATGATATGGTGCGAGTGATTATTACAACGTCTTCTCAGCTTAGTGACGCTGAATCGAATTTAGAGCGCAAGCAGGCGATGCTAAAAATCGAAGACGCTATTTCCGTTATGAATAGCGTTATGGTTCAGTTCCCGGACTATCACTCCTATTTTAAAGATCTTATCGCCCAAGTTAATAACAGCCTTAGCTTGTTGTATCAAAGTGAAATTGAGTCAGAACAGCTCAACCAAGAACTTCGTAATTTGCTCGAAGGTTTTTACCCGCTACTGCAACAGGCCAGTGATTCACTTGATAGCCTACCTGAGTCTGCCAAAGATCAAATCCAGTACACACAGCTCAAGTCTCTGCTTTATTACCAATTAGGCTTGGTCGAAAAGCTGTATAACGACTCCAGCTTTAATGAGCTCGATTACACCAGTTTGCGATTAGAGCAGGTAGGGGAAGAGTGGTGGAAGCTCTGGGTCAGTGGTGATTTAAGAAGTGATTTTCCTGAATTAGATCATCAACTCACGGTGATTTATAACCTTGCCTCAAGCGATAGCAGCTTGTATGGGATGAAAAACAAAGCGCTCGATCATCTTTATCAAGAGCAATACTTCCTGCAAAACAGCCGCGAGCATTTGAACCAATTAACCGTGCAGATCGAAAGCAACACCAGCAAGGTGAATAGCAATATTGACCAATCGATTCAGCAGGCACAGCAATCTTTGCAATCTAACCAGCGTCTCTCTCTCTTCCTTTCTCTATTTAGCGTATTGGCTGCCGCTGCTATTTCATGGTTCTATGTGCGTAAGAGCATTTTGGAAAGGCTTTTACAGCTTAAAGACAACATGTTTGCAATTTCTACCGGCCATTTAGATACCGAAGTGTCCATTCGTGGCAAAGACGAAGTGACGCAAATGGCCAAGTACCTAAAGGTATTCCAAACCACGGCCAAAGTCGTTAAGAAAACCAACCGAAAATTAGAAGCTGAAGTGGAAGAGCGAACCCTAGCCGAAGCCAAACTACGAGTGACTCAAGATGAGTTGATCCAAGCCGGAAAACTGGCTGCATTGGGGCAACTCAGTGTTGGGATAACGCACGAGATCAATCAACCTCTGACGGCTGTGAATAGCCACGTTCGAAGTGCTCAGCTTTGGCTCGGTAAAAATAGACCAGACAGAGCACAAGAGAATCTTAAAAAGATCGAAGTCCTGCTAGAAAAGGTGGCTGCGATAACTCGTCACTTAAAAGCATTCTCACGTAAGAGCGACGGCAAGATTGATAATGTGGAACTAGATAAGGTGATTGGTGATGCGATTGATCTGTTTGAAACCAGACAGAGCCCAGTATCGATTCAATATTCGTCCCAAAGCTACCAGATGGTTCGAGCCAACAGCATACGCTTGGAACAAGTGCTGGTGAACCTCATCAGCAATGCTCTGGATGCCATTGAGCATAAAGAGCAGCCTCAACTTAGTATTGCTACGCAAGTGCTTTCGAACACCACTCAGATTTTGGTTAAGGACAACGGACTGGGCATACCTGAAGAAGATATCCCGTATTTGTTTGACCCATTTTATTCCAGCAAAACAACAGGTAAGGGGCTCGGGCTCGGCTTGTCTATCGCATACAACATAATAAAAGATTTTGGCGGCTCGATTCACGTGGAATCGGTTGAACACCAAGGCACCACCTTTATCGTCACTCTACCAAAAGGCACAGGTTCATGATTTCAGAAAAACACATAGTTCTTATCGACGATGAAATAGATGTCGTCGAAGCCGTGAGCGAAATGTTAGAGCTAGAAGGGTTTAGTGTCACCACCTTCACTGATCCCAACCTTGGCCTAAAGTCGCTTAAAGCGAACAGTCAGTCGGTTGTGTTGTGTGACGTGCGCATGCCGAAAGTGGACGGTTTGACGTTGTTGAGCTCAATCCAACACCGTGCCCCGAATGTGCCCGTTTTATTGATGAGTGGCCATGGCGATATCCCAATGGCGATCGAAGCGATGAAGTTGGGCGCTTTTGACTTCCTAGAAAAACCGCTTAATTCGAGTGAGCTGGTGGAGAAGCTTGATTTGGCGATTACCCAATGTCAGCACAGTTGCCCGTCAACCTCGGATGGCGATGGGCAAGAGGATTTACCGATTGAATCCGTGGTTATTGGCCAATCAAAAGCGATGGATACGATACGTAAGCAAGTGCTCGCTTTAGCGCATACCGGTGTCGATACCATCATCAACGGAGAAACGGGAACGGGCAAAGAGGTGATAGCTCAAGCTCTGCATCAATTCAGTCGTCGTAAGACTAAGCCATTTGTCGCGATTAACTGTGGTGGTATGACAGAGAGCATTATTGAGAGTGAGTTGTTTGGCCATGAAGCGGGTTCGTTTACTAGCGCGAACAAGAAGCGTATTGGCAAAATAGAACAAGCCAATGGCGGCACTCTGTTTCTCGATGAAATTGAGAGCATGCCGATTGCGGTACAAATAAAACTGCTGCGCGTGATTCAAGAGCGAATGATTGAGCGTGTTGGTGGTAATGAGTTGATACCTGTCGACATCGTCGTGGTCGCAGCCAGTAAAGCCGATCTTGTGAGCTTGAGTGAGTCTGGGGAATTCAGAGCCGATCTCTTTTATCGCTTGAACATTGCGAGCTTAAACCTTCCGGCACTGCGCCAACGGAAAGAAGACATTCAGGTGTTGTTCCGTCACTTTGTGATTCAAGCGAGCCACAAATACAAGACACGCCCATCAACGATTTACCCTGAGCAGATTCAGCAACTATGTCGGCATGAATGGCCGGGTAACGTGCGTGAATTACGCAATGTCGCTGATCGATTTGTGTTGGGTATCGTCGGTGATGGCTTCGATCTTCAATCGCCAATTTGTGAAGCGTCCGGAGAAGATTTCGCTTTTGAAAAGCAGATGGAGCAGTACGAAAGGAATGTACTGACGGAGGCGCTAATAGAAAGCGCAGGTAACATTAACGAGGTATCAAGTAAGCTGAATTTACCGCGTAAAACCCTTTATCGAAAAATGAAGAAACACCAATTAGATAAAGAGAGTTTCAAAGCCTAATTCGTTCAGGTGTTTGTTAAATGGAAAACCAAAACCAAAAGAAAAAGCACAAGACAACAATGACCCATTTGGTTTTTAGTCGAATGGCTAACTGTTTCAAGTGATTGTAATAAAAGAGCTTTAACATCTGGCATAAAGCGTGCAATCCCTACATTGTGGCGTCAGCCCACATGAGGTTATTCGATGTTGAGTCAAAAAACATATGACAGCTATCTATATATGACAGCTATCCAACACCGAATGATCGAATAAAGGACATTAGAAAAATAATTGCTTGTTGCAAGGAGATACAAACATGAAGCAAATACTGAAAGGTTCGATTGCTCTGATATTAGGCATGAGTTCAATAACGGCATGGGCCGCTGCAGAACCAGCAAACTTAGGACCTCGTCCCCTCTTTTTAGTCAACAATATGGATGAGAGCCCTTTGAAAACTAAGCTGTTGAGTTGCAGCGAAGGACCTTTTCATCGTAGTGATTTTTCTATTGGGCATCGCGGAGCTGCGATGCAGTTTCCTGAGCACACTAAGGAATCTTATTTAGCGGCGATTCAAATGGGCGCAGGCGTTGTCGAATGTGATGTCACTTTCACCAAAGATAAGGCGTTGGTATGCCGTCACTCGCAAAGTGATCTACACACGACGACCGATGTATTAGCACACCCAGATCTTGCGAAGAAGTGCTCAACCCCGTTTACACCAGCAAACCCCGCGACAGGCGAAGATGCACAGGTTGAGTGCCGTACTTCTGATTTCACGCTGGCTGAGTTTAAGACGCTCAAAGGTAAAATGGACGGCGCGAACCCAAAAGCCACCACGGTTGAAGAGTACATGAACGGGACTCCAGGTTGGAGAACCGATCTTTACAGTCAAAGTGGGACACTGATGACACACGCAGAAAGTGCAGCACTGTTTAAAGAGCACGGCGTGAGGGTCACTCCTGAATTGAAATCAGCAGCGGTAGATATGCCTTTCAATGGATTTAGCCAAGAGATGTATGCGCAGAAGTTGGTGGATGAACTGAAAGAAGCGGGTTTCAAGCCTTCTGAGACTTACCTACAGTCATTCAACTTGGATGATGTGAAGTACTGGATCAAAGCAGCACCGAAGTTCGGCAAACAAGCGGTTTATCTTGATGACCGTGTTTACGAACAAGCGGACTTTGTTGCGTCTGTTGAAAACATGAAAGAGCTACACGATGCGGGCGTGAATATCATCGCACCACCTCTGTTTGCTTTGGTTGAACTTGATAAGAACAACGAATTAGTGGCGTCTAACTACGCGAAACTGGCTAAGGATGCGGACCTCGACATTATCGCATGGACACTGGAACGTTCTGGCCCGCTAGCGCAAGGCGGTGGTTGGTACTACAAGAGCGTGAAAGACGGCATCAACAATGATGGCGATATGATGAAAATGCTTGATGTGCTGGCACAAGATGTTGGTGTAATGGGTGTATTCAGCGATTGGCCTGCAACGGTAACTTATTACGCTAACTGCATGGACAGTGACGCATAGGCGATTCTGAGAGCGCTGTTACGTCGCTAATTATAGCGTTTGTATAGAGAGCGCTTAGCCAAAGAATAACAAGAGAAAAAGCAGTGAACCAAAGAGCCTTCGGGCTCTTTTTTTACCACTGAAATTGGTGGGACAAAAATGACCCAAATGATGGGTTTTGAGTTGGACACTTATGACTCAAAAGATCTTGGTTAGTTTGAGGTTGTTTGTAAGTTGTTGAAATTTAGTAAATAAAAATATGGCACGAAGGCTGCAGTAGCTAAGGTGACTTTCAACAATAAGTAAAAGTAAGGTTTGAATATGAAAATCAGTGTTAAAGGACTGTTAATCGCTAGCTCATTACTGCTTCCTTCAATGGCTATGGCAAGCGACTGCTCTAGCCGTGGTGTGTTAGACGATCGATACTGTGATGAAAACCAAGATTTGGTGGCCGACTCACCAAAGAACCCAGATGAGTGGAACGACCCAAGTACGCTTGTATTTACCTACACGCCAGTAGAAGACCCTGCGTTGTACAAAGATGCGTTTGCGGATTTCCAAGCTCACCTAAGTAAAATCACGGGTAAGCGAGTGATTTACTACACAGTTCACTCGAACTCTGCGCAAGTAGAAGCGATGCGTTCTGGTCGACTGCACGTTGCAGGTTTCTCTACGGGCCCAACAGGCTACGCAGTTAACTTAGCAGGTTACGTTCCAATTGCGGTGAAGGGCGATGAGTCTGGTTTCCAAGGCTACAACCTAATCACGATTGTGCGTAAGGACAGCGGCATTAACAAAATGTCTGATCTGAAAGGCAAAAAGGTTGCACACACTTCTGCATCTTCCAACTCTGGCAACCTAGCTCCACGTGCGTTATTCCCAGCGAAAGGCCTAGTGCCAGATGAAGATTACAAGGTGCTTTACTCAGGTAAGCATGACCAATCGATTCTAGGTGTCTTCAATGGAGATTATGACGCAGCACCTGTGGCATCGGACGTGTACGATCGTATGGTAGCAGCAGGTCGTGTTGACGATTCTGAACTGAAGATCATCTACCGCAGCCCACGCTTCCCAACGTCTGCGTTTGGCTATGCTTACAACCTAAAACCAGAGCTAGTTGAGAAGATCAACGAGGCTTTCTTTAGCTACCGCTTTACACCAGAAATGAGCGCATCGTTCAAAGGTGCAGACCGCTTCTCGCCAATCAGCTACAAAGAAGAGTGGGATGTGATTCGTGATATCGCTCATGCGACAGGTACGGCTTACACCAAAACTGGTCTGAAAAAGTTAGCTGAAAAAGATGCGGCTAAACGCGCAAAGAAAAAAGCCGCTGAGCTAGCAAAACAAGCAAACAACGGCTAGTTCTTCACTCTGTTGGAAGGCTAAGTTTTAGAAAGACTTAGCCCTTTAAAAACACCTACCTTAACTAAAAATCTATGCCCTCGCGGGTAGGGCATAGATCATTCTAAAATTCGCACAAGGAAATGCAGTATGGCCGTAGCAAGCTATGAAGGAATAAAGATAAACAACCTTTTCCACGAATACGTGGCAGGCAAGCCAATCCTTAAAGGTATTAATATTGATATCGATGAGCCAGGTATCATCGCGATCATTGGTCCATCTGGTACCGGTAAAAGTACGCTTCTGCGCTGTATCAACCGACTCAACGATCCAAGTCAAGGTGAGATCATATTTGATGGCGCAGACCTGACTCAATTAAAAGGCCAAGCGCTACGTAAACAGCGTCGACATATCGGCATGGTGTTTCAAGAATATAACCTCGTGGAACGTTTAACGGTTATCGAGAACGTGTTGAGTGGCCGTTTGGGTTACATGACCGCTTGGAATGCATGGCGTCGTAACTACTCTGCGCAAGACTTAGCCAAAGCGTTCGAGCTACTTGAATTTGTTGGCTTGCAAGACTTTGCTAACCAACGTGCCGACAGTTTATCGGGCGGCCAAAGACAGCGTGTCGGTATCGCTCGCGCCGTTATGCAAGACCCATATATCTTATTGGCGGATGAACCGACGTCATCACTCGACCCGAAAACCGCGGTTGAGATCATGGAGTTGATGGAGACATTCGCAGAACAGAAAAACATTCCCGTGTTGGTTAACATCCACGATGTGAACTTAGCCAAGCGTTATGCCAAGCGCATCATCGGCATGTGTAACGGTAAAGTTCATTATGACGGTAGCCCTGAAGGGATCTCAGAAGAAGATCTAAAAATCATTTACGGGGGTGAGTCATGGCTGGATTAACCCCAAATTCATCGCCAAGCGTGCCGTCAAACCAGTCGCCAGCGAAGCATGAAAACCCGTTCAAAACCTCATGGACTAACCGAGCAATCATCGCTGCAATCATTGGCTACCTGTTTTACAGCTTTGCGACGTTAGGACTGACTTTTGATCGTTTGGTCATCGGTTTTGGTGAAAGTGAGCGGTTACTATCAAGAATGTTCCCGCCAGATTTCTCGCGTACTAATCTACTGCTAAGTGGCTTAGCGGAGAGCTTGCAGATAGCGATCATTTCGAGTTTCTTCGGCATCGTCATCTCATTGTTTCTTGGCTTGTTAGCTGCGAGAAATATGATGCCTTCAATCGTATCGACGCCAATACGTTGTTTCATCGCACTATGTCGCTCTTTTCACCCGGTGATTATCGCAATCCTATTTGTGAAAGCGGTAGGCTTCGGTGCCCTAGCTGGGATCCTGACCTTGGTCTTCGCATCGATTGGTTTTATTGCCAAGCTTTTTGCAGAAGCGATTGAAGAGATATCTTTTAAACCGGTTGAAGCGATTAAAGCAACCGGTGCCAGTTTTATCAGCGTCATTTTGTATGCGGTAATGCCTCAAGTATTTACTCGTTTTATTGGCTTTGCTAGCTACCAGCTTGATTCCAATCTACGTAACTCAACCATGGTTGGCATTGTGGGTGCGGGCGGCCTTGGCGGTACGCTTTTCTCGGCATTCCAACGCTTTGACTACGACTTCGTCGCTGCTATTTTGATCACCATTATCGCATTGATTCTTGTGGGTGAATTTCTTTCCAACATTGTTAGGAGAATCTTCTAATGACAACAGCATCTATCGATAAAGAGTGGCAGCGCTTTACACCAAACGAACGCGTGGCTCGATTTGCCGTTTACCTTAGCTTAGTGTGTGCGATTGTTTGGTCTTGGCAGACGGTTGAAGTGATTCCTGAGTTCCTATACGACGCGCCAGCGCAGTTTGCTGACATGTTCGAGCGTATGGTGCCAGTGGACTACGCTTTCTATCCTGAATCAATCCACGCAGCGATGATTGAAACACTGCACATTGCGACGTTAGGCACCTTGTTTACCTTGATATTTGCGATTCCGTTGGCGTTATTGAACGCGCCAAATATCACACCTAATAAAGCGTTGAACTGGGTGGCTCAATTCTTTCTGGTGTCTTCACGTTCTGTGAACTCATTGGTTTGGGCTTTGTTGTTTATCGCACTATTTGGCCCCGGTGTTCTCGCAGGCATTATGGCAATTGCTATTCGCAGTATCGGCTTTGTAGGGAAGCTGTTAGCGGAAGCGATTGCCGAAGTGAACATGGGGCCTATCGAAGCTCTGCGCGCAACCGGCGCTTCTTGGATGAGCATCTTGCTTAAAGGGTATTGGCCACAAGTGATGCCCGCATTCTACTCCATCGTGTTGTTCCGTTGGGACATCAATGTGCGTGAATCTGCGGTATTGGGGTTAGTGGGCGCTGGTGGTATTGGCGTGGTGCTAAACGATGCGCAGAACCTTTTTGAGTGGCAAAAAGTATCAATGGTGTTGGTGAGTATTTTTGCAGTGGTTATCGTTGCAGAAGCGGTGGTTATCCACATCCGTAACAAACTTATTTAAACATATGGTGCAATGCAGCGTGTTTTGTGTGATGTGTCAAAGTTAAGAGCTTATCTAGCATTTTGAAGCTCAAACGACCCTAGGTACTTCGGTCTACCTAGCGGTCGTTTTTTTATGTCTATTGAGTGGCCTGAGACCTTGTTAGAAGTAGAAGGGCGTGACTCTTTTAAGTGTCTAGTTTTTAACTGCCAGCAGCGCATCCACAAATTCTGCAAACCCATAGCCACCAGGCTGCGACATGACCCTGCTTGGATGATGCTCTAGCTTATCCCAATAATGTTGAATGTTTGCCACGCCAACGGTAAGTGGAAGTGATTCGAACATCTGCTGATCATTCATTGAATCGCCGACATAGCAGGCTTGATTGTGGATTTGCTCAAGCGATAAGCCTTTATTAGCCAGGAAACGGTGCACGGCGTTTTTCTTTGAGTGTTCGCCGTACCAAGCGTTGATATGAATCGAACTTGCCGTCGCGTGTGCGCCTAAAGCGTGTATTCTTTCGAGTACCGCTTGAACAGTTTCAGGATCAACAGGCTTACGGTTTTGGCCGATATCAATCGCGACCTCACACAAGCGGTAAGATTGATCCAAAGTTAGCGATAGGTCGGGGTAACTCAACAAGATCGCTTCAACTTCTTGTTTTAGCTTAGCTTGGTTCTTACGCACTTGTTCTAGCGGTGTTTCAGATGAGAGTTGTAATGCATCATCTTGCTTCTCTAGTAAGAAGGCGCCGTTTTCTCCAAGCACGGCATCGACAGGCCAGAGCTGCGCAATATGGTCACACCAACCAGCACAGGCTCCCGTTACAGCGACCACTTTGATTCCATTGTCTCTCAGCTTTTGTAACACAATCAGGGTTTCTGGAGGGAGTGAACCTTGCCAAGTGAGCGTGTCATCGACGTCGGTTAATACCCATTCGATGTGCTTCCAGTTGTTGTCTAGTTGGTGTTCCATTAAAACTCACTTATTCCATGGATTGTTTTACACAGAGCGTATTAATTCAGCCCAATGTAGAATTAGAAGCTAACGTGATTAGAAAATACAGTGTTTAGCAAAATCGCCCGCTTCATTAGCCGTCCAGTCACCTTTAGGCTTTTCTTTCATATCCGCACACCAAGCTTCACTGCCAACCTCGGTACAAGCCATTAATTGAGTAGCAAGGAAAAGTATCAACGCGATTTTCTTCATAATAAACATTCCGTTGTGGTCTAAATTTCTGCTTATAACTGTATCAAATCCCACAAGTGATTGTTATAGCTGCTAAGAACTTAAGGGCGTTAATAATGATGTGGGGTTGAGCTGAATTCGAGGGACGGTAAAGAAGCGAAGGTTTGCTTGGCTTTAAGATCGAAAAAGCCAGCAACGTATGCTGGCTTTGAAATTCTTAATAAGTTTCTATTCGTTATTTCGCTTTAACTACTTATCGATTTATACCAATTTCATCTCTTGGATGATGTCCGAAGCAATCTCTGGCTTCGTGCTTGTTGGTTTCTCGTGTAGGTCGGCTTTCAATTGTCCCTTACGGTTACTTAGGCCCGCTTCAAGTTTCTTAAGTGCTGCAGCGATAGCTGGGTACATAACATCGTCTGTCGATTTTGCTGTTACTCGTACACCTTCGTAGTTGGTGAATACTTCAACCTGATGTTGACCGTGTTCTTTAGTAATGATGATGTCGCAACTGATCAGTGATGGGAAATGGTTAGATATCTTCTCGAATTTACCTTCGATGTCTTTGCGTGACTCGTCGTTAATTGATACATGATGTGTTTGAACATTTATTTTCATAAATCATACCTTTCCAATGACTGTGTCATTTAAACGTAGCAAACATCGCATAGATTAACCAACTGAGAATTAGCACATGTGTGATTGACTTCAGTGTTATCAAATATTCTCTTGTTACTCTCTTGAAAGTCCGATGAACTGATCGCATATTATGTTTCGTGTTTTAAAGACATGTTCAAAAAAACTCCATCCTTGATAATTTGCGCTAACCTACAGCGAATTCCCAGTGAATCTCTCTTTATCGGTTTTATAATTCCGAACTTGTCACTCCATTGATTTTCTTTCCAGCTCACTCACTTTTTCTTCTTTGATTAAAAACTCAGCTTAAGTTACTAATTTATAGACACTCAACTGCCCACTCCATATTGAAGTGAAACTCTCCTGCTGTGAGTTGAGACTCGGGTATGGTAATGCGTGCTCGAATATCGACTTCTTTATTGGATGCCAGTTGATCGACAGGAAATTCGACGCCCTGACGCCAATAATTAATGTCACCTTCATAGCGAACCGGCGTTTCGATTTTGAATCGCACAAGTTCTGAAATGCGAGACTCATCAATTGAGCCTAGATCAATATGTTGCAGTTTGAGCAACAATCGAGAATCTTTGCGATTGGACTCAAGCTTAAGCGTTATCGCTCGGCCATCGTATTCTCGGCCACTGAATTTAAGCCGTTTAAGCGTATTAAAACCATCAAAGCCATTAAGATTGATGCAGAAATGCTGGAGCTGTTAGGCAGTGAAGATGGCAACACGGCGATGATCAAAGTGAGCTGGGATGAGAAGGGAATGAAGGTCTATAAGGATGGCTACTTAGCGGATTATGAGTACGGGATTGCCCCTCATGAGATGCAAGAAAACTACGAATTAGCACCTAAGTAACTCGATTCGATTGCAGAAAAGCGCCTTACTTATTAGTGGGCGCTTTTCTTTTGCTCACCAAAGCATGACGAAACTCACACTTTTCTGACAATTAATGACTCGTTGTGCTAGTATGCGCCGCTTGTCTTTGTAATTGATAAAAAACGCATTACCAAAACAGACTTTTCTGTTTACCTGCTTGTAATGACCTCATTCAGTTTGGCCTGACTTGGCTGAACATCTGCATTTTGCTCGGACGCAAAGAGAGTAGTTCTCACTACTTCACTATGTACATTTGAGAGCACCATCTATCAAAGGCCTTTTTGAAACAACCTAAATTAGCGCGAACTTAGTTCAGCGTGAAGGGTTTCGTTTTTCCAAAAATCCCTCCGGCGGCTAAGTGAACCTTAGTTGCTGACAAATAAGGAGTCTATATGACGACTACGGTATCTACATCCGTACCTACATCTCAAGCTGCTAACGCAGCGCCCACAGAGAAAGAAGTAAACCACCCGTTTCTCTCTTTGGTTATCATGGTGATCGTTGCTGCAATTGCAACTTACTTCATCCCTGCTGGTGAATTCGAGCGAGTGGTCATGAATGGCCGCACGGTTATCGACCCAGACAGCTACACACAATTGACCAGCAACCCAACAACATTAGCCTCTTTTTTCGAATCATTTTTTAAAGGCTTCAAATCCGCTTCTGGCGTGATGGGTGTTGTGGTGTTTGTTGGTGGTGCTTTCGGTATCATCAAACACATGGGGCTGCTAGACGCTTCGGTCGTCGCGCTTACCACTAAGCTTAAAAAGCAAGGCTTGTATGTCATCGCGCCAGTGATCATGACGGCGATCTTCTTTAACGTGACCTTCACCGGTATGCGTGAACTAGACGTTATTTTTATCTCGCTGATGATTCCGATCTGTATCAAGCTTGGCTATGACGCGATTACGGCACTTGGCGTTGTTTTACTGGCAAGTTGTGCCGGTTTCGCGGCCGCTTTGGCTAATACCAATTAAAGTAAA
>NZ_JBFRLG010000023.1:0-336 GCF_041469785.1 Vibrio sp. 10N.286.48.F5 | reverse complement strand
ATACCAATTAAAGTAAAAATGTGATCTAATTAAGATTGATGAATTATTGTGAAATTTAGCCATGGATAGCCTTAATAACACTGACTTCAAAAAGCTTGCGAGCCAGCAAAAAACCATTCAGATGAAGATGCGTTTACTTGCGCTCGCACACTTTAAAGACGGCCTCTCTCGTACACAAATTGCAAAATCTCTCAAAGTCAGTCGAACCAGTGTCAATAAATGGGTTCGGATTTTTTTTGAAGAAGGCCTAGAAGGACTTCAAGAAAAACCTCGGACTGGTAGGCCTGCATACCTCACCGATGAGCAGCGGGCTCAACTCAGTGCCTTCATAAAAAA
>NZ_JBFRLG010000022.1:96990-253295 GCF_041469785.1 Vibrio sp. 10N.286.48.F5 | reverse complement strand
GACTCCGGGAGGCGCCTCCACTATTCAAAGTTGAAAGGCCAGCAGAAATGCTGGCCTTTTTGCTATCTGAAATTCTAAACCCTCATGCTATGTTCAAACTTCCACGTATGCTCTCTAATCAGTAGCACCACTAGGAACAAGCTATATCAGATCACTTTTGTGCCGGTCTTTTCTTTATGTAAACCTATCATTTGCTAAACAACCAACAGCATCTGTTAACCAATTGCGCCGTTTGTGAGTGGAATGAGTGGGGAATGGAAAAGGGCGACTGTCTTTTGCGTCATTAAATTCTTCATATTTATACATAGTTGCTCATGATCCTGTAACGCTTTCATGAGTTATTACACTTATTATGACCACAAGTGAAAATGATTGTCATTTACTTGTGTTACTGCTAACCTATTGTGAAACTTTACAACATCTTATCTAGTGCACGAAAGTGTATATAAAACCCCGCTAAACCTTATTAAACCTACGGTTATTCGTTTGCTTCGTATGATAAATCAGCAGATCTACCTCTTTTGTCCTACCCCTTTAGGGTAGTTCGATTTCGTAATTGATTTACATCATATTTTCATTTTCTTTCATAATTCATTATTCGCTCAGTTAAGAAATATATAACCTTCAGGAATTCTTATGAGCAAGATGAAGCTAGTCGTAATCGGTAACGGGATGGTCGGCCATCGCTATATCGAAGATTTAGTCGAGAAGACAGACGTTGCTAACATGGACATCACAGTCTTCTGTGAAGAGCCTCGCGTAGCCTATGATCGTGTACACCTTTCTTCTTACTTTTCACACCATACTGCGGACGAACTTTCTTTAGTTAAAGAAGGCTTCTACGAGAAACACGGCATCAACATGCTGATCGGTGAGCGTGCTATTAACGTTAACCGTGAAAAGAAAACAGTTTACTCAAGTACTGGTCGTGAAATTCAATACGACAAGCTAATCCTTGCTACAGGTTCATACCCATTCGTTCCGCCAATCAAAGGTAACGAAGGTAAAGACTGTTTCGTTTACCGCACAATCGAAGACTTGAAAGCTATCGAAGCAACCGCTAAGAATTCTAAATCTGGTGTGGTTGTTGGTGGTGGTTTGCTTGGTCTTGAAGCTGCAGGCGCACTAAAAGCTCTTGGTGTAACCACGCACGTTGTTGAGTTTGCTCCAAAGCTAATGGCTGAGCAGCTTGACCAAGCGGGTGGTAACCAACTTCGTCAAAAAATCGAACGTATGGGCGTTAACGTACATACAAGTAAGAACACGCTTGAGATTGCTCCTGAAGGCACTGAAGCTCGTAACGTAATGCGCTTTGCAGACGGTACAGAGCTAGAAACTGATTTCATCGTATTCTCTGCTGGTATTCGCCCACAAGACAAACTTGCTCGTCAAATGGGGCTGGGTATTGCACCACGTGGCGGTATCGAGATTAATGATCACTGTCAAACGACAGACAAAGACATCTACGCAATCGGTGAGTGTGCGTCTTGGAACCAAACGTTCTACGGCCTAGTGGCTCCTGGTTACAAAATGGCAACGGTAGCGGTTGACCACGTTGTTGGTAACGAAAGCACATTTGAAGGTGCTGACATGTCTGCGAAGCTTAAGCTTTTGGGCGTGAAAGTAGGCTCTATCGGCGATGCGAACGGTCGTACTCCTGGCTGTAAGAGCTACGTTTACCAAAACGAAGAACAAGAAGTTTACAAGCGTCTAATCGTTTCTGAAGACAACAAGAAGCTGCTTGGTGCAGTAATGGTTGGTGACACGTCTGACTACGGTGATCTTCTACAGCTTATGCTGAACGAAATCGACCTACCAGAACACCCAGATGCATTGATTCTTCCTGCTCATGCTGGTGCTGAAAAGCCAACACTTGGCGCGGATTCTCTTCCTGAGTCTGCTGTTATCTGTTCTTGTTTCGATGTGACTAAAGGCAAGATCGCTCAAGCGGTTGCTGAAGGTCACCACACAATCGGTGATATCAAAGCAGTAACAGGCGCAGGTACTGGTTGTGGTGGTTGTATTCCACTAGTGACTTCAGTACTAAACGCTGAACTTGCTAAAGCTGGTGTTGAAGTGAAGAACGACGTGTGTGAGCACTTTGCATACTCTCGCCAAGAGCTTTTCCACCTAATTCGCATCGAAGAAATCAAAACGTTCGATGAGCTATTAGAGAAATACGGTAAAGGCTACGGCTGTGAAGTATGTAAGCCTCTAGCAGGTTCTATCCTTGCTTCTTGCTGGGGTGAACACATCCTTAAGCCTGAATTAGTGAAGCTGCACGATACCAACGACAACTTCCTAGGTAACATGCAAAAAGACGGTACTTACTCTGTAATCCCTCGTATGGCGGGTGGTGAAGTAACACCTCAAGCACTAAGCGTTCTTGCTGATGTTGCTGCTGAATACAACTTGTACACCAAGATCACAGGTGCACAACGTATCGGCCTATTTGGTGCTCAGAAAGATGACTTACCAGCAATCTGGAAGAAGTTAATCGCTGCAGGTTACGAAACGGGTCAAGCTTACGCAAAAGCACTTCGTATGGCGAAAACATGTGTAGGTTCTACTTGGTGTCGTTACGGCGTTCAAGATTCAGTTGGCCTAGGCGTGATGATCGAGAACCGTTACAAAGGCATCCGTACTCCTCATAAGATGAAGTTTGGTGTGTCTGGCTGTACTCGTGAGTGTGCTGAAGCTCAAGGTAAAGATTTAGGTATTATTGCGACTGACGCAGGTTGGAACATGTATGTATGTGGTAACGGTGGTATGAAACCTCGTCACGCAGACTTACTGGCAAGCGACCTAGACCAAGAAACGCTAATCAAGTACATCGACCGTTTCATGATGTTCTACATCCGCACGGCTGCGCCACTACAACGTACTTCGGTATGGATGGACAACCTAGAAGGTGGTGTTGATTACCTACGTGAAGTGATTGTAGACAACAAGCTTGGTATCAATGACCAACTTGAAACTGACATTGCTGGCCTAGTTGATAACTTCGCTTGTGAATGGACAGATACAATCAACGACGAAGCTCAACTTAAGCGCTTTGCACACTTCATCAATGCTGATGACCGCGATGATAACGTTGTGTTTGTTGAAGATGGTCGTGAACAACACCGTCCTGCGACATTCACTGAGAAACACCCTGAAGCCATTACTTCAAAGCATCAGGGCGACATCATTCACGTAGAATCTGTTTAAGGGGAGACGACATCATGGCATTTACCAAAGTTTGTAAGATCGAAGACATTATCCCAGGTACAGGTGTTTGTGCGTTGGTTGGTGGTGAGCAAGTAGCTGTATTCCGCCCAACGAAAGCTGAAGAAGTATTCGCGATTAGCAACACAGACCCTTACTTCCAGTCAAACGTGTTATCACGTGGCTTGATTGTTGAGCACAAAGAAGAGCTTTGGGTAGCAAGCCCACTTAAGAAGCAACGCTTTAACCTAGCAACAGGTGTGTGCATGGAAGACGAGAACTTCAACGTGAAAGCGTACAAAGCTCGTGTTGCCAAAGGCGCTGTAGAAATCTCTGCTTAATCTTCGGATGAGTAAAATTTGATAGTTCAAGGGTTCTAGTTCTCGATATTGCCTTAACTCGGCAACTAGAGCCTTTTCCTATCCAATTTTAACTTTTAATTTAAACTTTTTAAGGACAACCTTATGTCTCCTGATTACAAACCAGCTGAATTCGTTCAAACGATGATTGATGTGGGTGAAGCGAAAACGAAAACAAGTACTCGCGATCTTCTGATTCGAAGCACTATGGCTGGTATCATCCTTTCTCTAGCGGTTGTTGTTGCTATTACAGCAATGGTTCAAACCGGTATTGGCCTTGTTGGCGCACTTGTGTTCCCAGTTGGCTTCGTCATTCTAAGTGTAATGGGTTATGACCTAGTAACTGGCGTATTCGGCCTTGCACCTTTAGCGAAATTCGACAACCGCCCAGGTATTACTTGGGGTCGTATCCTACGTTGTTGGGGTATTGTTGGTCTTGGTAACCTTATCGGTTCTTTGATTGTTGCTTTCCTTGTTGCAGTATCACTAACGGGTAACTTCTCTTTAGAACCAAACGCTGTTGCTCAAAAGTTCATTGCTGTTTCTACAGGTCGTAGCCTAGGTTTTGAAAACATGGGTATGGACGGATGGATCACGTGTTTCGTACGCGGTATCTTCTGTAACCTTATGGTATGTCTAGGTGTGATTGGTAACATGACTGCACGCACAGTATCTGGCCGTGTAGCAATGATGTGGTTCCCAATCTTCATCTTCTTCGCACTCGTATTTGAGCACACAGTGGTAAACATGTTCCTATTCCCACTAGGTATGATTCTTGGCGCTGATTTTGGTATCGCGACATGGTTGAACTTCAACCTTATCCCAACAATCCTAGGTAACATCGTTGGTGGTCTATTAATGACGTGTGTTCCTCTATACCTAACTCATGCTAAAACAGCTCCTTCTCTAGGCGCTAAGTAATTAGATAGTTCTAGGTTAATGAGCAACTAATAATGTGTGTTAAGCCCCAAGCTGTTGATTTGGGGCTTTTTTGATCTTAACACTCTCTACTTTGATAACCGTGCACCTAAGGCGAGCAATGTGTGCTTGATGATGGTGCAAATGTCAGGGTTTTCCAACGTAATAGATTGTTTTGTTATATAAACTTCTATCTTGATTAGAATTAATCGTAAAGTTTTATGGCAACAACTGATAGTCTAAGAAGTAGGGATATTGGTGATTCATACAACGATGAATCGTCATACAGAATTAAGCTTGAAATATAACAAGCTAACTTTCGGAGCAAAGCATGTCAGAAGTATCGCCATCGAATGTTAAAACAGGAAACACAGGATTTGTTTCATTAGTAGGTGCGGGTCCGGGCGACCCAGACTTACTTACGTTAAAAGCGGCACGAGTGATTCAACAAGCAGACGTTTTGGTTTATGACCGCTTGGTATCAAAGGATATCTTGGCGATGGCTAACCCAGAAGCGGAAATGCTGTATGTGGGTAAAAAGCTCGATCATCACTGCGTACCTCAAGATCAGATCAACCAACTATTGGTCACTAAAGCACAAGAGAACAAGCATGTAGTACGCCTTAAAGGTGGAGACTCATTTATCTTTGGTCGTGGCGGGGAAGAGTGTGAAACACTGGCTGAAAATGACGTTAGATTTGAAGTGATTCCGGGCATCACAGCTGCTGCCGGAGCAACGGCTTATGCGGGCATTCCGTTGACGCACCGTGATCATGCACAAAGCGTGCAGTTTATTACAGGTCACTTGAAGAAAGATGGCGAAGATATTGACTGGCAATCTCTTGCTCAGCACAACCATACCATCGTGTTTTACATGGGCTTGAAAGAGAGTCCGAACATTCAGAAGAATCTACTCGATAATGGTATGCGAGCTGACATGCCAGTTGCGATCATCGAAAACGGTACACGCCAAGAACAAAAGGTGTTTAGAGGTGGGTTACGTGATTTAGCTGACCTTGCGAGCGTCGCAAAGAGCCCAGCGCTGATTGTTGTAGGCAGCGTGGCTCAGCTCCATGAAAAACTGGCTTGGTTTAACAAACAAGCTTGATCGTTTGACCTTCTAATTGGATCTCTAAGCCACTACTGAGTCCATCAAGAATCAAATACTGCAGCGGCTGCCTTGTCGCTGCATTTCTTGTTGGCGCATCGGCATTTCGTCAATGATATTGGTGATCTGTTTCCAATCTGTTTTGCCACTCCATCGGTGCTTCTCTTTCCCGTCTTTACCAATCAAAACAGCGGTATGTGATCCTTTCGGGATCTCGTAAATACTGGTGACTGCTTCTAAGTTAAACTCTTCTTCTAACCAAGTTGGGACTGTGTAACCACTCTCAGCAATAACCATAATGACGACATCCCGTTCGTCCAATTGACAGTTATTGAGCAACACTTCATTCAGAAACTCTTTAACGATTGAATCTTCCTTTGGAGCGAAATAAATCACACTGCGGTGTGGCAAAGGCTTTGAGTGAGAATAAGCGGGGTAGGCGAGTACTGAATTGATGGTTAAGCTCATGATTATTAACGTGCTGATGGTCAGTAGTTTAAGCAAACTAAACCAGCTACCAGAGTTTGATGGTTGATTTAAAGTTTGCATCGCTTTGGTTGTGTCGATGCTTACGATCGAATTGTGTGTTTGTCGGTGCAGCATTGCCAACCTCCCTTTAAAAACTCTAAGCCTGAGTACGATTTGAACGCTACGTAAAGAAGAAGGTGAAGATCAGAACCACCTAAGAAACGCTCAAAACAAATCCACTTACAATAAGCATAGTTAGGATTACGTAAAGACACTTAGCTTTACGCTAAAGATATTAGATTTACGTTAACGATAGCTGGCAGGTTCATTTTTATTGAGTAAAGCGACTCGCATTTTACAATTGAATAGAATAGGGTATACGGAAAATCTAAAGGTATGAATTTATGGAAAACATAGCAATTTTGGTCGACGTTCAGAACGTTTACTACACGACGCGCGACAAATACCGTTCTAACTTCGACTATAACCAGTTTTGGTATGTTGCCACGGAAGGGCGTAACGTTATTGCAGCTAATGCTTACGCAATCTCAAGCCAAGATCCAAAGCAGCGTCAATTTCATCATATCCTTCGTGGTGTGGGCTTTAATGTGAAGTTAAAGCCGTTTATTCAGCGTCGAGATGGCAGTGCAAAAGGCGATTGGGATGTGGGTATTGCGTTAGACGCGATAGAACTTGCTGAGACGGTTGATACGATTGTTTTGGTATCAGGAGACGGTGATTTCGAAATCCTTGTAGAGCGAATCAAAGAGCGCTTTGGCAAGCCTGTTGAAGTGTATGGTGTTCCCGGGTTAACTGCTCAAAATCTTATCGATTCTGCATCAAAATTTGTACCGATTGAAAAAGATTTTCTTCTATAGAGGAAATCGGGCACTTTATAATTGAAATCAATAATAACGATAATTAGAATGCAAACAGTTCTTATTTATCGGTATGTGTAATGTCTCGCGTTTTAGTTGTTGATGATGATATTCAGTTGTGTGAATTACTGGGTGAAGTGTTAGAAAATGAGGGGTATCACGTTGATACTGTTCATTGCGGTGAATCCGCGCTTGAGTTTATTCAATCTCACCCTGTCGATTTGGTTCTACTCGATGTAATGCTTCCGAACCTAAGCGGCATTCAAGTAGCAAGACGTATTTGTCAGCGTTTTGCTACTCCCATTCTTATGCTAACCGCGCTTAACGACGATGCCTCAATGCTCGATGGCTACCAAGCAGGCGCCGACCAGTACATCGCTAAACCTTTCAATGTTCCTGAACTCTTAACCCGTATTAAGGTGATCTTGCGCCGAGTGGGTTTTGAACGCCAAAGACAATCTTTAGCTTCCTCTAATCACGGCTTGTGTGAACAACTCTCTCGTTTGCCATTAACTGGCACTGAAAAAGACTTGCTTGATTATTTGGTCAAAAATGACGGTATTGTCGTCTCAAAATCTGATCTGCAAATCCATGTACTCAAGAAAGAATTGTGTCCCTTCGATCGTAATTTAGATATGCATATCAGCAATATACGTAGAAAGCTCGTTCAGGCAGGTTTGTCTAAACAACATATAAAAACCGTTCGTGGTAAAGGTTACAGTTACCTAGAGTCGGTCGGAGCATGAGTAAAAAACTGCTGCGTTGCCCTGATTTTATTGCTAAGCGTAAAGACGGACTCACTTTCCAACTGTTCAGTTACCTGACCGTCATTTTGGTGAGTATTTTGATCCTGCAAGGTGTCGCTGAAAGAGCCTTGATGAAAGCGCTGCTTAAAGTCCCAGAATCGGTAAAAGCGGAAATGCTCGACCTTGCTTACCAAGCGAATGTGTTGATCGAAGAAGGGGACATGGATGAACTCGCGGACTGGGGTAATGCTCAGCAGTATTATCTGTTCGTCATTGATAAAGACAATCGTCCGATCACACATCGTCACATGCACCCACATTTTGAATTTAAGCTCAAATACTTAAGAACGTTAGATCACCAACTTAGTGATCGTGTGAGTAAGCCGATCTTCGGCCTACCACTGGATAACGGTAAAACACTGGTTATCCAACTACCGCACCAGTTTCATCCCGCAAAATCTTTTGCGCCATATTCCTATATGCTTAAAGCATTGATTGCATTGGTCGTATTGTCTCTGTTCTCGATTATCATGGCCAAAAGCCTTCAGCAACCGTTGGATAGATTGAGAGAAGCGAGCCGCAGACTGGCTCAAGGTGACTTCACGGTCAGTGTGGTGTCGGAGTTGAACTCCACCACGCGTGAATTCAACGAGCTTGCACACGATTTTGATTATATGACCTTTGAGATTAAATCTCTGGCTGAAAAGCAACGTTGTTTGATTCGTGATGTCTCACACGAGTTAAGAACACCATTAGCAAGGCAAAACCTCGCACTACACCTGCTGCGCAGCAAGGTTGATGATAAAAGCATTGGTTTGCTAGAACGAATGGAAAATGAAACAGAAGAGATGAATAAGCTGGTGGGTGAGATACTTGAATTTAGCCGCTTAGAAACCTCTCGCTATGACTCCAAGTTAAGTTTAATGCACCTTGAGCACTATTGTTCAATGTTGATCGCGCAGATGCAAAACGATTTAAAACCGAATCAAACTTTGATTGGTTCCCTAGAGACGCCGATATCAATGGTGAACGTTGATGAGAGGCTACTGCTTCGAGTCATTGGTAACTTGGTCGGGAATGCCATTAAATACGCGGGTGAGAACGCTCATGTGGTCGTGACGACATACGAACAGGTAATGGATAGACGTTACAGTGTAATATCTGTAGAAGATGACGGTGATGGTATTCCTGATAACAAGATTGCAGGTATATTCGACCCGTTTACTCGTATTGAATCAGCAAGAGACAAACGGTCTGGTGGCTACGGTCTGGGCCTTGCGATTGTTAAAGAAGCGATGGGTGTGATGAATGGACATGTAACTGCTGAGAATAGAGAAGGTGGGGGATTGAGAGTAAATCTAATGTTCCCAATCGCTGATTAGCTTCCTGCTGTTACCTGTCTTGCTCCATAGATAACTATGACTGAAAGCGTGCTAAGAAACATAGCTTAGAAATATTGCTCAGAAATATAGCTTAGAAACATAGCCCAATAAAAACGCCACTGCATCTGCAGTGGCGTTTTTCTTTATGCGCTTTGGTATGGGCTAGGCGTAGCCATTAATTACGCCTGAGCTTGAAGACAAGAGCATAAGATAAGCGAGACTATGCCTGTTGGCGAGCTAGCTTAACTTCTTCTTCTTTCTCACCTGCTGCTGGGTCGTTGAAGCGAGACTCGTCTAGAGCGCCTTCAGACTTAGCAACGATGATAGATACGGCACTATCACCTGTGATGTTTACAGCGGTACGAATCATATCAAGAAGGCGGTCAACACCCATGATTAGAGCAATACCTTCAAGCGGCAGGCCAACTTGGTTCAATACCATCGCTAGCATAACAAGACCAACACCAGGGACACCTGCAGTACCAACAGACGCCAGTGTCGCCGTTAGGATAACCATTAGGTAATCACCCATTGAAAGGTCGATGTTGTACGCTTGCGCGATAAACGCCGTCGCAACACCTTGCATGATTGCAGTGCCGTCCATGTTCACAGTTGCACCTAGTGGTACTGTGAAAGAAGCGACTTTGTTGTCTACGCCCATACGGTTCTTAGCCGTTTCCATAGTTACTGGAATTGTTGCGTTCGAAGATGCTGTTGAGAATGCAAACATGATTGCATCTTCCATCTTACGTAGGAACGTAATCGGACTAAGACCTGTGAATCCTTTAAGCATCGCACTGTAAGTCACCAAGCCATGCAACAGCAGGGTACCAGCAAGCACTAAGAAGTATTCTGCTAGGTTCCAAATTGCACCTAAGCCAAGGCCAGAGAACAGTTTCGCCATCAAGAAGAATACGCCGTAAGGAGCAAGGTTCATTAGTAGCGCAACTAGCTTCATGATCACTTCGTTTAGATCAGAGAAAACTACAGCGATACGTTCACCGGGTTTGCCCGCTGCACTGATTGCGATACCAAACAACACTGCAAATACGATAACTTGTAACGTTTTGCCCTCAGCCATCGCCTGAATAGGGTTGGTTGGGAACATGTCGATGATTACTTGGCCCAGAGAAGGGGCATCCGCTGATTTGAAAGAGCTCGCAGCAGTAAGATCCGCACCAGCTCCAGGTTGGAACAGGTTACCGATAGTTAATGCTAGAGTGATGGCAACGGCAGTAGTACCGATATAAAGTGCAAGCGTTTTGCCACCCATACGGCCAAGAGTTGATAAGTCTTTAAGAGAACTTGTACCGCACACTAGTGAAACGAAGACTAGAGGCACAACAAGCATTTTTAAACTGGCGACAAAGATTTGTCCGCCCACTTCAAAGAGTCCGTTAACGATGTAGTTGTTAACAAATCCGTTGTCTGCAAAAAGGGATTGAATGGCGAATCCCGTTAATATACCTACGACCATACCGAGGATTACTCGACCAGTCAGAGACATAGGTTTCTTGGTATTCATTTAGAACACTCCTTATTATTTATAACTTTGATACCTTTTCAAAGTGAGCAGGAGATTAGCAGTCGGATAATCAATTCGAAAAACAAAAAATGAGTTTGGAATTATAGATGTGATCAAAATCACTGATAATTGTGTAAATTAAACAAATAAAAACAAAATAATTCACTATTAATTTACATCTATCGAGGGTTTTATACATAAATTTGTCGTTTCAAAGGTAGTAAATAAGAAGAGATGATTTTCTTATCAATCTTCACGTCTTCAATTGACTGAACAAATACCGTTGTTTCAAAAAATTCGGTGAAGATAACCAGTCGATTTACGTCCATGAGCCTTAACTATTTGTATTGAATGGTTTTGTTGAACTCCTCAAATATGACTCACCGACAGGCCTTTACAAAACTTTACGAATGCAAAGAATGTAAATTTAATGCAAATGGTAATAGTTATCACTTATATTCACTCCCGAAATAATTCAGTGGTACCGGCAACGGTTCAGCGAACACATCGAATAAATAACAAAGTGTTCGTCTAAAAGAATAAAAGCGGAGTAAAGGACATGTTTTCAAAGAGCCCATTGGCTTTAGTGATCGGCGCAGTATTAGCTTCACCAGCAGTATTGGCAGAAACAGTAAAAACAGACGAGCATATGGTTGTTGAAGGTCGTGACTACGGTTATAAAGCCGACACGAACACAACAGCAATGCGCATGGAGGCGACTCAATTAGAGACTCCGGGACAAGTTTTAGTAATCGACGAGCAAATCATCGATGAACAGCGTGCAACAACGCTTGGTGACGTGCTTAAGAATGACGCGAGTGTAAGTGCTGGCGGTACAAGCCGTAACCGTGAACGTTTCTCTCTACGTGGTTTCTCGGTAGAAAGCTCTTCGGGCTTCCTTAAAAATGGCCAGCAACATTGGTCTCACTACCGTCAACCAATCGAACTGCTAGAGCGTGTTGAAGTACTAAAAGGACCTTCTGGTCTTCTTTACGGTATTTCTGCACCAGGTGGTTTGATCAACATGGTAAGCAAAAAGCCAACTTACGATACGCAAGTAAGTGTTAGCCAAGATATTGGTTCTAATGACCATTCTCGTACAACGGTAGACGTAAGTGGCGCTTTGAACGACGCTGAAACTCTACGTGGTCGCGCGATTCTATCTAAAGAAAGCTACGGCTCTTGGAGAACTTATGGTGACGGAACTGAACCACAAACAGAACGTTTTGTTGGTGGTGTATTCGTTGATTACGATGTAACTGAAGACGTGACAGTTTCTGTTCATTACGACAAAACTAACGACGAAGGTAGCGTAGATTCTGGCGCTTTATACACGCTAGACGGCAACCGAGTAGGTAGCGACAAGCACATCTGGGATGCACAGTGGTCACAGATCGAGAATGATGTTGAGAACGTTGGTTTTGATATTGCTGCTAACCTGACTGATACATGGTCATTAAAAACAGGTTTCAACTACCAAGATTTCGAACGTATTGATATGGAAAGCTACCCAAGCTTTTCAAATATGAATCCTGATGGTACGGGCACCGTGACTCAAGGCGGTAACTACCGTCATGATAAATGGCGTTTCAGAACGGCTTACGTTGATCTAACAACAACCGCTGATCTTGCGGGCACAGAGCACCAACTATTATTCGGTGCTAACTGGTTAGGCTACAGCTATTACCGTGGTATGGATCGCTTCAGCAGCGCTGAATACGCACCAGATGCAACAGTACCAGCGCCGTCAGTGGGTCCAACATCGCTAGGTAAGATGAGTACTTACGATACTTGGGGCTTCTACATCCAAGATTTGATTACTATTAATGATGAATGGCAAGTTCTTGCGGGTGCTCGTTTCGACCGTAAAGTAAGTGATGGCGTAGCAGAAGAAAATGTAGCGCCTAAGCTTGGCCTGATTTACCACCCAGCATCAAACGGTAGTATCTACGCTTCTTACTCTGAAAGTTTCGAACCACAAGGTGTTGTCTCTAGCGGTAGCCGTAACTACACCAACGATGGCGAACTTCTTGATGCCGCGACGGGTGTTTCTTACGAAGTCGGTACTAAGTGGGAGCTGATGGACGAACGTCTATTCGTTTCTGGTGCGGTATTTGATATTACCCAAGAAAACATCTCAATGGATGTAGAAGACACTTCATCAGGCGATTGGACGAAGACACAAGGTGGCGAACAAGTTCACCGTGGCGCTGAGTTAGCAGCGCAAGGCTTTATCTCAGAAAAATTCTCTATGTCTGGTTCTGCAATGTACTTAGATGCTGAAATCACGAACCATGAAACATATGAAGGTAACCGTCCAGTAGACGTACCTGAGTTTGCAGCAAGCGTTTGGTCTACCTATGCAGCAACAAACGAAGTTGATGTGAACCTGGGTCTTATCTACGAAGGTTCTCGTTACGGCGATAGCGCGAACACATTCAAGAAAGACGGCTACGCACGTGTCGATATGGGTGCAGCATACACGCTTAAGTACGACGATTCTCTTGATTTCGTAGCGCGTCTAACAGTCGAGAACGTATTTGATAAAGAATACCTAGCGGGTGGCGGTTCAACATCTTCAAACCACCAATTTGCTGAAGACGTAGTAATCGGCGAAGGCCGTAACTACATGGCGACTTTACAGGTAAAATACTAATTTGTTAGTAGGGTACTATTGTTAGCCTAAATACTAAGGGGAAAGTTTCGGCTTTCTCCTTTCGTGATTCTGCTATTCAGTAAAATATCCCTAGTAATGCGAGTGACTTTTAATGATAATGAGAGTGCTTATCAATAATAGTATTTATCAATAAAATGTATTTGACCTTCTTCTATAGTAAATGACTACAATTATGAATCTTTTAAAAACTAGCCTAGCGCTTGCCATCAGTTTGGTTGCAACGTCTTCTATGGCAAACAGCTTGGATCAAGCTCAATCAATTCAAAACAAGACCAATAACGCGTCGGCTTCGAGCCAAAAGGTTATTGATAAAAGCTCACAAGCGACTTTAATGCTGCAAGCTGAGATTGAGCGTCTGCAAGAAGAAGTTAAAAACCTAGAAATCTATCACGATCACCTTGCTGCATTAGTTGAGAGCCAAAACCAAGAAGCTCAAAGCATTGAAGAGCAGATCGAAGAAATCAAATACACACGCCAAGGTGTTGTGCCATTGATGTATCAAATGATCGATGGTCTTGAACAGTTGGTAGAGAAAGACGTGCCGATTAAGAAAGAACAGCGTCTAGAAAGAGTAGAAAAGCTACAAGCAATGATGACTCGTGCTGATGTGAGTGATGCTGAGAAGTATCGTCGTATCCTGGAAGCTTACCAAATCGAGATGGACTACGGCATCAAGCTCGGTGCTTACCAAGGCCGCGTTGCATTGAGCAACGACAGAACGATTGAAGCTGACGTGTTGCACCTAGGTCGTATCTCTTTGGTGGCTCGTAACCTAAATGGCAGCCAATATTGGTCTTGGAATCAAACACAAAATCAGTGGCAAGAGCTAGATTCTTCAATGAAATCTGAGCTAGATAAAGCTTACGACATTGCAAGCCAACAAGCGGCGCCAAGCCTAATTACTTTACCTGTTTCTTTAACTGTTGCGGAGGTTAAGTAATGAACTTAAAGCCATTAGCAGCATTGCTTTGCATTACATCACTTTCATTTTCAGCTTTCTCTGCATCAGATACGACGGCTCAGCTAGTTAATAAAGCAAAATCAGAGAGTCGAACTCAAGCTTCTCACAACGTAGTGCGTGAAGCTGATTTCAAAAAGACAGAACAAGAACTGAAAGCGATCAAAGCTCAGCTTGAAGCGAAGCGTACGTCTATCCAAGGTGCGACAGATGTTCTGACTCAAACGTTCAGTGATAACGAAAACAAGCTTGCTCGCTTAGAAGAGAAGCTGCGTTTAGAAACCGGTAGCTTAGGCGAGCTGTTCGGTGTCGTTCGTCAAAACGCAAAAGAACTCGGCGCAGAGCTTAGCTCAACCGTGAATAGTGTTGATCGTGCTGAACACACTGCAACTGTTGATCAAATCATTGATGCTAAATCACTGCCTTCAATGCCACAGCTGACCGGTTTGTGGATGAGCATGGTTGAACAGATCCAAGCGAGCTCTGAGCTTAGCAAATCTCAAATTGCATTCATTAATGGTGAAGGCAATACAAACAAGGTTGACGCTTACCGACTAGGTTCGATTGGTCTTGTGACAGAGCAAGGCTATGTTAGCTGGAACACTCAGCGTGAAGATGCGATCGCTTACCTTAAGCAACCACAAAATGGTCCAACGTTAGCGTCACTTTCTTCGTTAGCGAATGGTGAAGTATCTAACGTGGTTGTCGATCCTTCTCGCGGGTTTATGCTAGAGCAATTAGCACTTACGCCAAGTTTAACTGACCGTCTACAAGCGGGTGGTGTGGTTGGTAAAGTGATTCTTGGCCTACTAGCTATTGGTCTAATCATCGCATTAGTTCGTGGTGTCTCTCTTGCTATCGCACGCCAGAAAATTCGCGCGCAACTTAAGAACCCTGAGCAAGCGGGTGATAACCCACTAGGTCGTGTTCTTGCGATGTACAACAAGGAACAAAACCAAACGGTTGAAGCGTTAGAGTTGCGACTTTTAGAAGCGGTAGTTGATGAGCAGACTCACCTAGAGAAAGGTCTATCGATGCTTAAGCTATTGGCGGCACTAGCACCAATGTTGGGCCTTTTAGGTACAGTAACCGGCATGATCGAAACATTCCAAGTGATCACTCAGTTTGGTAATGGCGACCCTAAAGTTATGGCGGGTGGTATCTCGATGGCGCTTGTAACTACGGTACTTGGTCTGGTTGCGGCAATGCCTCTTCTACTGGCACACAACATTCTTAGCACTCAAGCAGAAAACATTCGCAATATTCTTGAGAAGCAAGGTATTGGTCTTGTTGCTGAGCAGGCTGAAAAGACCGTTGAATCAAACGCTGTTGTTTCACCAGTTGGGACTGCTGCGTAATGGATATTTTGTCGGGTTCTCTATTACCAGCGAGTTGGTTAACGAGTGACTGGCTGCTGTCTTTATCAAGCTTTATGGAGCAGGGCGGTTTCGTCCTGTGGTGGCTAGCGGCTGTCGTCCTAGTGTATTGGGTGCTTGTGGTAGAACGTGTGCTTTATCTTGCGTTCTACTTTCCTAAGCAACGCCAAGCTTGGATAGCGAAATGGCATGAAAGAGAAGATCACTCTTCTTGGCATGCCAAAGCCATTCGTGAAGGTTGGTTAGGGCAAGCGAGTATCTTGCTTAACCAAAACTTGAATTTTATTAAGCTGTTAGTCGCTATTTGCCCGATGTTGGGCTTGCTAGGCACTGTAACCGGTATGATCTCTGTTTTTGATGTTATGGCGACACAAGGCAGCAGTGACCCTAAATTGATGGCTTCAGGTATCTCGTTAGCAACACTGCCAACCATGGCAGGCATGGTTGCAGCGTTAGCGGGCATGTTCGTTCACGCTCGCTTAGCGAAAGTATGTAACCGCTTAGAATTGAAATTAGAAAAATCTTTAAGGAGTCAACGATGAGACTCGGTCGACGTCATTCTAAAAACGAAGAGGCTCAAATAGACCTTACTTCGATGCTTGATATTGTCTTTATCATGCTTATTTTCTTTATTGTGACCAGTTCATTTGTTCGTGAGTCAGGGGTGGAAGTCAATCGCCCACAAGCTTCTAACGTAGTAAGCCAAAAGGATGCAGGCATCTTTGTTGCGATTACTTCTGCAAACGACATTTTCATCGACAAGCGTGTCGTAGATGTTGAACGTGTCCAAGCGACGTTAGAGCACTTGTTGCTAGAACAACCTGATGCTTCTTTGGTTATTCAAGCGGATGAACACGCTTACAACGGTACTGTTGTTAAAGTGATGGATGCCGCGAAAGGTGCAGGTGTTAAAAACATTGCGCTTGCTGCTGATAAGCGATGATCTTGGAGGATCTTCATAAATGATTCGCCTATTTCTTGCTTTACCGCTAGCGGGCGCGTTGGGCTTAGCGCTGTTTTCTTTCATGGCTTGGATGGTCGATAATGGCCACCAACGTTCACCAGACGATAGCGAGACGTTAAGTTTCAACATGGTAATGGTGGAACAAGAACAAGAAGTTCAAAGAAGACAACGCGCAGTCCCTGAAAAACCAGAAATGCCAGAGCCGCCACCGGAAGCGCAAACGTCTCAGTCACAAGCTGAAGTTACGCCTCTGAATTCGATGTCTTCTTTGCCTTCATTGGATTTGAACACATCCATTGATGGCTTAGCGATTAACGCACCGACATTCTCTGATTTTGGGTCAAACCAACAAGCAATGCCTTTGTATCGAGTAGAGCCTCGTTATCCAGCGAAAGCGCTTAAGCGTGGAGCTGAAGGCCATGTGATTATGTCTTTTACTATCGATGAAACGGGACGTCCAATTGACATTCAAGTCACTGACGCAAACCCACGTCGTATGTTTGAACGTGAAGCGATGAGAGCACTTAAAAAATGGAAATATCAACCGAAAGTCGTCGATGGAAAAGCGATAGCTCAGGTTGGTCAAACCGTGAAACTAGAGTTTAAGTTGGCAAAATGATGAAACAGATATGGATATTAGTGGGCTTGTTGTTAATGCCCCTTACAACACAAGCGCAAGAGCTAACCCAATATACTGCTATTCGTGTTCAAAAGGCGCATAAGCTTGCTCAAGATGAACAGGTTAAACAGGCCATTGACGTACTAGCAGGTTTAGAGCTTTCTAAGGGCTACGACAAAGCGTACGTAGCTCGTATGCTAGGTGTTTTTTACTGGCAAGATGGCAAAACTGACGCGGCGATTAAGCAGCTCACTTATGCCGTCGATACGAATTTGTTAGTCGATGAGCAAGCTTGGATAACGAAGCGTATGCTGGCTGATTTGTTGTTGAACGATCAGCAGTTTAAAAACGCGCTTCCGCACTACTACGAGTTAGTGAAAACAGCGCCTGAAAAGGAAAAGAAAGACACGCTTTGGATGCGAATTGCACAAGCTGAATACCAAATTGAAAACTGGTCGAAAGTCCTAGTGGCCATCGGTAATCACGACAAGTTCAATTCAAAACCAGAGTTATCACCTCTATCGCTAAAACTGGGCGCACAGCTTCAGTTAAAGCAGTGGAAACAGTCGATTCCTACACTGGAAAGCTTGATTGAACTTCAACCCGAGAAAGATAACTGGTGGCGTCAATTGGTTGGTATTCAACTTAGGTTAGATCGTAATCGTGATGCATTGAACACGTTAGCACTGGCTGATCTACAAGGTGTTGAGCTGAAGAACTCAGATCGCCGCTTGTTAGCGCAGCTTTACGCGAAACGTGGCATTCCAGAGCGCGCAGCACAAGAAATTAGTAAGTTAGATGATGCGAACAGCGATGTTCAACTTCTGGCTGAGCAAGCAACCTACTGGCAGTTAGCGAAAGAGTGGGACAGTGCTATTGAAGTATGGACGTTAGCGTCTAAAAAGGACACGCAATATCATTGGAATGTGGCTCAATTACTGGTTCAGCAAGGTTACTACGATCGTGCTCTGGTTGTTTTGGATAAAGTGAAAGACAAGAACAAGCAAGCTGATGTTGCTTTAGCGAAAGTACGTTCATGGTACAAGCTAAAGAATCTTGATAATGCTCTTGCTCAAGCGAAACGTGCGAACAACATTGAGCCTTCTTCTGAGGCAAAAGGTTGGATTAAATATCTGACTCAGCTAAGAACAGTGAGTGATAACGGCAACGTCTAACTGCGAATAGCACAACAGAAGACAAGAGAAAGTAATATAGAGAAAAGGGTGTCATTTGATGGTTCAAATGACACCCTTTTTAATTTTGGCGGTTAAAGCTTTTTGAACTTTATCGTTCCAATGCGGCAGTTAAGGCTCGCACATCGTGCCGCTGGACGTAGCACTTTGAATCACGCCGCTGGTATCAGCAACCCAATTAATGGTGCAGTCACGATAAGGGTTTTTGAATGCGTGTACTGTATAACCATTGTCTAACGGTTTCTTGGTTTCAATCCAAGCATAGTTTCGAGACGCCCAAAAACTGATAGGGCGTGACCGTTCGGTGAGATAACGTTCTTGTACATCGGTTATGTCTGAACCGATGTATTCTTGAATATGTTCTTCCGTGCTGATTATTTGGCTAGTGCACGCCGTCACTAGCGCAGCAAAAGCCAAAACAAAAATACGCATTTCAAATCCTTTTAAGCTTCATTAGCTATCATCAAACCAGTGATCAAATAGTCCCAACTTTCTATCCTTAAAGCTACGACTGTTACCTTAAACCCATCTCAATCAAGCATGTTGAGATTGAGCTTTTTTGAGCTTTGACCCTGTTATCAATAACCTCTAATAAAACGAATCAAATCCCTTTAGTACACGTTAGCAAGAATATGCATACAGTTCGATTACTTCCCATGTAATGTTATGTAAATTTTCTTACGCCGCTCGGCAAACGTAAACAATGTAAATTGAATGCCAATACGAATGATTATCAACTAAATTGTCGCCATAAAATTTATAGGTATTGGTTTGTATGTCGTTAAAAAGTAGGGCGGTTCAGTCATGGTCTCGTCGACTTCATGTTTATATTTCTATGGCGCTTCTGTTCGTGGTTCTTTTTTTCTCAGTAACCGGTATCACCCTGAACCGACCTGAGTTATTTGAATCAAGCCAACCCAATATCCAACGCTCTACGCTAACGCTTCCTACAAGTTTATTTACGGTTCAAGACGGACGTTTAAAAGCTGACGAGACAGCCTTTGAAACGTTTCTGTTCGAAGAAGCCAACCTCTCCGGCGTTCCTTCTGGTTTGGACATCTATGCAGAGATTGAAGATGGTGAGTTGCTCATCGGTGAGGTATCTATGGACTTCAAAGGACCCGGCTACAACGCTTCCGTTTTTGTTGACGTTACGTCTGAGTTTGTAGAAGTCGAAACCACTAATTACGGCGTTATCGCATTGTTGAACGATCTGCATAAAGGTCGTAACAGCGGTGAAGTATGGAAATGGTTTATCGATATCACTGCGCTATTGATGATCTTCTTTGTGCTTACTGGCGTGTGCTTACTGTTACCTAAGAAAAAGACGCTTAATACTTCCATCAAATGGACGGTGTTTGGGTCTGCAATCTCATTGGTTATCTATTTTGTCGCCGTGCCTTAACGCTTGATTCGATTGATGAATCGGATTGAAGAGCGAACTTAAGGTTAAACGGATTTAAAAGGTTGTTAAAAATGAAAAAAATGAACTGGAGCAAGGCGCTTCTTGCTTTATCTCTTTTGCCAAGCCTAGGTATGGCACAAGCGATTCCTGATACGGCAAAACTGGATGTCAGCTTTGAGCTTCCAAAGATTGATACCTCTATGTATGCACGTCCTTATGTGGCGGTGTGGGTAGAGAATAGCGAACGAAAGTCAGTGAAAACCATCGAGCTTTGGGTCGGTAAAGACGAATGGCTTAAGGATCTGCGCAGCTGGTGGAGAAAGGTTGGCCGTTACGATCGTGAACTGGTTGATGCTGTGACGTCTGCAACACGTCCTGCTGGCCAGTACCGTTTCGTGTGGGATGGTAAGAGCGACAGCGGTGAAACGTTAGAACAAGGCGAGTACACGGTTCATATCGAAGTGGTTCGTGAACACGGTGGCCGTAATTACCTTCGCCAAAAAGTATCACTCGCAGATTCAAACATATCTTACGAATTAAAAGCAACGGAAGAGACGGGTGAAATCACCCTGAACTACATCGCTAAATAGTAAGTGCGAACAGTAACTAGCAAGTGCGAACAGTAACTAGTAAGTACGAACTAAAACCAAGCTGAACAGAATAGACAGTGGTCATCGTAGGCTCAGATAGAGCGACACGGCTAACAATTATAAATAATGGAATTGAACATGATGAAACAGACAAAAATCAAAGCACTTGCTCTAGCGGGTGTGATGGCATTCGGTCTAGCAGCAACGACAACGGCACAAGCTCACCCACGTTGGATTTTGCCATCTCACTTTACTGTATCTAAAGAAGGTGGTGATTGGCTAACGTTCGATGTTACTGCGTCTCACGGTACGTTTGTTTTTGATAAGCCTGCTGGCAGCGAAAATGCTCATGTCATCATGCCAGATGGCCGCAGCGAGCGTCCTAACTTCGTTATTCGTGGCAAGCGTCGTTCAATCTTCGACTTCTATTTTGAAGAAGAAGGTACACACAAAGTGGCGATCAACAACCAGCCGTCTTACTACACGCAATACAAAGCGGGTCGCCGTGACACGGTGAAGTGGATTAAAGCAAACAAAGCTGAGCGTGACTCAGTTCTGCCTGAAAAATCACGTGACGTGGTAACGCAGATCAGCTTCACTCGTGCAGAAAGCTACATCACGGTAGGTAAGCCAACGGATTCAGTGTTCAAAATTGAAGGCAAGCTTCTAGAAATGAAGCCTGTGACACACCCTTCAGATATCGTTGAAGGCGAACCTGTGACATTCCAGTTCTTCTACAACGGTGAAATCCAGAAAGACGTGAAAGCGGAGATTACTCGTGAAGGTACGCTTTACCGCAACCACCAAGAGCAGATTGATGTGGTGAGTGATGAGAACGGTGAAATCACGTTTACTCCAGACGTAGCAGGTCGTTACGTAATGAAAGCGAACTACAAAGGTGAGTTGATTGACAACCCACTGGCAGACAAAGCAAGCGCGAACGTTCACCTAACGTTCGAAGCGCTGCTTCAATAGTCTGTGATATCGGGGCTAGATCCCTGATTAAGAATCAAAAAAACTTAAGGGCTCATTTGAGCCCTTTATCGCTCAGTTTACTTCTGAGAATTTGCACTGTGGCTAGGGTACGAACCATGACAATAAAAACAAAACTTAACGCTTTAATGACTCCTTGCTTAGCATTGGGACTTGGTTTCGCTGCATTACCTGCTCAAGCACACTTTCCACTGATGAGCTGCTGGTTTGAAGGTAAGACTGTTGCTTGTGAAGCGGGTTATTCGGATGGCAGCAAAGCGATTGATTACGCAGTTGAGATGTACGATTACGAAGACAACTTGATTGCAAAAGAGATGACAGATAAACGTTCTATCGTTGAATTCCCACATCCTGACACTGAGTTCTACCTTGTGTTCGATTCAGGTCATGAGTTTCCAGTTGAAGTTGATGTTGTAGAGATCAGTGAAAAATGATGATTCAAAGCGTACGTGCTGATACGGGCGGCAGAGAGGGCAAATGGGTAGGACTGATCATTGTGTTCATCCTTTGCTTTGCAACTGTCGCAATCCCATTTCATCAGGCTGAATCCCACGTTAAAGCAGTGCTTGATCATCAAATTCTAGTGACTGATGTTGAACAAGAAAACTTGGCGATGCTATCAGAGCTGCGTTTAGCGCATGAAGAAATCCGTGACCTGCGCATGGACTCAGATGGTGAATGGCCGAGTGTTGCATCACTTAAAGATGAATGGGTTGCCCCGTTTGTAGAAGATCAGAGTTGGAAGCGCAAAGGTTCTCATGCTTGGGTACTGGACGAGCGTGGTTATTACTTTTCTACTCCAAGTGAACAAGCTACGCCTACCGATCATGGTTTTGCGGATTCCTTTATTTTAAATGCGAACAGCGTTTCTCCTGAAATCTGGATCTTCTTGGGCGGTGTAGCGAAACAGCCCGCTACTTTTGACCAACACACGCTAGAGTCTACGGGTTGGAAAATGGTCGTGAACGAATCAGAAATTGAACAGCATCATGAAAGCGATGCTCACTAATAATAAGAGAATTACTATGCGAATTATGACTCTGTTCATGTCGTTATTAGCGGTGTTCATGGCACCCAATGCATTGGCAAAAGAATATAAGATCGACAGCAACAAGCTGACGATTGGTATCACACTTCAACCTTACTACAGCTACGTGAAAGCCGTGGTAGGTGACAAAGTGAACATTCTTCCTTTGGTTGACGCAGGTTTCAACCCACATAACTACTTACCACAACCCAATGATTTAAAACGATTGAGCCAAATGGATGCAATCGTAGTAAACGGTATTGGTCACGATGACTTTGCGCTTAAAGTGATTTCAGCAGCGCAACGTGATGACTTAGTCGTGATCGAAGCAAACAAAGAAGTGCCTCTACTTCCTGCTCTTGGTCAGTCTGTTGGTCAAGGTGCCGTTAACCCACATACCTTTGTTGGGCTTTCGACAACAATTCAAAAGGTTTACACCATCGCGAGTGAGGTCTCTAAGCTCGACCCTGACAACGCGGCTTTTTATCGTAAGAATGCACGTAAATACGCAAAGCAATTTCGCTTTATGAAGCGCGATGCGATGTTGTCATTAGGTGAGTTAGATACTTCAGGTATGAAGGTGGCGACCACGCACAATGCGTATGGCTACATCCTTCAAGAATTTGGTGTGGATGTTGCGGCGGTGATTGAGCCTGCACACGGTGTTGAACCAAGTGCGAGCCAGTTGCAAGAAACGATCGAAAAGATCCGCGCATCGGGCATTGACGTGTTGTTCTACGAGCTAAACATGCCAAACCGTTTTGTTGACACGATTGAAGCGGAAACGGGTGTTCAGCTTTACCGTTTCTCTCACATGACGCATGGCGAATATGAAGACGACAAAGTCGAAGTTGAGATGCAGAAGAATCTCGAGACATTAATCGAAGCAATGAAATTTGCGGCGGCGAACCAAGCTAAAAGCGGGAACGCATAATGTTAGGTCCATCGATTTCAATCAATCAACTCGGTCTGCAATATGACAACAACGTCATTCTTGACGATATCTCACTAGAACTTAAAGCGGGTGAGTGCCATGTAATCATGGGGCCAAACGGCGGTGGTAAAACCTCTCTGCTACGCTCTGTTCTTGGTTTGACGCCTTTCTCTGGGCAAATCAATATTCATTGGCCAGAAAAGCCAAGTATCGGTTATGTTCCACAAAAAGCGACCTTCGAATCGAGCTTGCCTTTGACGGTCATGGATTTCGTGTTGCTTAACCAAACTCGAATTCCGCTATTTTGGCGTCGTAAGTCTAAGCAATTGGATCTTGCACTCGCGCAATTGGATCGAGTGGGTATGGCGACACGTAGCGATCGCCGTATGGGACAGTTGTCGGGTGGTGAGCAGCAACGTGTGTTGTTTGCTCAAGCGCTATTGGATAACCCAAGTCTATTGGTGTTGGATGAACCAACCACGGGTATGGACGAGCAGGGCGTTCGTTATCTTGAATCGCTGATTCGTGAATGTGTTGACGAGGGTCGCACGATCCTTGCGGTTCACCACGATGTAACCGCAGTACGTCGCCTTGAAGCCAATGTACATGTTGTGAATCGATTCTTGGTTGATAGTGGTCCACACGAACAGGTACTACATCCAAGTAAGATTGAAAGCTTATTCCAGCATTACAGCAGTGGTGCTGCGATGAACAAACCGAAGGAGGTTGCGTAATGGATTGGCTACGACAACTTGCCGTAAGTGGTGTTGAAGCGGGTTGGTTATCTGACAGCTTCATGTATGCCTTCATGGTCAATGCTTTGGTTGCAGCGTTACTACTTGGTCCTCTGTTAGGTGGTCTGGGTACTTTGGTGATTGCCAAGCGTTTGGCTTTCTTCTCTGAAGCGGTAGGCCACGCGGCATTAACCGGTATCGCTATAGGTGTGTTGCTTGGCGAGCCACCAGAAAACCCAATTATTGGTCTGTTTAGCTTCTGTATGATCTTCGCGCTGCTTCTTCACTTTGTAAGAAACAGAACCAATGTGCCATACGATACTTTAGTTGGCGTTTTCCTTGCTTTAGCACTGGCAGTGGGTGCGGCATTGCTGATGTACGTGGCGCGTAAGATCAACATCCACATGCTTGAGAACGTACTATTTGGTTCGATTTTGACGGTAACAGACCAAGACTTAGCGATTCTCGCAGGCAGCTGCGCGATCATTATTTTGCTCTTGATACCGACGTTCAATCGTATTCTTTTGACCTGTATCAGCCCTGATATTGCCAAGGTTCGTGGTTATAACACCAGTTTCTACGACTACTTGTTTGTCATGATGATCACCTTAGTGACGATTGCAGCGGTGAAGATCGTAGGTGCTGTTCTGGTTGGCGCGTTATTGCTGATTCCAGGTGCTACCGCTCGCTTGCTAACTAAACGCATGGGCAGCTTTGTATTGCTGTCGGCATTACTGGCAACGGTCGCGTGTTTAGTTGGAACCGTCTTACCTATGGAGTTGAAACTGCCAGTACCTTCGGGCGCTTCAATCATCATCGTTTCTGCAACATTTTTCCTAGCGGCAACGCTATACCGAATTGTAAGAAAGGCATAATCATGACCTCTTTAATGAATCGTATCTCAAGTTCAGTGAAGGCAACGACTCAAGTAGGCGCACTAACTAGCTTATTGTTGACTGGCTCAATGGTGTCTATCAGTGCTAATGCCGAGGACATCCTTACCAGTACGCCTGTGACTTATGCTTTGGCGACAGAGTTAACCAAAGGCACAGACATTACCACCGAATATCTGCCACCAAAACGCTACGGCATTGATCGTTTGCCAAACTGGTTTGGTACCAAGGGCGCAGGCAAAGTGCTTCAATCCGGCGAAAAGGCGACCGTAGCAGTGACTTTGTCATCGATCTGGCAAGCTGATCCTACATTTGTTTACGCAAGACAGGGCAATATCCGTTTGGTTGAAGTGGATGCTGCTCAAGCGATCACACCGCGTGCTCAAGGTGTTGCAGCGCTGACGTTATCAAATGGCGATGTGTCTAAATATGCATGGTTAAACCCAACCAACTTAACGCGCATGGCGGCGATTGTTGCTGACGACTTTAAGTTATTGTGGCCAGCGCAAGCAGAGACCATTGATAGCAACCTACAGCGTGTAATGCTTGATGTGCGTGAACTGATTAACAAACAACAAGCGGTGTTATTGGATAACGATGTAGATTCAGTTTTGTTGCTTTCAGAAAGCTTGGAAGATTTCGCTTCAGGTTCTCAACTGTTTGTTGAAGAACGTATGTTCAAAGCTGAACTTGAATGGACAGAGCAAGACAAAGCCAAACTCAAAGCGATGTTTTCAGAAGATGATGCACTATGGTTAGTCACAGCGAAAAACCCAACTAACTTAATTAAGTCTCTAGTACCTAACGAGCGTATCTTAGTGGTTGATTCCGTTGACCGTTGGGGACGAGCGGGGATTAATGCAAAAGCGCCGTTTGCACGCTGGGAAGTTCAGCCTTTCAAAGGTTAAGTGGCTAAAATAAGTTAGCTAATAAACCACGTAATGAAAAAAGTACGATCAAAAAAGCAGCCCAATTTGAGGCTGCTTTTTTGTTCTTGTCTGTTGGCTCTGAAAAGAGTGTCAGACAAGAGGACTGCGAGTATAAACTTACTCTGCAGCTTTTGTCTCTTCAGCTTCAACCGTTGCTTCTACTGAACCTTCAGCTTGCTCTTGAGCTGCTTTCGCTTGTTCTTCAGCTTCCATTTTTGCACGGTCAGCTTTAGAGATGTAGCGAGGCTTGTTGCTACTATGCAGTTTAGAATTCGCCTGTTTCTGCTTCTTTTTTAGAATTTGATTGATTTTTTTCTTACGGTTCATTGCTGCATAGCCTTGTATTTAGTTTAGGCGGTGGAGGATAATCATTTTAGCTCTAGAACTCAATATTTACATGGTATTCAGCAAGGAAAATATCACTATGCAGTCAGTCGAGACCGAACGTTTAAGATTAAGAATGATCACACCTCAAGATGCGGCGTTTATTCAACGACTATACAGCTCAGAAGATTTCCTGCGTTACATTGGTGATAAGGAAATCAACAACACTGAAAAGGCTGTCGAGTACATTGAAAACAACATTCTTAAGATGCATGAAGAGAAGGGTGTCTGTTTGTTGATGGTTGAAATCAAAGAAACTTCAACGCCAATTGGTATCTGCGGATTAATAAAAAGAGACACCTTAGCGTCGCATGATATTGGCTACGGGTTTGCTCCTGAGTTTTATGGTCAAGGCTTTGCCCAAGAAGCCGCGGAGGCGATAATTGAACAAGCTAAGCAGAATGCTGATATCGATCATTTAGTTGCCATCACTACCTCTGATAACATTCGAAGTATCACACTACTGACTAAGTTAGGCTTTGTGTTCGAGCGAGTTGAAGATGTGATAAGCGAAAGCGTTAATCTCAACCTGTACGGTTTCTCATTAGGTAATTAAAACATGTTCCAACATAGCAATATTCTACAAGGTGAGCTCGCAACGGAGTACAAAACCGTTATTGCGATGGTGCACATCTATTGCAAAGATCACCACGGTGAAGTTCGTCAGAATAACGCGTTATGTGAGGAGTGTGAGCAACTGTTGCGTTACGCCGAAACACGACTGGATAGATGTCCTTATGGCGAAGCAAAACCGACCTGTAATAAGTGTCCGATTCATTGCTATAAGCCCGATCCGAAAGAGCAGATGCGTTTAGTCATGCGCTATGCTGGGCCAAGAATGTTACTCAAGCATCCGATTTTAGCGATCAGACATTTGATACATGAAAAGCGAAAAGTGTCTGAGAAGCCACTGTCGAATGTGTCGAACCGCCATATCCGAATGAATAAGAAGTAACTGGCGTTTAAAAGTGGTTGCTGAAGAAACGAAAAAGGTCTGATTGCGCAGACCTTTTTGATGTAGATACACTTCCATCTCAGCTTGAATCTAGCCAAGTAGCCTATGCCGCTTGAGGCTCGTCATAGGTCACTGTGAGGTTGTTGATCCAGCGTCGGCTCAAGTAACGGTGTGAACAGATGGTCAATTTCACGACTTCTTCTACCAACATTAGACCATAGATGTATTTAAAGTCCCATTCAGCGACAAACGCGCCGTAAACACATACTGGAATGCCCACCATCCACATCGCGATGAAATCCATGCGAAGGCAGAACGCATTATCACCACCAGCACGAATAATACCGTTAATGATCACCATGTTGAGCATGCGAATCACGACCGCAAAGCACATGATCATCATCGCAGGTGAAGCAAGCGGGTATAAAGCGTCTTTGGTCAGGTTTAGCCATGACAGAACGTGCTCTTTACCCATAAACAATAGCAAGCCTACAACCGCACCAAAACCAACCACGGCTTTGATGAACGTCAGACCCATACTCATAGCGTCATCAAACTCATCACGACCGAGTGAGTGACCAAGCAACACGGAACACGCTACAGAAATACCAAAGAATATCGAGTAACACAGCGACTCAAAAGGCGCGAGCATAGAGAACACAGCAAGTTCCGTTGTGCCCATGTGACCGAAGATCATTTGGTATGCCATAGTACCCATTGCCCATAACACGGCATTCATCGTTAGTGGCAAAGCAATACGACGGTAAGATAGCCACAATGATGGACGATGTGGTGAGCTAGGCGTGGTTAACAACCAATGTTTACGCATGCGCATGTAGCTATACATCAAGCCGACTTGAATTGCGCGAGCGAGTGTCGTCGCTAGTGCTGCACCTGCTACGCCCATAGCGGGAATACCAAAGGCACCTTTGATTAGAACGAAGTTAAGCGCAATGTTGAGTGCAATGGTCACCGCGCCTAATAGCAGCGGGGTTACGGTGTCACCTGATGAGCGCATGCTTGCTTCTACCACGACCACAATGTGAGTCAGCAGAAGGACAGGGAATCCATACCACAGGTAAGTCGCGCCAAGTTCAATCACGGTTTGATCGCTGGTCTGCAACATCATTAAAAACTGAGAACCAAGAGTGATGATTGCAGTAACAGGCAGCAGAACTTTTAAGCCAAACACCATTGCGATAGATGATACCGTTCGCGCGCTTTTTCGGTCGTTCTTTCCCCAGTATTGAGCGACTAATGTTCCGTTTGCTGAGGCCAACCCTGCCATAATCATAATAGCAACGAAGTGCCATTTTGATGCAATTCCCACAGCCGCAGCTGCTTCCATACCATAATCACTGACCATTAATACGTCAGCAAGGGCAAGAATAGCGACAAGCGCACTTTGTAAAGCAACAGGTAAACCCAGTTTAACGATACGAGGTAAGATGCTCTCTGGCTTGTTATTCATAGATGAGTTAGGGTTGATGTTAGTTGTCATAAGCTCTCCGATTTATGGCAGAACTATAGTGATTTGAGCGAAGTAACAACATGTTTAAAAAACAACAAAACCTGTGCGAATCCGTCATTGATTCAATGAGACCAAAATCAACTTGGCATGATGATGTTTTTCTCGCTGAACAGTGCAAAGAACGTTTTTTGACCGTTGAAGATATTCCAGAGATGAAAAGCTTTGGTGTCTATATGGGCGGCATGGCGAAGCTATATGATGGCTACTGGGTTGAGCGCGAATCCGTTAATGTTCATACGTTGATTTTCACTATGGAAGGTGGCGGCATTCTAACAACCGCAACATCGGTCCAAGCGATTACACCTTATACACTCGTGGTGCTTCCTGCTGAAACCCCATTTCGTTTTGAACTCGATCCTCAATATAATTATTGGAAAATGGCGTGGATGCTGACGCCTGACACCAAGCAATGGCAGCACATAGCAAGTTTAGGACAGGGGATTGTGCCTTTTGGAGAGTGTGAGCAGATCTGGTCATTAATGAACTTGGTTTACTTTGAGATAGGCGGTAGAGCCAGTTACCGTAAGTTACTCTTGAGTGAAATTATCCGAACATTGACGGGGTTTGAGCCTAAGTCGACCAGCACCACTGCACGTGTTCAAGCGCTCTATAACGAAATTGAAAGTAGTCTGCATCAGCCATGGACAGTGGCAGGGATGGCTGAAAGAGTGTTTATCAGTGAAGAGCAACTCAATAGAGTCACCAAGACGCTATTCAACCTCTCACCACGCAGTAAATTGATTCAATTACGCATGGACAAAGCCACCAGTCTACTGAAATATCAAGATTGGTCAGTTTCTATGATTGCTAATCGCTTAGGCTACAAAGATCCTTATAACTTTTCGCATCGTTTCAAAAAGCATTTCGGTTTGTCACCCAGTCAATATCGAAAGAGCCATCGACTTCTTGGTTAGCCTTGCACGATGAAATGAGAAGTGTGGGAGAAGAAGGTTACATATAGGCATGAGTTGAAAAGAGCCCTTCGCTTAGACATAAAGTCTGAACTCGGAGCCCTAATGACACGCATCTAGTGTCTGTCTATTTAAGCTTACTCGCCTGCAATCTGTAGGTGAGAGCGCTTTAGGCTAGCAATCAACATGTAGATCGTTGTAGCAAGTAGAGACGCGAACAGGTAAGTGAACAATCCTGCTTGTGAATCCATAAAGCTGTCTGCAACGATTGGTCCCGCAACAGAACCGATGCTGTAGCAAAGTAGCATGATTTGAGTCACTGACACCAAGTAGCTTGGGTCAAGGTTACGGCAACCTAAGTTAATCGCGATTGGGTATAGCGCAAATGTGGCCATGCCTAATACGAACAAGCTCATGCCTAGTACGTAGAAATCGTGATTGATAGTCAGCACACCAATGCTTGCAACCCCTAGCAGGCAGAACAGAGCCATTAATAACACTTGTCCTACGTGGTGAGATAACCAAGTCACCATCGGCTGTACAGCCATACCACCCATGATAACCAAAGCCATCAAACCACCAATGTCTTCGTGTGCAATGTTACGTTGAGCAAGTTCAACTGGCATCAAGCCGTAAATCGCACCTAGCGTTAATCCGGAAACAATGCAGCCAATTAGCGCGCTGTGGCTTAATTTGCTGATCTGCTTTAAAGACAAAGATTGCGCATCGTGGATCTGTGGTGGAGTTGCTTGTCCGTACATCAGCACAATGATCGCACCAAACAGAAGGGTGAACATTGCGATGAAAGGTACGCCACCAGTAATACCTAAGTAATCGATACCAAGCTGACCAACTGCAGAACCGCCGTACAGTGAACACATGTAGATAGCGAGACGTTTTGCGCGTTGTGACTCGTCACCGCTCATTAGCCAAGACTCTACAATCACGAAGATACCTGCAACCGCCACACCAGCCACAAAGCGAGCTAGTAGCCATACTGCTTGGCGTGGGATCAATGGCAATACAAGGATCGTTGCGATGAACACACTCAATGCGATGACGAACGCATCTTTGTGGCCAACACGCGCAATGGCACGTTCAATCAATAATGTACCAGCCAGTAGACCTGCATAGAATGCACTCGCCAACCAACTCGATAGATCTTTGTCTAAGCCATACTCAGACAGCATTAATGGTAATGAACTCATTAAGTAGCCTGAAGCGATCGCGTAAAAAGACAATGCAATAACAGGAACAGTTATGCGAGTTGTTGGTTGGATGTTGTCCAATGCAGGAGCCTCTGATAGTAAAAGAAACGATGAATTTTCCGCGACTATGGGGGAGAAACTGAATTGGGTAAAACAAATAAAAATGGTCGTTAAGATAAAAGAAATTTATCGACCAACTAAACTAAAATACGGTTGCGATATTTGGTGGTTTGGCGAGATTTTATGCGGGCAAAAAGTCGTTAAGCCGTTGTTCATTGGTGGTTTAATTTAGAAAAAGATTGCAGCGTGATTGTCTTTTTATGATTTGGATTGAGTGGGATTTTAAGTGTTAGACCGTTTCTTTACGGTATTGACGTGGCGAGTTACCACTCCACTTACGAAAGGCATGACGAAAGTTAGCGCTATCAGAAAAGCCAACTCGTTCAGATATCTCTTCAATACTCATTCGAGTTGAAGAAAGGTAGTGCCGGGAAAGGTGAAAGCGAACATGGTCCAGTATCTTCTGATAGCTCGTATCCGCTGCTTTCAGGTGACGACGCAGAGTTCGAGAAGACATGCCCAGTTCTGAAGAAATGGATTCTATAGAAGGGTAACATCCTGGCCTTTCAATCAGCATCTGAGAGACTTTCTCTTTGAGGCTACTGGGTGCACTGACTTTTGCCAACATGTCATCACACGATTTTAAGCACATCTGTAAAGTGATGGGGTTGGCGGTAGGAAGAGATGAATACAAGGTGGTTGCGTCGAACTCCCATTCAAGCCGGTCACTATTGAATTCAACCGGGCAGCGGAAAATCTCTGTGTATAGATCGCCGTATTCAGGTTTTGGATAGGGGAAGCGGATCACTTGAGAAGGAAAGGGCTGCTGTAAGACCTCTTCGCACAAACTGTGTATCGCTGCGAACCAGTATTCACAACAAAAGGGCAGTAAAGAATCGAGTTCGATAAGTTGCTCTGCGCGAAAGTAACCAATGTTGTCTTCTACAGACATGGTTTTTCTGAGGACAGGGCCAGCAAGTTGCAGATACTTAAACCCGATTAAAAAGGCATCGAGTAGTGTTTCGCTGCTAAACACCGCATAACCGAGCACGCCGAAATCGCTGAACCTCGCTTGTTGGCCAACTTTAAGCCCCAATCCGTCTTCGTTGGAATTCGCTAACGCATTACTGAACACAGCAAGCTTTTGCGCCAAAGTGATGTGTGTATCGGGTGTGTTGAGTTGGAGAGCATCGATGTTACTGCCTTCGAGCAACTCTTCGATACTGAGAACAGGCGACAGGTAACGATGCAGCAACTGAAGATCCAGAATGCCGAATGCTTGCATGTCGGGTTCGTAAACTGCGGTGTATTCCATAAGCTGCCTCTTGTTGAATATCGATATCTTAACCGAACTTTTAACATTTACGCCTGTTGCTTGTTCTCACTTTCGCAAGCTTGTTCCAAATTTTGGTTTATGTGTGCAAGGTTTTATTGGGCTAGCGCAGGCTGTGTCCGAATATCACCGGTTTTTGTCTTTTTGAAACCTGTTCGAAATGTTATCGAAATGTTGTAATTTATTGGGCTGCACATTGGAGCGTCTCAAACATTTTGCTCAATAACGACTCTTATCTACATGACACACCAATGTGCAGGCTCGTGATGACAAGAAAGAGACTTATTACAACGATTAGAACGTCTACGGTGACCGTCACAAACAGGTCTAAGCCGCACAAGGAGATCATGGATGCACAATCTTGCTGTTAATTTGGAGCGTAGCGCTTCGCTTTTTCCAACTAAGGCCGCTCTGCGTATGGGATCGGATGAAATCAGTTTTTCTCAGTTAGAACAACTTTCTGGAAACGTGGCTGCTAACTTGAAAAGACTTGGGTTGCAGAACGGAGATAAGGTAGCGTTGTCATGCCCGAACGTGACTTACTTTCCGATAGCCTATTACGGGATTCTAAAAGCGGGTTGTGTAGTCGTGCCTTTGAACGTGCTATTCAAGGCCAGAGAGATCGCTTATCACCTTAATGACTCTAACGCGAAGGCCTATTTATGTTTTGACGGCAGTGAAGAGCTTCCAATTGGTCGCTATGGTTTACAAGGTTTTGAGCAGGCAAACCACTGTGAACACTTTGTCGAGATGCCTATCCCAACAAACACAGACACTACTTTAGAAAGTAATGAGGAGCATGAATCAATCGCTGATTGGTTGGCACAACCTTTTACTCCTTTTGAGTCTGTGGCTTGTCATGGCGATGATACCGCTGTGATCCTTTATACCTCTGGCACGACGGGTCAACCAAAAGGGGCTGAGCTTTCCCACACCAACATGCAAACCAATGCGATGTCGTCACAGTATCTAATGAGATTGGAGTACAGCGACACCACAATGGCTACACTGCCTTTATTCCATAGCTTCGGTCAGACGGTGATGATGAACGCGAGTGTGCTAACAGGGTCCACCATGGTGTTGATTCCTCGTTTTGAACCGTCATTGGTTATTGAACAGATCATTAGCCATAAAGTCAGCGTGTTTGCGGGTGTTCCTACTATGTATATCGCGCTATTAAAGGCGGGAGAAGAGTCTTCTGATAGTTTAGAAAACACAAGCAAACGCTCTGAACAGGTTAAACACAGCTTGAGGTTAGGTGTTTCTGGCGGTGCTTCTATGCCGCTTGAGGTTATACGACAGTTTGAATCTCGTTTTGAATTACCAGTCTTAGAAGGTTATGGGCTCTCGGAAACGGCGCCGGTTGCGACCTTTAATCATATTGATGGCGATCGTTTATCGGGTAGTGTCGGTCAGCCTTTATGTGGCCACCTCATCAAGATTACTGATATACAAGGCAACTCTGTCGCTATGGGTGAACTCGGCGAAGTCTGCATTAAAAGCCCAAGTGTGATGAAAGGCTATTATCAAAGGCCAGAGGCGACAGCTGAATCTATTCGTGATGGTTGGTTCTTAACGGGAGATATCGGTCGCGTCGATGAGCATGGCAATTTGTTCATTGTTGACCGTGTTAAAGACATGATTATTCGTGGTGGGTACAACGTTTATCCACGTGAAGTCGAAGAAGTGTTGATGTGTCACCCCGATGTCGAAATGGTCGCGGTGGTAGGCGAGCATCATGAACATTTAGGCGAGGAGATCCACGCGCATGTGGTTCTTCACGAACATACGCAATGTGATAGTGCCGCCTTGATAGCATGGTGTCGTGAGCAACTCGCCGACTACAAATACCCGCGTAAGGTATTCATTCGTAAAGCCTTACCCATGACAGCAACCGGAAAAATCTTGAAGCGTGAGTTACACCCACTAGAAATAGCGGAGATGGCAAATGGATAGTTATGATTTTATTATTGTTGGCGGTGGTTCAGCTGGGTGTGTGATGGCTTCTCGGCTGTCGGAAGATCCTGATGTGACGGTTTGCTTGTTAGAAGCGGGTGGTAAAGACACCAGCCCATTCATTCACACACCCGTTGGCGTGGTGGCGATGATGCCAACCAAACTCAATAATTGGGCATTCGAAACGGTTGAACAGCCGGGTTTGAACGGTCGTAAAGGCTATCAGCCTAGAGGTAAGACACTTGGCGGTTCTAGCTCTATCAATGCCATGATGTACGCTCGTGGACATCGCTATGACTACGATAGATGGGAAAGCTTGGGCAATGCTGGCTGGAACTATGAATCCTGTTTGCCTTACTTTAAGAAAGCAGAAAACAACGAAGTCCACCAAGATGAGTTCCATGGCCAAGGTGGTCCTCTTAATGTGGCCAATCTTAGATCGCCAAGCCCTATGTTGGAACGTTATTTAACGGCGTGTGAATCGATAGGTGTACCTCGCAATGAGGATATTAACGGCGCTGCTCAGTTTGGGGCGATGCCGACGCAGGTAACACAGCTGAATGGTGAACGATGCAGTGCTGCCAAGGCTTACTTAACGCCAAACCTTTCACGATCGAATCTCACGGTCGTGACTAAAGCCACCACACATAAGGTTTTGTTTGAATGCAAGAAGGCGATTGGTGTTGAATATGGTTCTAGCGGAAAGCGTTATCAGATACGATGCAACAAAGAAGTGATTCTTTCCGCTGGTGCGTTTGGTTCTCCCCAATTGCTGTTACTGTCTGGTGTCGGTGCTCAAACTGAACTAGAGACACATGGAATCGAACAGGTTCATGAATTACCTGGAGTGGGCAAGAACCTTCAAGATCATATCGACTTAGTACATTCGTATAAATGCAGTGAAAAGCGTGAAACTTTTGGTATCTCGCTGCAAATGGCCTCTGAAATGACCAAAGCCTTACCACTATGGCACAAAGAACGCCGCGGTAAAATGAGCAGTAATTTTGCAGAGGGAATAGGCTTTCTCTGTTCCGAAGATCATATCGCTGTACCGGATTTAGAGTTTGTATTTGTGGTCGCTGTTGTAGATGACCATGCTAGAAAAATTCATACCAGTCATGGCTTTACCTCTCATGTCACCTTATTGCGACCGAAGAGCTACGGCACCGTAACGCTCAATAGTAATGATCCCTATGATCCGCCTAAGATCGATCCTGCGTTTTTCAGTCATCCTGAAGACATGGAGATCATGATTAAGGGCTGGAAGAAGCAGTATCAAATGTTAGAGAGTTCCGCGTTTGATGATATCCGAGGCAATGCTTTCTACCCTGTGGACGCCAGTGATGACAAGGCTATCGAGCAAGATATTCGCAATCGTGCAGACACTCAGTATCACCCGATCGGGACCTGTAAAATGGGACCTAGTAGCGATTCTTTAGCTGTGGTAGATAAAGATCTCAAAGTTTATGGATTGGATAATTTGAGAGTCATTGATGCTTCTGTGATGCCGACACTGATTGGGGCAAACACCAATGCACCAACCATTATGATTGCTGAGAAAGTCGCAGATCAAATCAAACAGCAATACGGGTTTGGCAAGCAAGAATCTAATATTCAAGCGAAAGGCGAAGCTGTAGTTTTATTCAAGAAGTTAAGTGATAACCATAAATAAAACAGTAGGTTAGATAGTCTTGATTTGGTAAGACTCTCTAACCTATTTTTGTGTGCTTACTTAAAATTAAGTAATGCTAAATCAATAGCTTAACCAATAGTATTACTTAGTTAGTGCTTGATTAAGCCACTGATCAAATTGACCTTTTGGCAGTGCACCGTTAATCGTATCAACACGTTGACCGTTCTTGAACACCATCACCGTTGGGATGCTTCTGATTTGATACATAGCCGCCAGTTGCTGTTGAGCTTCGGTATCAATTTTAACAAATCGAACATCGCCAGCGCGCTCTTTAGCGACATCGCTGAACACAGGTGCGAAACCTACACATGGGTTGCACCATGTCGCCCAAAAATCGACAACGACAGGCTGTGAACTGTTCAAAATTGATTGGAAATTCAGTGACGTACCTTCGATTGGTGCACCGTCTAGAAGTGCGTTTTTGCACTTACCACAAGTAGGGCTTTCTGAAATTCTTTCTGAAGGAACTCGGTTTACGCCACCGCAAGAAGGGCAACGTGTGTTGAATGTAGACATAACTTTCTCTTTTTATTGCGTCTCCGTGCCTAACGCGATTTACGAATCATGTACGGAACGCTTATACTGTTTAAAACAAGAATAAGATACTCAAATAAAAACAAACAATAAACAGGTAAATGATGACAAAATTTTACGCTGAAATTACGGGCTGGGGAAAGTGTCTGCCACCAGCCGTGCTATCCAATGATGATTTAAGCACTTTCATTGATACGTCTGACGAGTGGATTCGTACTCGAACTGGTATCGAAAATCGTCGTATCAGTCATGTAAATACCTCTGAGCTAGCGACCGTTGCTGCTCAACATGCAATGGCGTGTGCTGGTTTAACAGCCGAAGATATCGATCTTGTGATCGTAGCGACGTGCAGTCCAGACTCTCTTATTCCAAATACCGCGTCTAAAGTTCAACAGAACTTAGGCATCAAGAGCGCAGCAGCTTTTGACCTTAATGCAGCGTGTACAGGCTTTATCTACGGTGTTGAAACAGCAACTCGATTGATTCAAGCGGGCAACTACCGCAATGCGATCGTTGTGGGTGCAGAGCGTCTTTCATTCTTCATCGACTGGACCAAGCGTGATACTGCGGTTCTATTCGGTGATGGCGCTGGCGCTGTGGTTTTATCGCGTACTGAAGAACAAGTGGGTTTACAAGAAGCTCAAATCGGTTGTGACGCAGAGGGCCGTGACATTCTAGCAGTACCAAAATTCGGTACGTCTATGGACCGCTTTGCTGCTGATAACGGTTACTGGGATTTTGATTTCGTTGGTAAAGAGATCTTCAAGCGTGCAGTGAAAGGAATGGGCGCTGCAGCACATACAGTATTGAGTCGCACTGGCATCTCAACTGAAAACATCGATGTTGTGATCCCGCACCAAGCGAACATCCGAATTATTCAAACTCTGTGTGATATGGCGGGCATTGAACGTGAGAAAGCGTTTGTGAACATTCAAAACTATGGCAACACGTCGGCTGCGACTGTGCCAATTGCATTGTGTGAATCGTTAGAGCAAGGCTTTGTTAAACCGAACTCAAACATCCTTGTGGCGGCATTCGGTGCCGGTTTAACTTGGGGGGCAGGCCATATTAAGTGGGGTAGCCGTGTTGATCCGTTAGGTCAATCGGACGCTAAGCTTCCAGAAGCAGATAGCTCGGCATTAGAACTTCTAGAGAAAGCCATTTTACACTGTAAAACGCGTCCTAATTCTGAGAATGAGTAGCAGCATGGCGCAAGTTCGTTTTATGACAGAAGCCGACCTCGATGGAGCGGCTTTAGTTCACCAAGCTACTTTTGTTCGACAGCAAAACTCAAAAAATTGGTTACAATGTAACTTAAATGCTGCGCCACGCTTTCTTAACTTTGTTGCTGAAAGCGATGGCGAGTTTGTCGGCTACATTATTTGGGTTCAAAAGAGTGGGTTTAGGCCTGAAGCTGTTTTGGAGCTAGAACAACTTGCTGTGTTACCGAGTGCTCAGGGGCAAGGATTGGGCAAAAAGCTGATTCTAGACTCTTTGCCTCAAGTGAAGCAGAAGCTATCAGAGCAGGGCTCGACACTAAAACATGTATTAGTGACCACCAGAGCAGATAACTTTGCACAAAAGCTCTATCAGTCGACATTGGGCGCTCAAGTCGAAACCACGATTTCAAACTTTTACTCAGCCGATGAAGTGCTTATGATAGCTCGCAATGTAGGTGAACGAATCTGATCGCTGAGTTCTTAGAACCATTATTATCAGCGGCATAACTCGATTAACGTTTTATTAGGGGCTTCTGTGGCCCTTTTGTTATTTCTTAGGAAGTATTTTGAAGAAAGTTTTAGCAATTGGCTACGTTTGGCCAGAACCGAATTCATCGGCGGCTGGCAGCCATATGATGTCTCTTTTACGTCTATTTAAGAGACAAGGTTGGTCAGTTGAATTTGCAACACCCGCTCAAGAAACCGAGCACATGATTGATCTCTCTGAAGAGGGCATCACAAGCCAATCTATACAGTTAAATTGCGATAGCTTTGACGATTACATTGAAGAGCTGCAGCCCGATGTTGTGATGTTTGACCGTTTTATGATGGAAGAGCAATTCGGCTGGCGCGTCGAGAAGGTATGTCCCAATGCCTTTAAGCTACTGGATACTGAAGATTTACAATTCCTACGCAATGCTCGACATGAAGCTGTTAAGAAAGAGACAGAGTTAACGAAAGAGCACCTGTACAGTGACTTGGCGAAACGTGAAATCGCTGCAATCCTGCGCTGTGATCTTTCGTTGATCATCTCAAGTTACGAGATGGAATTGCTCCAATCTGAGTTCAATATCGATCCAAAACTATTACATCACCTGCCGTTCATGGTTGATCTCAACACGTTGCCTGAAAGTACGAAAAGCTTTGAAGAACGTAAGCATTTCATGACGATAGGTAATTTTAGACATGCGCCTAACTGGGATGCAGTGCTTCAGTTACAGAAGATTTGGCCGAAGATTCGTAAGCAGTTGCCTGATAGTGAACTTCATATTTACGGATCTTATCCGCCGCCGAAAGCAACCGCTTTGCATAATCCAAAAACCGGTTTCCATATCAAAGGTTGGGCTAAAGATGCTCAAGAAGTGATGGAAGATGCACGTGTTTGTGTTGCGCCATTACGTTTTGGCGCTGGCATTAAAGGCAAGTTACTTGATGCGATGAAGCTGCAAACTCCGAATGTAACCAGCGAGATCGGCAGTGAAGGCATGGTACCGCAAGGTGAACTGCAATGGCCGGGTGCAGTGTCAGATGATATTGATGAGTTTGTTGAACAAGCTGTCGCTCTTTATAAAGATGAAAAGAAATGGCTTAAAGCTCAAAGCCAATGTCATTCAATTCTTGAAGCGCACTATGAACAGAATCAACTGGGCGACAAATTGATCGAGCGACTGACTGCGCTAGGTTCTGAGCTTGATGCGCATCGACTGAATAATTTCTTTGGTTCAATGCTTAAGCACCATAGTATGGCGAGCACTAAGTACATGTCGCAATGGATTGCTGAGAAGAACAAGGTCAAATAGCTGTTCTTTACCAAAGACAGAATAAATCTTAAGCCCTTAGGTTAACACCTAGGGGCTTTTTTCATGCAGGCCGCTTGTTAATTCCAAACTTACAAAACGACACATACTCGCAGTACATTAGCATTGACTAATTTATATTTATTAGTAAACTCTAATTTATAGGTTGTTATGAGTTTATGATGTTTGTGGATAGGAGAGGTTTGTGCTTAGTTTGATTCCTTGGGATGCTTTTTTCGGCGGCATGTTGTTAGGCGTGTCGGCCATTGTTTTAATGTTGGGGATTGGTCGAGTTGCTGGCATTAGTGGCATTGTCAGCCGATTATTGCCAACTGGCACCAGCAACAAAGAACGTAAAGATGCGGATACAGCAAACACCGAAAAACACTGGCGTATCGCCTTTGTTGTGGGAATGGTCGCAAGTGGTTGGCTATTAATTCCGACGGGCTACCAACTTCCGCAGTTAGAAGAGATGAATCTCGCTTTAGTGATTATTGCTGGCCTTCTGGTGGGCTTTGGTACTAAAACAGCGAACGGTTGTACTAGCGGGCATGGCATTGTCGGAATGGCGCGTTTATCTAAACGTTCTATTGTTGCGACCTGTGTATTTATGGGTGTGGCAATCGTAACCGTGTTTATCAAGAATCTGACTGGCTTGGGGGCATAATGAAAAACGCTTCATTTACTATCGTTATCGGTTTGGTCGCAGGTATTCTTTTTGGCTCTGGCATGATCATCTCAGGGATGGTTGATCCTGAGAAGGTACTCGGCTTCTTAGACATTACCGGTAACTGGGACATTAGTTTGGCATTCGTCATGGGTGGCGCGCTATTGGTCTTTGCACCGTTTTATCATCTGGTCATTAAAAAGCGCGCTAAAGCCATCAATGGCGAGCCGTTAGATAGCCGTAACAATCCGTTGATAGACAGAAAGCTGATTCTTGGATCTACAGCGTTTGGCTTAGGCTGGGGGATTGTAGGCTTTTGCCCAGGCCCTGCGGTAACCAGCCTAAGTGGCGGCAACCCGACGGTGTGGGTGTTTATGATAAGCATGCTGGTGGGAATGTGGCTGGCGGATCGTATGAACAAAACGTGTTAGTAGCAAGCTTATAGCTGATTACATTGGCTTTGACGTTATCCGTTCTGAGCTGACCAAGCATAGAGGTTGACTCGCTTTCAGCACGAAAGTCAGTCAGCCTCTTTCTATATTTACTGTTTCTATTAGTTTCAGCTATCTACAATCTGCTGTTATCTAAAATCTACTATTTAATAGTCGTTGAAACTGGACAGTGGTCGCTGAGTTTGTAGTCCAGAACATCTTGTGTTTCAAATACCTTCTGCTTTGCAGGAGAAGCATTTAGCGACTCACTCACCACAATATGATCAATAACAGAGCGGAACTGATGTGTGCGATAATTGTTGCGGTTAGAGCGTACCTTACAATCTGCACGGGTCTTTCGTGTCGCTAACTGCGCATCAGTATATTGTGATAACTCTTTCCACATCCAATCTCGTGAGTAAGCGAGGTTATGGTTAAAGTCGCCAAGAATGGCGTAGTCTTCGTTATTGCGCTCTCTTTGCTTTATCCACTTGTTCAGTTGCTGACCTTGCTCTTTTAAACGAGAGCAATCGCGGTTGGACTTATACGCTCCGCTACAACCTGCCTTTAAATGCACAGACAACATGTGAATGGGTTTAAAGTTTGTTTCTACAACGATATAGCTGGCAAACCTAAGTTTACTGTTGGATGTGGTTTCAAGCGGAAAGTCAGCGTAGTCGGTGAGGGCTACTCCTTTACGAACTGCAAATCCCGTGTATTGGTTCACTTCTTTAAATTGGCGGTTGCTGTTCTTAGATAGCGCCCGGTCAGACATCAATATCTTGTATTGATCACCAGCCACACGCTGAATGGCATTTACGTTATCGACTTCTTGAAACGCAACCACGTCTGCGTCTAAGGATTGAAAATAAGTTGCGAGTTTGTCGAAATCAGCTTGATCACGTTTGTCAGAAAACTTATTCACAGCCTCGTTGGTTGATAACCATTCGATATTCCAACTGGATATGGTCAAAGGTTCAGCAAATGTCTGGCTACTGAGTAAGCAGCCTAACATTATCCAGTTTTGAAGTCGTTTCATGCCAAATATCCCTAATTTTGTCTGCCAATATTGATGAGCCGTTATCCTACAACACTTACCAAAAATTCAACTCTTTTTAGGAGTTTTTTTATTGTTACATTGTTTCTTTTCGACTTGAGAACTAGCGTAATAATATTGAATTGATCTTAGTCAGCGTTCTCTTTTTATTGATCCAAATCAATACTCAAAGTTGGTGGTTCTCGTTAAATACGCCACAATATCTAGTGTTAGTTAAACGATAAATCGCTCTATATAGTGTGTTTGTGGATAAGTCTGTGAATACCTCAAGAGTAAGGAGAAGTGGTGAAATCAATCGTAATCAAGCGTGATGGCTCAAGAGCTCCATTCAGTAGAGATCGCATCCAAGCTGCAGTGGAAGCAGCATCAGACAAAGCCGATAAGGAAATTGCTATTTATGCACTGAATGTGGCATTAGCAGTTGAGTTGAAGCTCGAAGACTACGATGAAGTTCATATCTCTGAAATTCAAACCATGGTCGAGAACGAGCTAATGCAGGGACCATACAAGTCTCTGGCTCGTGCCTACATTGAATATCGTCATGACCGCGACATCGCCCGTGAGAAGCAAAGCGCTTTAACGCGTGAGATCGAAGGTTTGATCGAAGAAAGCAACGTTGATCTAATCAATGAAAACGCGAACAAAGATGGCAAAGTAATCCCAACTCAGCGTGACCTGCTGGCGGGTATCGTGGCTAAACACTATGCGAAAACTCACATTTTGCCACGTGATATCGTACATGCTCACGAATGTGGTGATATTCACTACCACGATCTAGACTACGCACCGTTCTTCCCAATGTTTAACTGCATGCTTATCGATCTGAAAGGCATGTTAACGCATGGCTTCAAGATGGGTAACGCGGAAATCGACACACCTAAGTCTATTTCTACGGCGACAGCGGTAACCGCGCAGATCATCGCGCAAGTGGCGAGTCACATCTACGGCGGCACAACGATTAACCGCATCGATGAGGTTCTTGAACCTTACGTTATGGCGAGCTACGAGAAGCACTTATCGCTAGCGAAAGAGTGGGACATTCATAGCCCAGAAGCTTTTGCTATCTCTCGCACAGAGAAAGAGTGTTACGACGCGTTCCAATCTCTGGAGTACGAAGTAAACACGCTGCACACCGCTAATGGACAAACACCATTCGTGACGTTTGGTTTTGGTTTAGGTGAAAGCTGGGGCTCGAAATTGATTCAGCAATCAATCTTGAAAAACCGCATTGCAGGTTTGGGTAAGAACCGTAAAACAGCCGTGTTCCCTAAACTGGTATTTGCGATCAAAGATGGTTTGAACCACCAGAAGCAAGATCCAAACTACGACATCAAGCAATTAGCGCTAGAGTGTGCGTCTAAGCGTATGTACCCAGACATTCTTAACTACGACAAAGTAGTAGAAGTGACAGGGTCATTTAAAACTCCTATGGGTTGTCGTAGCTTCTTGAATACTTACGAAGAAAATGGTGAGTTGATTCACGAAGGCCGTAACAACTTAGGTGTTGTTAGCTTGAACTTGCCACGTATTGCGATTAACGCAAAACAAGATATGGCTCAGTTCTACGAACTGCTTGATGATAAACTCAAGCTGGCTCGTCGTGCATTAGAAACTCGTATTTCTCGTCTAGAAAACGTGAAAGCGCGTGTTGCTCCAATCCTATACATGGAAGGTGCGTGTGGCGTTCGCTTGAAAGCAGACGACTCTATTGCAGACATCTTCAAGAACGGCCGTGCGTCTGTTTCTCTTGGTTACATCGGTATCCACGAAGCAATGACTGCGCTTTACGGCACAGACGTTCACTTGTACGACGACGGCGAAATGCGTGCTAAAGCGCTTGAGCTAGTGGAGTACATGAAGCGTGAAGTAGAATCTTGGACCAAAGAGACAGGTTATGCATTCAGCCTATACGGCACACCAAGTGAAAACCTATGTAGTCGTTTCTGCAGCATCGACACCAAAGAGTTTGGTGTGATTGATGGCGTAACAGACCGTGGTTATTACACCAACAGCTTTCACTTAGACGTGCAGAAGAAAGTGAACCCATACGACAAGATCGATTTTGAGATGCCTTATCCTGAAATCTCTAGTGGTGGTTTCATCTGTTACGGTGAGTTCCCGAACATGCAGAAGAACATCGAAGCACTAGAAAACGTATGGGACTACAGCTACACACGTGTTCCTTACTACGGTACAAATACGCCGATTGATGAGTGCTACGAATGTGGTTACAACGGTGAATTTGACTGTACTAGTAAGGGCTTTACGTGTCCTAAGTGTGGCAACCACGACTCAACCAAAGTATCGGTAACACGCCGTGTTTGTGGTTACCTTGGTAGCCCAGATGCACGACCATTTAACTTCGGTAAGCAAGAAGAAGTTAAACGCCGAGTGAAGCATCTTTAGTAAGCTCTAAGATTATTAGCTAGCTTATTTAGAAGAGCTACGTTTCAAGAAATATGATTGGTATCGGCGTTATGTCGATACCAATTCTTTCGTTTCAGCTTTTACAACACATCTTCTCAAACTATTAAGTAATCACGAGTTTTCAATACTGCCTTATGAATTATCACCAATATCACCCAATCGACGTTGTAAATGGCCCTGGAACACGCTGCACTTTGTTTGTGTCGGGTTGTGTACACCAGTGTCGCGGGTGTTATAACCAATCGACGCAAAGGTTGGACTCCGGGCATTTGTTTACTCAAGAGCTGCAAGACCACATTATCGCTGATCTCAATGATCCACGAATCAAGCGTCGTGGCTTGTCGCTTTCAGGTGGTGATCCTCTTCATCCTGCAAATGTATCTGAAGTGCTTAAGCTTGTTCAGCGTGTAAAAGCAGAATGTGAAGGCAAAGACATCTGGATGTGGACGGGCTACGAGCTCGACGAACTCGACGAAAAGCAGAGGCAAGTACTTGAATATGTTGATACTTTGATTGATGGTCGTTTTGAGCAAGATAAAGCGGATCCAATGTTGGATTGGCGTGGTAGTTCAAACCAAATTATTCATCGGTTCCGACTCTAGTAGACTTTCGTTAGTTAACGTCAACCTACATTAGTGCAAATTAGTAGCCTCAGCTTCTCTGTTGAGGCTTTTTTATTTTATGACGTTCTAAATTTGTAAATTGATTGAATATTGAACTATATGGAATAGGGAATATTAGATTGCACCAGTCTCAACTAGAGTTATCTCCTAAAAATCAAAACTTTGATGAATTTCTGTTTCTTAAATTGTAAATAAAATGATAACTTGGAGGCCATTACTTGAATTTCAAAGGGTTGTGACTTTCATGTTTTCACATCTACCAAAACCAACTTTAGATCCAATTCTATCTCTTTCTGTTGCTTACCGCGGCGATACTCGTACTGATAAAGTCGATTTAGGCATTGGCGTTTACAAAAACGACCAAGGCGAAACTCCGATCATGAAAGCCGTTTCTAAGGCTCAAGATATCGTTGTTGAGACTCAGAAAACCAAAGCTTACGTTGGCCTAGCAGGCTGTGAAGAGTTTAACCAGAGCATGGTTGATCTGCTGCTTAAAGGGACTTCTGCAATGGATCGCGTAGCTGCGATTCAAACACCGGGTGCAAGTGGTGCACTTCGCATGTTGGGTGACTTAATGAAAGTTTCTCAACCAGACACCACGGTTTGGATTTCAAACCCAAGCTACGTTAACCACAAACCTGTGATGGAAGCGGCAGGCTTAAAAGTTCGATATTACAATTACTTCAGTCCTGAAACGAAGCAAGTTGATACTGCAAGAATGTTGGATGATCTTTCAAAAGCGGGTCCATCAGACGTGGTACTACTGCACGGTTGCTGTCATAACCCAACGGGTGCGGATATCAACTTTGAAGCGTGGCAGGAAATCACCAAATTATCTCAGAAGAATGGTTTCTTACCGTTCGTTGATATTGCCTACCAAGGCTTTGGTGATGGCTTAGAAGAAGACGCAAAAGGTCTTCAACACATGGCTAACAACGTCGAAGAGATGTTGATTACGACATCTTGCTCGAAGAACTTCGGTTTATACCGTGAAAGAACGGGTGCCGCTATCGTGATTGGCAAAAACAGCGAACACGTTGGCAATGCTAAAGGTAAGCTTCTAACGCTTGCTCGTTCAACTTACACAATGCCGCCAGATCATGGTGCAGCTTTGGTGAAAACAATTCTTCAGAATCAAGAGCTAACCTCGATTTGGGAGCAAGAATTGAGTGAAATGCAGCAACGTTTGTTAAATCTGCGCCAAAGTTTATGTGATGAATTGCGAAATACTTATAACACGTCACAATTTGACTTCATTGAAAGCCATAAAGGCATGTTTAGTGTACTAGGCTTTAAAGAAACTCAAATGAATCAATTACGTGAAGAATATGGAGTCTATGGTGTTGGTGATGGACGCATCAATATCGCAGGCCTTTCCGAATCTCATATTCCTTATGTAGCAAAAGCGATAGCAAACGTTTCAAAATAGAAGGTGACTGAATGTATAATTGGAAAGCGATTGTAGTTTTAATGCTAAGTGGTGGCCTGTTTGCTTGTTCGGCTACAACTCAAGCTCCTGTTGAGCCAGAGCAAAAGCCTCAAATCGAACAACCTGTTGTGGATGACTCTTCAAAAACTGACGCAACAGAAGGCGAGAAAGTAACGGAACCTACTGAGAAGCCTGAAGAAGTAAAACCAACTGAGCCGGAAGTAAAACCTGCACCTGTTGAAAAACCAGTAGAGAAGGTTAGAAAAACAAGTGACGGCAAACTGATTCTTGGTGAAGAAGAGTGGGTGTTTGTTCCTGGTTTAAAAGAAGCGTTTAAAGCACGTGTCGATACCGGTGCAACAACCTCTTCAATCAGTGCAGTTGATATTGTTGATTTTGAACGTGACGGCAAAGACTGGGTTAAGTTCAAGATTGAACACGACGGAATTACAACTGAAGAGATCAGCTTACCAGTAGAACGCTGGGTTAAGATCAAGCAATCAAGCGCAGAAGGCACACAACGACGCGCTGTGGTTGTAGCTTCGATTCAAATTGGCGATCTAAAAGACAAAACTGAATTTACGCTAGCCGACCGAACGCATCTTTCTTTCCCACTTCTGTTGGGTAGAAGCTTCTTTAGAGATGTTGCGGTTGTCGACGTGAGCAAAAAATACGTTCAGAAGAAAATTACTAAATAACAAGTTCTGCTCGTCATCAAAGCTTTTCGTTTGAAGAGCTATAGTTTCAAAGGTGACGAGCTTAAAAGACTTTTAGTGTTGATAAATGAAATCCCTACCAGTTCTGCTGGTGGGGATTTTTTTATTTACACCCCATAACGTATGAAAAGCATCTAAATGGTCTATGTTTACTATTCGTTTACTGTTTAGCCTCGACAACGTGATCGAGATCTCTATATAATCCGCGCTTCGATTTTTGTTTAATCCATACTTTCGTACTTCTTATTTAGGTTCTTGAAATAGCCTAATAATTATCTGTCAGTACACGCTTAGGAATTAGTTCTTTGATATCTACCGCGAACATCACAATGCAATTTGGCGCAGAGCCGCTGTTTGAAAACATCTCTGCTAAATTTGGTAACGGCAACCGTTATGGTTTGATCGGCGCTAATGGTTGCGGCAAATCAACGTTCATGAAAATCCTAAGTGGCGCATTAACGCCAAGCTCGGGCAACGTTTCTATCACTCCAGGAGAAAAACTGGGTGTGCTAAGCCAAGATCAGTTCGCTTTCGAACAGTACAGCGTTATCGACGTTGTGATCATGGGCGACAGAAAACTTTGGGAAGTAAAACAAGAACGTGACCGCATTTACTCTTTGCCAGAAATGAGCGAAGACGACGGCATGAAAGTCGCAGAACTTGAAAGTGAATTCGCGGAAATGGATGGCTACACAGCAGAAAGCCGTGCTGGCGACATCCTAATTCAAGCGGGTATTGAAGAAGAGTTCCATTTCGGCTTGATGCAGCAAGTAGCTCCAGGTTGGAAACTGCGTGTGCTATTGGCACAAGCTCTGTTTGCAAACCCAGATATCCTGCTTCTTGATGAACCAACCAACAACTTGGACATTCACACGATCAACTGGCTTGCTGAAGAGCTAAACCAGCGTAAATGTACAATGATCATCATTTCGCACGATAGACACTTCCTGAACTCTGTGTGTACACACATGGCAGACATCGACTACGGTGAGCTACGTGTCTACCCTGGTAACTACGAGTACTTCCTAGAAGCATCTGGCTTGATTCGTGAACAGCTTTTAGCAAGCAACGCTAAGAAAGCGGCTGAAATCAGCGAGCTTCAAGATTTCGTAAACCGTTTTGGTGCTAACGCATCTAAAGCAAAACAAGCAAGCTCTCGTGCCAAGAAAATGGATAAGATCACGCTTGATGAAGTGAAATCATCGAGCCGTATGAGCCCATCTATTGATTTTGGCGAAGGTAAGAAACTACACCGTCAAGCGCTTGAACTTCAAGACCTTGGTCACGGCTTCGATGGCGAAACATTGTTTGCCGGTGGTAACTTGCTGCTTGAAGCGGGTACTCGTCTTGCGGTTATCGGTGAGAACGGTGTAGGTAAAACCACGCTGCTACGTTGCCTAGTTCAAGAGCTAGAGCAAAAAGAAGGTATCGTAAAATGGTCTGAAAACGCATCTGTAGGCTACTGCCCACAAGATAGTACGTCTGACTTTGATAACGACCTGAGCATCTTCGATTGGATCTCACAATGGCGCACAGTGAAGCACGATGACCTTATGGTACGTGGCATTCTAGGTCGCCTATTGTTTACTGCTGACGATGCGAACAAAAAAGCGCGTAACTGTTCTGGTGGTGAGAAGAACCGTCTGTTATTCGGCAAGCTAATGATGCAAGACATCAACGTGCTTGTAATGGACGAACCAACCAACCACATGGACATGGAAGCAATCCAAGCCCTGAACGACGCGTTGAAGGTTTACACTGGCACGCTTATCTTCGTAAGCCATGACCGAGAGTTCGTTTCTTCATTAGCAACACACATCATCGATGTAAAAGATCAACAGCTAGTGAGCTTCCAAGGTACTTATGAAGAGTACTTAGATCACCAGAAAAAGATGCTGATGGTTAGCTTATAAAGCAAGTCGTTGGCTCAGGTCGTGAACGACTAAAAGCCAGCGAAACTAACAAACAAAAAAGCCCCGAACATTAATATGTTCGGGGCTTTTCTATGTATACGTTTAGCTATTTATTACTCAGTAATTGAAATCTAGATTAGAATCCGAATCGAGCCGACATTAAGATTTGGTGGCCATATGTGCCGTTATTGCGCATATCAAGACCAACAGACAGTTGATCAGTTGAATGGAAACGAGCACCGATACCCAAAATTGAACGAGTGTCATCGTTGTCGATCAGTTGACCAAGGCGTGCGTTAACTTCAACGTTTGCCATTAACCAAGCTCTCAAGCCAAGGTTAATTTCTGTTTTGATATGGTTATCGTCATTACGTTCAATGTTGTGCAGTAACATTTGGCCAGTAACGTCAGCAAATTGACTGATTGGGCCGTTGAATCCCATACCTACCGCTGCATCCCAATCACTTTCAAATTCTGAATCGATCCGAGCAACAAAGTGAGAGTTTTGAGTGAACATTGTTGTGACTTCACCACCGAAAGTACTTGGGCTAGTACCCATGCGCAGCTCGAATGTGTTGTAGTTAAAGTTGTTTGCAGACGCAGAGAATGAACACAGTGCAGCGAGTCCTAAAAGGACAGTCTTATTCGTGCAACTTAGCATGGTGACTCCATATAAATTGTATTTTGCGGCAGTATAATACAAAAAAGCCTGCAATATGCAGGCCAATTATTTGAAGTCGGTATTTTTATATTAATCGCTTATAGAACCTGGATGTGGTCCACTTCGATTTCAGGTGTCTTACCACCTTCATATTCACCGAAGATACGAACTTTTGTATCAGCGGTCAGTGGTTGTGCTAGGCGGATATCATCATCAAGTTCGATTTGAATTTCACTCTGGCCATCAGAGAAGACAAACGTGTCATTCTTAAGTTGACGAACGATCTTGCCATCCACAATTGCTTCTTGCTCTGCGAACATGCTTGTGTCGGCAAGTAGTGTCGCAACAGAAACGGTTTCAATTGGGCCAGTATAAGCAATAGCGCTTTCGTGCTTGCTGTTGACATTATTATTGCTGTTGTGGTCACTAGCCATTGCGAAAGTAGGAGCAAGGATAATAGTAGATGCGATAGCTAATACAGTTTTTTTCATGGTGAATCCCTTAATGTTGTTTTTAGTAGAAACGTTTTTCTGAATTTGAAACGTTTCTTTTCGTTAGTACGTTTTTTGTTGAAGCGCCTGTTATCGTTCACAAGCTTCGTTTCGATGGAGCTATTAAACAACACTGGGGTTGAATCCAGAGTGAGTAACACATTCATTTTCCATTCATTTTATTGAGCATCTACTCGGCAATGACGTTAAGATGGTCGCAGAGAAATATTGCCCACAGCTATAAATTGAAAATTAAGAAATTAAGGATTTAAGTACAAATGCGAGCACCATTAAGTGCCCTTATGGTTCAAGGGACAACGTCAGATGCCGGAAAAAGTGTTTTGGTGGCAGGTTTATGCCGTGTTTTGGCAAGGAAAGGAATCAAAGTGGCACCTTTTAAGCCACAAAATATGGCGTTGAACAGTGCTGTGACAAAAGATGGTGGCGAAATTGGCCGTGCTCAAGCGGTTCAGGCGCAAGCTTGTAATATAGAGCCAACCGTTCACATGAACCCTGTATTGCTAAAGCCCAACTCAGATACCGGCGCGCAAGTGATTTTGCAAGGCCGAGCGCTGAGCAACATGGAAGCGACGGGTTATCATGATTACAAGAAAGTGGCGATGGATACAGTTATCGATTCGTTTGACCGACTTTCTGAAGAATATGAAAGCGTGATGATTGAAGGTGCGGGGAGCCCAGCCGAAATCAATCTTCGTGAAAATGATATCGCTAACATGGGATTTGCTGAGAAAGCGGACATCCCTGTGCTCATCGTTGCTGATATTGACCGTGGTGGCGTTTTTGCGCATCTCTACGGGACATTAGCTCTATTGTCTGAATCTGAACAAGCTCGTGTAAAAGGCTTTGTGATAAATCGTTTTAGAGGCGATATCGCACTGCTTCAATCTGGCCTAGATTGGCTAGAGGAAAAAACCGGCAAGCCAGTCATTGGTGTTTTGCCATATCTGCATGGTTTTAACTTAGAAGCGGAAGATGCCATTACCTCTGCTCAAGAGTCTGACGGAGAAGCTAAGCTTAAGGTGGCGGTGCCAGTGCTAACCCGAATCAGCAACCATACAGACTTTGACGCGTTAAGATTGAATCCTTCGATTGATTTACGTTATGTCGGTAAAGGCGAACGTGTAAACAATGCTGATTTAATTATCTTGCCGGGTACAAAGTCGGTAAGAGCAGATTTGGATTACCTAAAAGAACAAGGCTGGGATAAAGATATTCAACGCCACCTGCGCTTAGGCGGCAAAGTGATGGGTATCTGCGGTGGCTACCAAATGTTAGGTAACATCATCCACGATCCTGATGGCGTTGAAGGGGAACCCGGCAGCAGCGAAGGGTTAGGGTATCTGGATACTGAAACGACCCTTACACAGCAGAAAACCTTAACCAACGTACGCGGCACCATGACGCTGGATGGCAAAACAGCACAAGTAAAAGGGTATGAAATCCACGTAGGTAGGACTGATGTCAAAGAAACAGCCTTACCGGTTCAGTTAGAATCTGGCAGCCTAGATGGCGCTGTGAATCAAGATAACTCGATTTTTGGTACTTACTTGCATGGCGTATTCGACAACAGTGATGCGTTGTCGCTTATTTGCGAATGGGCAGGAGCCAACGATGTGACCGCGATTGACCACGAACAGCTTAAAGAGCTGGGTATTAATCGAATCGCTGATGCCATCGAAGAGTACTTAAATCTTGATCTGCTTTGGCCAGAGTTAACAGCTTAAGCCGCCATTTAGAAGTTAGCTAAAGAACTTAAACGAACAATAGATAAGTGATAACAATGAAAAAGCGAGTCTTCCTTTTAACCATGGCTTTAACTTCGGCATTGAGTTCTAGTCATCTTTTTGCTGCGGAAAAGCTACGAGTTTACGCTGCATCGTCGATGACCAATGCGGTTAATCTGTTGGTTGAAGAGTTTGAGAAAGACCATTCTGTCGATGTGATTCCTGTGTACGCGAGTACGTCGTCTTTGGTGCGACAAATCGAAAGAGGAGCACCAGCAGACATTTTTATCTCGGCAAATGAGAAATGGATGACGCATTTAGTCGATCGTAAATTGGTTTATAGTGACAATGTCACAAACCTATGTGAAAACGAACTGGTGCTGATTGCTCCTAAAGAGACATCGGTAACGTTAGACCTATCAAAAGGTGAACAATGGGCTAAACTGCTTACTAATGAAAGGCTCGCAGTGGGTAACACCATGTCGGTTCCTGCTGGTATCTATGCAAAAGAAGCGTTAGAAACGTTAGGTGTATGGGACGATGTGAAAACTCGATTGGCACCAAGTAACAATGTTCGTATGGCCTTAGCCTTAGTCGAGCGCAGTGAAGCTAAGCTTGGCATTGTCTACAAAACGGATGCGTTGCTTTCTAAAGAAGTAAACCTAGTGTCGACCTTCCCATCAGATCTGCACACACCAATACGTTACCCTGTAGCGAAGTTGAGTGATAAAGTTGTGGCAGAAGAGTTCTATACTTTCCTAAAGAGCGAAAAAGCGAAAGACACCTTGAACAGTTTTGGATTTGAAGTGCGTTAAATGATGTATTTATCGGAATACGAATACCAAGCCTTAATGCTGAGCTTAAAAGTCGCTGGGTTTGCAATCTTATGGCTTATCCCTATCGGTATTGGCTTAGCATGGCTACTTGCTAAGAAACAATTTGTAGGTAAGAGCATTGTTGAGAGTATTGTCCATTTACCTTTGGTACTTCCACCTGTAGTTATTGGCTATTTACTGCTAGTGATGATGGGCAGGCAAGGTATCATAGGTTCGTGGCTCAATGACGTGTTTGGTATTGTATTCAGCTTTAGCTGGAAGGGCGCGGCACTCGCTTGTGTGGTTGTGGCGTTGCCGCTGATGGTTCGCTCTATTAGATTGAGCCTAGAAACCGTAGACAGTAAGCTTGAAGAGGCGGCTGCTACATTAGGCGCTTCACCTCTTCGTGTGTTTTTCACGATCACTTTACCCTTGATGATCCCAGGGGTCATTACCGGCACCATGCTTTCATTCGCAAGAAGCCTAGGGGAGTTTGGCGCGACCATCAGCTTCGTTTCAAATATTCCCGGTGAAACTCAAACCATTCCTTTGGCTATGTATACCTTTATTGAAACCCCTGGCGCTGAAATGGAAGCCGCGCGTTTGTGTGTCATTTCTATTGTGATAGCGCTGGGTTCATTGATGCTATCTGAGTGGCTCAACAAAAAGTCAGCACAACGCTTGGGAGGCAATGCATGAGTGCTTTGATCCTCCAATATCAACAACAACTTGGTGAAACGTTCTTTGATATCGACTTGGAATTACCAAGTAGCGGCATTACGGCAATTTTTGGTCGTTCTGGCGCGGGTAAAACCTCACTTATCAATGCAATCAGTGGCCTTAAACAGCCCGATAAAGGTCTGATCAGCGTATCTGGAACCACACTGTTCGATAGTGAAAATGGCATTAATTTGCCGACTCACAAACGCAACGTCGGTTATGTGTTCCAAGAGTCGCGATTGTTTCCACATATGAAGGTGGCAGCGAACCTTAAATACGGTATGAAAAGCGTCGATCAAGCGCACTTTGAGCAAATAGTCTCGCTGTTGTCTTTGGGTTCATTGCTTGACCGATACCCAGCTCGTTTGTCTGGCGGTGAGAAGCAACGTGTGGCGATTGGCCGCGCTTTGTTATCAAAGCCGAGCATTTTGTTGATGGATGAGCCTTTAGCGTCTCTCGACTTGCCTCGTAAGCGCGAAGTGATGCCATTTCTGGAAAACTTATCCGAAACCGTCCAAATACCGATCATCTATGTCACTCATAGCCTCAATGAAATTTTACGCTTGGCAAATCACCTTGTGATTATTGACCAAGGCAAAGTGATTTCGTCGGGTGTGACGGAAGAGGTTTGGGCATCGAGAGCCATGCAACCTTGGCAATCTTTCTCAGAGCAAAGCTCTTTGTTTGAAGCGACATTAGCGGAACACAATGACGATTATGCGCTGTCTCGCCTGATGCTAGGAAAGTCGACGTCGTTATGGGTTCAGAAAGTATCGAGTGAGCTTGGTACGACAGTGAGGCTGCAAGTTAGGGCAAATGATGTCTCTATCACGCTAGAACGGCCGAAAGGGACTTCTATACGTAACATCCTTCCTGTCACCATTAAAAGCGTAGAGACGCACCAACAAGGCACAAATAAGCAGAGTGTCGAGGTCGAGCTAGAGTTAGAGTCTGGGTGCTACCTATGGGCAACCATTACATTGTGGGCGCTGGATGAGTTAAATCTAGAAATCGGGCAGCGTGTTTACGCTCAAATTAAAGGTGTGAGTGTCGCTCAAAGAGATATCGCGGTAACGCATTAAACCTGACAAGGTCAGTTTTTCGATATTGCCGCGATACTGCCTGTTATAGGTTCTGAAAATTCGGTCTTGATTCCATGAATGGATACATGCGTCATTTTTATACGGTATAACTGCCAGTTTTGCGCCACGCTATATGAGTGTTAAAGCATATGATTTGTCGAATCATATGAACATTAGCAACAAGAACATACAGACGTAACGATCGACGAACAGAAAATAGCGGATATAAAAAAGCCGCGTGTTTAAAGAAACATGCGGCTTAATTCTAAGTAGTACTGTTAGCGCTTAGCCTAGTTTAGGCGACTAGCGACTTACTTAGTAAAAACTTCTTTGAAATCACGCTTCAAGATTGCATCACGACGAGCTTTCTTGATTTGTTTAACCATGTCTTTTACACAGTTGTGTAGAACTTGGTCTAGCAGTTGAGCACGGTACTCTTCTTTTTCTTCGTCAGACATGTCTTCTGGAAGTTTAAGAGTAGGGAACTCTTCCATCACGTTAACACCAGCGAAAGCTTGGCTAACTGAGATTAGAGCGTGGAACTGCTCGAAGTTGTCTAAAACATTTTGTGCGCTTGCTGGAAGACTATCCCAAGCTTCGCGTACTGCTTCTTCAGACACTTCGTGAATAGAAGTAACCATAAAGTGCATCTCTTTTGGTACGCCATCAAATTCGATAACTTGACGAAGTTCTGGTGAGATGGTGGTTAAATCGATTTCTTGTTGTTCGTTGTTTGTAGCGTCTGACATAGTATTTCTCTTTAAAAAGAAACAATGCTAAAAAGATCTGTAAAAAAGTCAATATAATATAGAGATTAGGGCATGATTTAAGCCCAAATTTGAGCTACTTTGAATATTCAACACTAGATAAAGGTGATGTGATGATAGAAAAGGGATCTTCAATGCGCATATTGCTGGTTGATGACGTTCAACTAGACAGGATGCAACTTGCTATCCGACTCAAGCAACTGGGTCATATTGTAGAAGCTGTCGGTAGCGGAAAAGAAGCCCTGAGTGTTTATTCTGATTTTGATCCTGAACTCGTGTTACTTGATATCAACATGCCTGATATGGATGGTTTTGAAGTGGCGAATGAGGTTCGAAGCCGATTCCCAGAATGGGTTCCCATCATCTTTCTTAGTGGTCACGAAGAACCTGAGATGATCGCAAAAGCGATTGACGCTGGTGGCGATGATTACCTGATCAAGCCAGTAAACAAGGTTGTTTTGAATTCTAAGCTGATTGCGATGCAACGTATCGCGCACATGAGACGAGAGCTAAAACAAAGCACAGCCAAACTCGAAGAACTGAACATCCTTCTGCAGCAACAAGCCAACGAAGATGGCCTGACCAAATTGTATAACCGTCGATATATGGATACTAAGCTTGAAGAGAGCATAGCGTGGCACGGAAGACGTAATATATCCATGACAGTCATACTTCTAGATGTAGACTTCTTTAAGCCTTACAACGATAATTATGGTCATATTCAAGGGGATAAGTGCTTACAAGGGCTTGCTAATACCTTGAAACAGCTGTTTGTTCGTGCGGGAGAATTTGTAGGTCGTTATGGCGGTGAAGAGTTTGTTTTGATTCTTAGCGATACAGACAGTGAAGGCGCTAAGGTACACGCGACTCGAGTTAAAGAGGCATTGCATGAGATGAACTACGCTCATGAACACTCAACGGTATCGGATAGAGTGACAGCGTCACAAGGTGTGTTGTCATTTGTGCCAGAAGGTGGCGAATCTATTGCGTCTATTTACGAAAAGGTCGATCAAGCGCTTTATCAAGCGAAGCAAAGTGGTAGAAATACCTTTGTACAACGTAACATTTTGGAGCTTGCGCGTTAGTTGGCGAGCTCTTTTCGATATTTGAATTTATACTTCTAATAGCGTTTGAGCTAGGAAGTGCTTTAAGTGATAAAAGAAATGCCACATTCGAAGTCATTTTCTATGACTAACACATCTTGGACGCTTGCGGTTCCTCTATTTTTTACCGCTTTGGCGACCACTGTTAATGCCAATACGCTATCTGATCTTTTTCGAAAGGATCTAGAGCAGAGCTTTGCCACCAGTGTATTGCTCAACGACACCGATGTTTTCACTTTTGGTATCAATAACTTTGACCCCAATAAAGTGTTTAGTTTGGACAATGAAGACATCGGTTCGAATGATTCGGTAAGTCGTCGCCAAAACATCACCTCCCTGAGTTTGCCTTACACATTTGAATTACCAAGTTACATCGAAGACAACCATCAAGAGGTGACGCTACGCTTGTCTGCATTGCGAATCGAGAACGATGTCGAGTACGCGGCAGCAAACAGAAACGATTTTCAAAAAGAGTCGGTAGTGTCTGGCTACGTCGAATTCGCGAATGTGTCCCAGCTAGACGAATATTGGAGCTTCAGCTCTGCAATCGGTAACCACATCTCTTACTACCGCAATGATTATGAATATCGCGCTTCGTTGCTAAAGCCTATTCAAGACCAACTGGATGGCGTATATCTCAATACTGATGCTTGGGCTTACATCATCGAGCCTAAAATCAAGCTGATGTACGAAGATAAGAATGACTGGGGAAAGTATAAATTGAGCACCAGTTGGCATTACTTTAATGGCATCGGCTGGGGCGAGGCGAATAATGGCAATGTCGGTCATCCTGAAGGGTGGTATATCGCCAATGAAGCCAAGGTTTTCTATGATCTCGTGCGTTGGGATAAGAACATCACTTCGATGTACTCGAGTATAAGACGAATTGATATTGGTGGTGACACCGTGGCATCTATGGGCACCACATCTTACTACGAGGGCAGTGTTGGTTGGTTGCTTAACCCAAACCTGTTTAATGAGTGGGTCGATAACGTGGGAATAGGTTTTACGATTAACTACGGAAGTAGCTTAAAAGGTGGCAGCTTGGTTATATTCTTCAACCAAGATTAAGCTCTTTTTTCCAGTTAAGCCCATACGGCCTCAAATCAATGAGGCTCGTTGAACTTGGAAGTGATAGTTATTGAAGCAGATCGCTATTAATGGCTTAAGCTATTTAGATCTCTAGCACTCAATATCTTTCGCTATCAACTATTGTTAACGGTCAATACACAGTTTGTTTCGACCGGTTTCTTTCGCTTTATACAGCGCTTGGTCAGCAAGCTTCAACACCTCTTCAGGATGTCTGGTGGTTGTACTGTCAGACAATCCAATACTCACCGTCACATTCACCACTTCCGATGGTTTGCCGTTCTTACCACGCTTTTTCATCCCCACTTCATGATCGTCAGGGCGCTCGTGACTATTGCGAATCGTCATGTCGTAGTTTTGAACCTCGGAAATCAGAGCTTGAAGGTGCTCTTTAACTTGTTCCGAATGTTTGCCTTTGAAGATAATCGTGAACTCTTCACCACCATAGCGATAAGCTTTAGCGCCGCCTGTGGTTTCTCTCAGAATGCGTGCCACCAGTTTTAACACATCGTCCCCAATGTCATGTCCGTAGGTGTCGTTGAATTGCTTAAAGTGATCGATATCGACCATCGCCATCGAATACTTACGCCCCAAGTGCTTCATATCGACTTCTAAGGCGTGTCGACCTGGAATGTTAGTCAGTTGGTCATTAAAGGCCATATCATGACTAGCAGACATCACATAGACGATGATCAACGTGCCTGACAGCGAGAACATGGTGCTCGAGATGTACTGAATATCGAAGAAGATGAACGTACAAGAAGAAAGCAGGATAGCGCTATAAACCACAACATCGATAGAGCGGTTATACACCAACACGAGAATGGCAGTAAGGCCAAGCAAGCAAAGGCTATACAGCACTAAAACAAAAGGCAGTTTGGAGAAGTCTCTGACAATAAATAGAAGACCATCACTCCATGATTCAAAACCGCCGGCATGGAAGTGAGAGACGATCAATTGTGCCCACACCATAAACAGAACAAGAACGATGGCGTAGAACAGCATCGACTTTGAGTTTACGCCGTTATCAGGGAAGGCATAAACAAGTAAGCAAGTGACAGGTACTAATGCCGCAAGTAACGAGAGCTCTAATAGCGTTGTGCCAGTATTGAGAGGCGTTTGTAAGCGAACTTGGATGATCAGATAAGCGACAAGCATGGTCACCGATACCATCGCCATTCGACCTTGTCTGAACGTATGGCATAGCAGAACCGCAACGCTCAATAAAATGTAAGGGAGGTTGCTAGCAAACCCTAAATTTGAGTCCGTCACGAGAATGACGTTGTCCATACCAACGAGCAAAATTGTTAACAGGACTAAAGGGAAGCAAAATCGAAACATGCTCGACGTTACAAAAGATGATGCCATTTATGTGGTGAGCCTAACTATATTGATGATCTTATTATTTAATACTATGCGTAGGATACGGTTAAACAAGCGATTGCCAAGCTTTTTACCTAAATTAGAGCAAAAACATAGTCATAGGTCGCTATTGGTGCAATCATTTTTATATGTATTTTGAGTTGCTATTAACCTTAGAACGAACTACACAGTATATATGAGAAATTAATTAGTCGTTATAGATACTTAACAAAATCTGCTCTGCTGCTCTTACGTTGGCGCTGTCACTTAAAGGGCTTGATGATCAGTTATCATTGAGTGACCTTTTCATTAAGCGACGAAGATCTGTAATGAAGTCAGAGTAAGATTAAATAATACCTAAGTTTCAACTATGGACAGTAAAACCTATAACTGAGTTATAGAAAGCTATTAGGAATTGCATGGTTTCAAGTGACTTTAGAAACGACTGCGACTAGAAAAACCGCTACAAATGGAGGTGTGGTATGCAAATTAGTGTTGATGTACATAACTATATGGAAACTCTGGTCGGTCATGTATTGGCTACCGAGGAATATGTGTCTAGTTATACCAACGAACAGTTGGCCGATCTCGCGTGCTTGGCTTTGGGCCAGCTAAAACCTATCTATATTCGTTTTGATATCGATTTTCTGTCAGCATTGCCAGAAGACAAATTGGTGCTCTATAAACGCAATAGTGAGATCGCGGTCAAAAATGCAGAAAGTATGATTATTGACGATCGAAGACGTGAACGTGACGACAATGTGCCTGTTATATTTAGTCAACACAATTTTGACGATGACGTAGAATTGCAATGGTATGAAAAGCCGTTGTTGAACCGTAAACAGTCATGATAGTTTAGGGTGAATACGGTCATTTAAGGAGTAAAAAAACGTGGGATTCTTTTCTAGATTATTTGGTGGCAAAGAAAAAACCGAACAAAAAGTAGAGATTGAGCCAGTCGAATATAAGGGTTTCAATATCTATCAAGATGCCATTGCAGAATCTGGTCAATACCGTGTTGCTGGGCGAATCGAGAAAGAATTCGATGGTGAAATCAAAACTCACCGTTTTATTCGTTCAGATGTTGTTTCAAACAAACAAGATGCCGATGAATTGATGCTCAAAAAATCGCAGATGTTCATCGACCAAATGGGCGACAATATATTTAGCTAACCAATTAGGGTTAGAATTGATGTTGGTCATAATTTGGAGAGCTTTCAGTGTATATGCTGAAAGCTCTTTTTAGTTTTATGGATAAAGAACAGCTAGTGAGTTGTTATTAAAAGGATTATTTGCAAGTGGTTTGACCTCTTGGTTCGAGACGGTCGTCATTTATCCGAATGAAGCGCTTAAATTCCGTCCAAATCGTTATAAGTAATAACTTTTCCTGTTCTTTGAACAAAACGCTTGAAGTATTAGTTGTCGTTAGATACAAACGAATAAGTCATTCGTGCCAATAGTCAAGGAATAGCTATGCAAATTGGTGTACCAAGAGAAACGCTCGCAGGTGAAACGCGAGTCGCTGCTTCGCCGAAATCGGTAGAACAGCTTCTAAAATTAGGATTTGAAGTTTGTGTTGAATCACAAGCAGGTGCGTTAGCAAGTTTTGAAGATGCAGCTTATGAACAAGCTGGAGCAAAAGTTGTCACCGCAGATGAAGCTTGGAAATCCGATATTATCTTTAAAGTTAACGCTCCGATCGTTGACGAGTCTAAAAATGAAATCGATCTTCTTAAAGATGGCGCAACATTGGTCAGCTTTATTTGGCCTGCTCAAAATCCAGAGTTAATGGAACAATTGTCCAGTCGTAACATCAACGTGATGGCGATGGATTCTGTACCACGAATTTCAAGAGCTCAGGCGTTAGATGCATTGAGTTCTATGGCAAACATCGCGGGTTATCGTGCTGTTGTTGAAGCGGCGCATGAGTTTGGTCGATTCTTCACGGGCCAGATTACGGCTGCGGGTAAAGTTCCACCAGCAAAAGTACTGGTTGCAGGTGCTGGTGTTGCTGGACTAGCGGCAATCGGCGCTGCGGGTAGCTTAGGTGCGATCGTTCGTTCATTCGATGTTCGTCCTGAAGTTAAAGAACAAGTTGAGTCGATGGGTGCTGAATTCTTGGAAGTGGATTTCAAGGAAGATACCAGTGCTGGTGACGGCTACGCAAAAGAGATGTCTGAAGCATTCAATAAGAAAGCGGAAGAGCTTTATGCAGCTCAAGCAAAAGACGTTGATATCATCATTACTACGGCGCTGATTCCAGGTCGCCCGGCTCCGAAGCTGATTACCAAAGAGATGGTAGACAGCATGAGTGCAGGTAGTGTGATTGTAGACCTTGCGGCGGCCAATGGCGGTAACTGTGAATACACGGTTGCGGATCAAGTCATTACAACGGCTAATGGCGTGAAGGTGGTTGGTTACACTGATATGGTTGGTCGACTGCCGACTCAATCATCTCAACTGTATGCAACGAACCTAGTTAACCTTTTGAAACTGCTTTGCAAAGAGAAAGATGGCAACATCAATATCGACTTTGAAGATGTTGTTCTGCGTGGTGTTACTGTCGTTAAAGAGGGCGAGGTCACTTGGCCAGCTCCACCAATTCAAGTTTCAGCTCAACCACAACAAACTAAGCCAAAAGCGGCCAAACCAGAGCCTAAAGTTGAAGAACCTGTTTCTCCAATTAAGAAAGTGGCGGGTATGGCGGTAGCTGTTGGTGCATTCGCTTGGGTAGCTTCGGTTGCTCCAGCTGCGTTCTTATCTCACTTTACCGTTTTTGTTCTCGCTTGTGTGGTGGGTTATTACGTAGTTTGGAATGTAAGCCATTCTCTGCATACGCCTTTGATGTCTGTGACTAACGCGATTTCAGGCATCATTGTAGTAGGTGCACTGTTACAGATCGGACAAGGAAGTGGCGTCGTCACGTTCTTATCATTTATTGCCGTATTAATTGCAAGTATCAATATCTTTGGTGGCTTTACCGTGACCAAACGTATGCTTGAAATGTTCCGTAAAGACTAAGGAGTAACAGATGTCTGAAGGATTAGTACAAGCAGCTTATATTGTTGCTGCTGTATTTTTTATTATGAGTTTGGCTGGGTTATCGAAACAGGAATCTGCGCGTGCAGGTAACTATTACGGTATCACGGGTATGGCAATCGCGTTGATCGCAACGATCTTTGGCCCTCACTCTGCTGGTATTGTGTGGATCATCATCGCTATGGTGATCGGTGGTGGTATTGGTATCCACTACGCAAGAAAAGTAGAAATGACTGAAATGCCAGAGCTGGTTGCAATTCTGCACAGCTTCGTAGGTATGGCTGCAGTACTTGTAGGTTACAACAGCTACATCGATCCACCTGCTGCTGTTTCTATCAACCCTGCAGATATTCATGCAGAGCACGTTATCCATCTAGTGGAAGTGTTCCTTGGCGTGTTTATCGGTGCGGTGACGTTCACGGGTTCTATTGTTGCGTTTGGTAAGCTTCGTGGCGTTATCTCTTCGTCTGCATTGAACATCCCTCATAAGCACAAGTGGAATCTAGCGGCTATCGTAGTTTCTACACTGCTGATGATCATGTTCGTTAAAGCAGACGGCAGCATGTTCGCACTAATGGTGATGACACTTATCGCATTCGCATTCGGTTACCACCTAGTGGCATCGATTGGCGGTGCAGATATGCCAGTAGTTGTCTCTATGCTGAACTCGTACTCTGGTTGGGCAGCAGCAGCGGCAGGTTTCATGCTTGCAAACGATCTGCTTATCGTAACTGGTGCATTGGTTGGTTCGTCGGGTGCGATTCTGTCTTACATTATGTGTAAGGCGATGAACCGCTCTTTCATCAGCGTTATTGCTGGTGGATTCGGCCAAGAAGTGGTTGTGTCTGATGGCGATGAAGAGCAAGGTGAACACCGCGAAACATCAGCTGAAGATGTGGCTGATATGCTGAAAAACTCTAAGTCAGTAATCATCACTCCTGGATACGGCATGGCAGTAGCTCAAGCACAATACCCAGTGCATGAAATCACTGACAAGCTACGAGCGCAGGGCATTAATGTTCGATTTGGTATCCACCCAGTTGCTGGTAGGTTACCGGGTCACATGAACGTACTGCTTGCTGAAGCGAAAGTGCCTTACGATATCGTTCTAGAAATGGACGAAATCAACGATGACTTCGATGAGACAGATACTGTATTGGTAATTGGTGCGAATGACACCGTAAACCCTGCAGCACTTGAAGATCCAAACAGCCCAATTGCTGGTATGCCAGTACTTGAAGTTTGGAACGCTCAGAATGTTATCGTATTCAAGCGTTCGATGAACACAGGTTACGCCGGTGTGCAAAACCCACTGTTCTTCAAAGAGAACACGCAGATGCTGTTTGGCGATGCTAAAAAGAGTTGTCTAAGTATCTTAGAACATCTATAGAGATCACCTCTAAACAATATGTAACAACTCGATAAGGAGCTCATTTGAGCTCCTTTTTTTATCTTACGAAAGCGACTCTATGTGTGATCTCAGTTGATACGAAGTTGACGAAGCCTGATGCAAAACTTGTCGCAATTGAGGTTTGGCTTGCCAATCAGCCTACTAGTACGTATGTACAATGTGGCCGTAATATATTGGCCTTTATCTCTGTAGCTCGCCATTCTCAATGTTTTTCATGCGGTTAAAAATTTATCTTTGATAGCGAATGGTATATATTTGGTTGATCTATATGAATTTGCGTTGGTTTGTGATCATCAAAAGAACATTTACTCTTCTTATCGCTACGTTGTCTGTGTCTGCAAACGCATTTGCCGACTCTTTACCTGAGCGTATCGATAATTTCACCAAACTCTTTGATCATGAAACGGCAATCGAATCTTACGATATTCGAGTGCTACAGGCTGATTATCCAACACGTTTGATCATGCCGTCTTCTATGCTGCCACAAACAGCAGAGTACCCGTTAAAAGACATTCAGCGCTTGTACCAGTTATCAAAAACCTGTAGTGGTAAACTGCCGTTAAGCCCTTTGATTACTGAGCCTTTAGTTTTTACTCGTGCAATGTGTAAAGGCACCAAGCTTTCTGACCGTTGGTTTAGCCGTAGTGGTTTGATTCACCCTGGCGGCGGTTCTTATGCGGCACGATACGTTGAGAAGTACCCAGAAAAATTCGACTCTCTGAAGCGCTTTATGCATATTCAAGAGCGACCAAACACCGAACACGATGAACTACTGTCTCGCTTGCAACAAATGGATAGCGAAGCAATCACCGCGCTGTTAGCGGGTGCGAGTATGTTTGTTGAGCTTGATGAGATGTGGGTAAAACGCGGCTACAGATATTACCTGTATAAAAAATCAGTCTGGAACGAAAATGCCACGCTTGCTGGGTTATCGTTTAGCTTGTCTTCAGAAGGTAAAAGCTGTTTTGTCCAGCGTGGTAATGTGTGTTGGGAAATAGAAGATCATTCAGAGCTTCTGCAAGTCGCCATGTTTATCTTGGTTATTGCCAACATCATGCTTGTCTTAGGTTGGGCGGTTTACCGTTGGAACAGTAAGAAACAAGAGATGAAGAGCCGCATGCTGGTGCTTCAAATCCTAACGCACGAATTAAGAACGCCGATTGCAAGTTTGTCATTGACGGTTGAAGGGTTCAGACGCGAGTTCGAACACTTACCAGAATCAGTATATGATGAGTTTCGTAGGCTGTGTGAAGATACACGCCGTTTAAGACAGTTGGCAGAAGCAAGTAAAGACTATTTGCAATCAGACAACCAACCGCTCGCAACAGAGTGGGTACCAAGCGTTGAAGAGTGGCTTCAATACAAAGTTGAAGAAGAATTTGCACCGGGTATTGAACTCCGTGTAAACAAAGATATTGCTGCAAAAATAAACGTATATTGGTTAGGAACGTGCATCGACAACCTGATCAGAAACGCCGTGAAATACGGTGTCGCACCAGTGATACTAGAACTGAATACTTCTGACAAGAAGCTGACATTCAAAGTTATAGATAATGGAGACTTGTCCCGCAAAGATTGGGGGCAACTAAGAAAGCCATTCGTAAGTAAGAGTGGACTCGGTTTAGGTCTGACGATAGTGGAATCTATGGTCGGAAAAATGGGCGGTCACATGACGCTTATCGGCCCCCCAACAACATTTATTTTGGAGATACCTTGTGAAACAGACATTGCTTCTCGTTGAAGATGATAAAAATTTAGCTGACGGTTTATTAGTTAGCCTTGAGCAAGCTGGATATGAATGTTTGCATGCAGAACTGATCTCTGAAGTTGAAGGCTACTGGGAACAAGCGGACCTAGTGATTCTAGACCGTCAACTTCCTGATGGTGACTCAGTAGATTCACTTCCAGGTTGGAAGAAAAAGAAAGACATCCCAGTTATTTTGCTAACGGCTCTCGTCACAGTAAAAGACAAAGTTGCGGGCCTAGACTCAGGTGCAAACGACTATCTAACTAAGCCTTTCGCTGAAGCTGAATTGTTTGCTCGAATTCGCGCGCAGTTACGCCTGCCTGATGCTGAAGATCAAGATGCATCAAAAGTGATGGCTCAAAATCTAGTTATCGATAAAGCGACACGTGAAGTGTTTTTCAATGAACTGGAAGTCACCCTAACGCGTACTGAGTTTGACCTACTGCTATTTTTGGCAAGCAACCTTGGCCGTGTATTCACTCGTGATGAGCTGCTTGACCATGTATGGGGTTACAACCATTTCCCAACAACACGTACGGTAGACACGCACGTTCTGCAACTAAGACAGAAACTGCCGGGTCTAGAAATCGAAACGCTGCGTGGCGTTGGTTACAAGATGAAAGCGTAATGAAAAAAGCCTTACTTCCACTATTAATGTTGTCTTGCGTGGTGAATACCGCGCAAGCTGCGGATTGGTTTAAGAGTAGTGATACTCTAACTCAAGTTCATAAACACCTGTTGGATAATGACTTACCTCAGATGTTTGATTCACTAGTGGAAGTTTGGCAAATCAACTCTTCTCAATCACGAGAAGATCACCTCAATGAGCTGTTCGATCAAGCATTGAACAAAGATTGTGGTAAAACCCTCACCAGAAAAACACTCCCAGATTGGATCAGTTCAGTCGTCGTTAAAAGACACATCATTCAAAGCCCTGGCCGAGATACTTTTCGCGTATCGATTGATGTTGAATCCGAAAACAACATTCAAGATATTACCTTCGAGAAATGGGTCGATAAGATTGTTTCATCGGACAGTGAGCTAACCAAAGACAGTGAAGTGGTAAACAACGCATCGGTGAGCCTATACCGCAAGCGTTACAATTTAGCATCTCAACTTGAGTCAGGCCTGTATCGTTTAAGTGTGAAAGGCGATGGCGGTAATTCATGGAGTACTTGGATTATTCTTGGTGACGTTGCTTTTCGTCAGCAAGTTCGTTGGGCATCAAAAGACACGTGGCGCATCGATAAAAAAGAACTGCTGAACCCTTATTGTCCGCTTCCTAAGCTCGAAATTGGTTTGTACGATTACATCGATGAACACTATGAGCAGGTGTGGGGCAAGAGCTATGAATCTGATTATCCAATGAACCTAACTGGCGAAGAACTTCCCAATGATCGCTACGTTTTGGCGGTTTCAATGGTGCATTCACGCTGGCAAGGTGACATAGCGATAGAACAAGCACAAACTATCAGTAAAACTTATGATATTTCTAGCGAAGAAGAGTTAAAGTAATTTAGAATTGAGCCGTTAACTATGTAAGGGATCTAACAAAGATAAACGGCATGAAAAAAACCACAAAACTACTCGCAGCATCAATTGCATTCGCCAGTCTTCCTCTTTCAGCAGCAAACTACGCCATTGAAGCGCGTGGTGATGCGATGGGTGGTGTTGGTGTTGTTTCAGCAAACTTCCTAACTGCTCCATTCTATAACCCAGCACTTGTTGCGATTTATCGTCGTAATGATGACATGGGAATGATCACGCCAAGTTTTGGCGGTAATTATAATGACCCTAATAACTTAGTTGATGATATCGATAATTTAGTTGACAGCATTGAGTCAGGTACTGTGACTGGTTCTGATCTAGATGCTCTTAATGGTGATAGCCTGAATGTTGATTTAGGTGGTGTTGTAGCATTCGCTCTACCAAATCAGTATATTGCAGCAAACGTATTTGCAAAAGCATACACTGAATCATTTGTAACCCCTGATACATCTAGTGACGCTGCTAATAGTGACTTGGTTAATGCTGAGTTAACTGCTGTTAAAGCTGTTTCTATTGGCATTATGGAAGCTGGTATATCATTAGCAAAATATCAAACGTTCATGGGACAACATTTGTCGTTTGGTATTTCTCCAAAACTCCAAAGAATCTATACGTATAACTACATTGCCTCGGCACAAAACTACGATCTAAGTGATGTTCGAGAAAACGACACCGCGGAAACTACATTTAATATTGATGCAGGTGCGCTTTGGTTTTACGGCCCATTTAGAGTGGGTTTTTCTGCAACGAATATTATAGACCGTGAGATTGAAACTAAATCCGTTAGCCAACAGCTAACAAGCAGCACAGGGGCTACAAGAACAGTAACATCGAGTCATTCTTATAACCTGGGGCCTGTCTACACTGTTGGTGCGGGGATCGTTTCTGATTACTTTACGTTGAGTGTTGATTATGATTTGAATGAAGCAGAGAAGTTTACTTCGTTCGAAGACAACGAACAGATGATTCGTGTTGGTACTGAAGTCGACCTGTTACGTCAGCTTAAGCTAAGGGGAGGGTATTACAAGAACCTGGCTTACTCTGATTCAGAAGGAACAGTGACAGCTGGTGTTGGTATCTCGCCATTGAACTTGTTTCAGCTAGATCTAAGTGCTAACTACACGAATGAAAATGCAATGGGTGCATCCATCAATTTCCTTGCTAGTTACTAACAGTCCTTATATAGTTCTGCTCCTAAATAAAGGAGCAGAGCATGCTAAACGACTTACCAACCCTTTCTCACGAAGAACAACAGAAAGCTGTTGAACGAATTCAAGAAATGATGACCCAAGGCATCAGCACAGCACAAGCTATCAAAATCGTTGCTGAGCAAATCCGTGAAGAAATGAGTAATAAAGAAGAGTAGGGCATCAGCCCTTCTTTTTTAGTACGATAGTGCACTATAACTAAATATATTACCCTCTAGTATATTATCTCGTACATACCTACTCTTTAGTTTCTCTAAATCCCGACCTGTCCTAAACTCTTAAATACTTTTTATTCAACAAGTTACGTCAGAGTAATTAACTTCTCAGGCTTTACTTGGCTTTGAGTTGTAATTAAATTACAGCAAGATCTGAAAGTAAAACAATCGCCACTTTAGGTGTCAGTATTTGTGTCACCATGTCTAAATGGCTAAATATATGGTGTTTTTACGGCTAGTGACGTTGTGACTTGTATTTTGAACGGATGAGAATCCATGAATGATCAGAAGCAGACAAATGAGGATTTTATCTAAGAACAGAGTGAAACAATCCACAGCGGTAATGTTCAAAACCGATATCGCGAATGGCTTACCACCGCTTAGAGCAAGCTTCGTTGCCACATATGTGCTTTACAGAATAAGTATTTAAAAAGCTTACGAGGCGTAAGGTGTTGTGTAGAAGTCGATTAAGGAATGCGGCGCGTATCAATTTGAGAATGCTAAATCGATGTGTTTTCTATTGGGGAATGATAAGTCTAAGCGATAGAACTTGTTAGAAATAGGGTCGCTTTGAGCGCTGTAGTTGTCGTCGTGGTTACGTATGTAGAATCGAAACCTTGGCTCCTCTTGACCTTCATATTCTATATTGATGGTGACCGAATCGAACGTTGAGAGATCGAGCCCTTTATTTTGGGTCGATCTCTTAACGTACTCAATTTCACAGAAGGGTAAGCTATAGGTTTGTTCAAAGTCACGCTGTAACTTAATTCCATCTTCTGACTTATGTAATGAGCCTACGGTGCCACCATCGTGGTCTCTGTCCGTATTTACGCGCGTAGGCTATCTGTCAGGTGTGATGATGTAGTTCTTATCCATGAGCGTATTAAAAGAGATCAACGACACTAGCGTGATTGCTAGGCAAAAATACGCGCCCAGCGACAGATATATGCCTAAATAGCGTTGTTTTTGTTCGGTATTTATACGAAAGGTAACGTTTTTAAGGGGATAATAATTTAACTGTGTAAATATACAGTTATTGTTTGGGTTCTTTATTTTGTGTTCCATAGGACCAAGCTTTACCTGTACAGCTAGCTACAGTGTCACTTTACTTATTGATTACATGTGTCGATAAACATTATAAGCTTTCTAATCTCAGGCGGTAACACCATTGCGACTTCAAAGCAGGCATATCAGTTAGAGAAAACAAGTAAAGAAAAACTAAGCGCAATGGGTTTAAAGTAACTCTTAGGTTTATTACCAAAGCTACCTAAGTCCAATTGAACGTAATTTCAGGGCAAACCGTGATTATGGATCTGCCAAGTATCGGTGTTGTGTACCAGCAATAAGTGTAATGAATCTATGCAAACTGAACACAAAGTACTAACTCTAGAGAGAATCGTTAAGAAGGTTTGAAAAATGTGTGTGCGAATCTACGTAAGACAGACGAACTTTATTAGCTGATGGATTTGAACGAAAGCTCAGCATGTGCAGTTGATAAAAAACATTGGTCGCGTGTGTGAAATCTGAAAAAGAAACAACAGCAATGCTCACAAGAATCACACACAACGCGGCGGTTCGTTAGTGCAAACAGAGAAGTGGCAAGATAAGTTAAATCAGATGGACAAAGTTTCTCGTCAATTAGATTTGCTGAATGAAGGTTGGATTGTGTAGATGTTGGCCGCACATATAATTATTTGATTTCAAATGCGCTAAGAAAACCCTGAACGGCGCAAGAAGCGTGAGAGTCAGTTGGAACAAGGATTTTAAGGACAAAAGATGAGAATACTACCTTTAGAATTAACTACACGTATTATTAACTGCGTATTATGTACGTTATGTTAAATGGATTTTGATGTTTATAAGGCAGGTATCTTTGTGTGATGCCCTGCCTTTGTATTGTGCCGATATTCTCTAATTTATACTGTGTATTTAACCAAACTGGCTATTTACCATAAAATACCTAATAACCAGTGATAATAATCTTCGATTTTAACCCTGGTATTAGTTAGAGATTAACCGCCAGCAAATTTAACTTTGTAGCCTTTCTTTTCAAGGTGCGCTTTGATCTTGTCGCGCGCGTCACCTTGAATTTCGATGTTGCCATCTTTTACTGAGCCACCGCAGCCGCAAACTTTCTTGAGTTCTGCTGCCATTAGTTTTAATGGTGCGTCATCTAGGTCTAAGCCAGTTACGACAGAAACGCCTTTGCCTTTACGGCCTTTGGTTTCTTTTTGGATTCGAACGATACCATCGCCTTTAGGACGTTGGACTTTCTCTTCTTCAGGCTTAATGCGACCTGTTTCTGTTGAATATACTAGGCTCATAATTTACTTCTTTTGTTGCTCTGCTTTTTGTTTTGCGAGTAAGTAAGCTTCTATATGGCGTTGGATTGCAACCTTGCCGCCTTTGATTAAGCGACCGTTAAACATGCAATACCACGCATTAGGCTCACCGGTATCATTCTTGATTTGGTAGCCGTTGAAGTTTTCAGTCGAGCCACCAGTTCCTCTCGACTTATTTAATGACATGAATTCTTTTGGATCAATAATAGATGCGGTATCAATCCACCAATCAATACTCTTTTTCACGGCAGCTAGGTTGCCCTGAATAACGTTGTTTTTTAACTTAGCACGCCAAACTGTGTTGTTAGCATCTATCGATTGAAGATGGACGCTTCGGTAAATTGAATTAGCCATATCTATTAATCATCTTTCTGTTTTCACTGCATTAATCATAAGTATACTAATAATGATATCAAGCATAATATGGTAAAAACACCTGTCGAGGTATGGTAATTTGAGAAAAAAAGTCCCTATTTTAACTGACTCTGTGATAATTAATTCATTTGTTGAAAAATTAAACAGCAACGCGACAATAGAAATTATAGATGAGTTGACAGGATTTCAATACTCTCGCAATTCACTGTTGGGCATTTACAGTGATTGGAATCGCTATCATGCGTTCTGTACCAAACATCGTATTAACACACTTCCCGCATCTATAACCGCTGTTCGTCGTTTTCTTGAAACGGAGTCTAACGATAGAAAATACGCATCGCTAAAACGTTACACTGCAACGCTTAGCATGTTGCATACTGTGTTGAGCTTTGCTAACCCGATCAAGCACAGGCAAGTTCGCTTTACCCTACTCCACTTACAATCTCAAATGGCCGGTGACGCTAAACAAACCAATGCTATGACATCTGTGCATCTCACTGATTTGAATACGTTACTCTCCCATGAGAAAGCAAACCTGAAAGAGATCAGAGACATTGCTATTTATAACGTGATGTTCGAGTGTGCTTTAAAGCGCTCAGAGCTTAAGTTGTTATCGATGAGTGATGTTGAGTACGTTGAAGATCATTACCAAGTAACAGTCAAAGATTCGGCTTATCAGTTGTCACAAATAGCCAATGTTGCACTTCAACGTTGGCTTTCGTTTACTGGTATACAAGATGACTTGCCAGTATTTCGTGCGATAGACAAGCATGAGAATATTGGTTTGCAGCCTTTAGATGATTCGTCCATCTATAGGATATTGAGAAGAGCTAGCGACTTACTTCAACTGCCAGAAAATCACCATTTCTCTGGAAATTCGATTCGTGTTGGTGCTGCACAAGAGTTGTCGAAACAAGGTCTTAAGGTGAGAGATATTCAGGACTTTGGTCGTTGGCTTAGCCCGGCAATGCCAGCTCAATATGTCGGTTTCACGGGAACGGCTGATAGTGAGAAGATGAAGTTTAAGGCGTTAATACCTTGGCAATGACGGGTCGCAGATTACTTGGATATTACTATTTTGATATAAGTTATGGTTAAAACGATATTTGTAAAAACGGTTAGCGTTAAAAACAAAAAGCGCCTTGGCGAAAGCTCAAGGCACTTGTTGGTTCAGCTCTAAGTGAACGAAAACGAGTTAGAAACCTAAGAAAGGCTTGTTCTCACGCAGTTTTCTAAGAACTGGCTGAATTTGTGGCCGTCATGCTCAACCATTTTAGGGAACATGGAGATTGGCGTCATACCTGGGAAGGTGTTGACTTCGTTCAGGTAGATTTCGTTGTCTTGCGTTAAAAAGAAGTCGATACGAGACAAGTGACGAAGCTTCATCTGGGTGAAGACTTTTCGTGCGCTGTCTGCAATCAATTCACGCTGTTCGTCAGTTAAATTACTTGCTTCAACTTCAGTGATCGAGTGGCTGTCTGCACTGTACTTCTCTTCGTAAGAGTAAAATGCGCCATTCGGTGCAATCACCTCACCCGGCTTGCTGATGTGTAGCTCGCCATCGATTTCATAAGCAGCAATTTCTAGCTCTCTAGGCACCACTGATTTCTCAACCAATACTTGGTCCGAGAAAGTGAACGCCTTGTTGATAGCCTCGCTTAAATCTTCTACTTGGTTAACTTGGTAACAACCTACAGAAGAACCTTGACGAGCCGCTTTCACAAACACTTTACCCCACTTTTCAAATGCTTGAGTTGCTTGTGAGTGAGCTTGATCATTGTTGTCTGATAAGAACAGGTACGGCGTGTTTGGAATACCAAGTGCGTCGTACCAAAGCTTTGACGTGATTTTGTTAAAGCTGTTGTTGCTTGCTTCTGGACCACAACCTAGGTATGGAATTTTAGCCATTTCAAACAGTGATTGAATGTCACCTGTTTCACCTGGGAAACCGTGTATGCAAGGCACAATGAAATCGACTTTAGATGCTAAATTGTCACCGCGTAAGGTTTGGTCGTTAATATCAAGATAAACCAATTCACCTGAATCAAGACACCAGCCTTCGTTCTTAATTTCAACTCTTACAACGTTAAAATCTGCAACGCTATTAAGTTGTTCAAAAAGGTAATTGGCTGAAACTAAAGATACTTCATGCTCTGAAGATCCACCGCCGCAAAGTAGAAGGATGTTTGTGGTGTTCATGGGTAAATTCGGTCCTTGAAACTAGGAGTACTGACTTCAATGATAAACAAAAGTCGAGATAGGTACAGTGTTTTGATTGTTAAAATTGCGTTCGAAAGATCGAGCGATTAACTATCAAACAAAACAGCGAGTCTTAAAACAAAAGAAGGAGCATTTGCCCCTTCTTTATGAATCAAAACTTAGTTCAACTTGTTAAGCGTTGGGTATTCAGAGTTCTTGATGTCATCAATGCTCTTAACGAACGGCTTCAAGTTTTGGAAAGTGTTCGGCAGTGTTGAGATTGCCTTTTTAGCTTCTAAGCGTGTTGCGTAGTCACCATAAAGTACCGTGAACCACTTAGTGCCGTTAACCATTTTGTAGTTTTCCCAAACTGGTTGAGAAGTCGTAGGTAGCATTTTCACGAAAGAATCGACTTTACTTTGGCTGCCAACAGCAACAACTTGAACTGTGTAACCAAAACGTTGGTTCATGTCTTGTTGTTTCTTGGTTGGGCCTGTCACTACTGCAACTGGCTTAGCTTGAGTCGTTTGAGCGACTTTCTGTTCAACAGGTTCGGTTCTGATAACGTTGACAACATTTTCTTCAACAACGCTTGTTTGCTCAGATTGAGATACAACTGGAGCTTCAACTTTTGCCGTTTTGTACTCTTCTTGATAACTATCTGAAGTGACATTGGTAACGTAGTCGTCAGATACACACGCAGCCAAGAGCAGTGGCAAAGTCACAATTGCAAATTTTTTCATGGAAAGCTCTATATCCTTAATAATAATTACTATAAATCATGCCGATACGTCGGTTTAGAATCAAGTTAACTTTGGGATTATACACCATTAGTGGGTGACCTATTTCACAAACTTTATGCAGTGTTTGCTTATTCATCTGAATTCGGTGAATTTGCCATCAACCTGTGAGTGCAAAGTAAGTTACGATGAAGTTACGTGCATTGCTAGGATATGTCTATGAATCATCTTGATCCCCTACTTAAACCCCGTTCAATCGCTGTTGTTGGTGCTTCTCAACGAGAAACACGCGCAGGATATATTGTTATGAACAATTTGTTGCATGGGGATTTTAAAGGTGCGGTGATGCCGGTTACGCCGAAATATGATTCAGTGGCCGGTGTGCTTTCTTACAAGAACATTTTGTCGTTACCGATTGTTCCTGACCTCGCAATCTTGTGTACCAATGCGACCCGTAATGTCGCTATTTTTGAAGAACTGGCTGAGAAAGGTATAGCCTCTGTCATTGTGCTTTCTTCAGACATGCAGCAAGAAAGCGATAATGGTGAGACGTATGATGAACGATGCCTAGCGATTGCCAAAAAGCACAACATTCGAGTGTTGGGTTCCAATAGTTTGGGGGTGATTGTTCCTTGGTTAAATTTGAACGCCTCATTCTCTCCAGTGACAGCATTACCCGGTAAGATCGCCTTTGTTTCTCAGTCGGCAGCTGTGTGTACCACTATTCTCGATTGGGCTAATGACAAAGAGATCGGTTTTTCGGCGTTTATCTCTATAGGCAATGGTAGCGATATTGAATTCTCGGAGTTATTGGATTATCTCAGTACCGACTCTCACACCGAAGCGATATTGCTTTATGTAGACAGCATTACTGATGCGAGGCGCTTTATTTCTGCAGCGCGTGCGGCTTCGCGTAACCGACGAATTTTGGTGTTGAAAGGCGGTCGAACGGCGAAAGGCAGAGCCGCAGCAATGGCTCACACTGGCGGTGCCGACACATTAGATATTATTTATGATTCCGCAATCCGACGCAGCGGCATGCTACGAGTTAAGAACTTACATGAACTGTTTGCTGCGGTAGAAACACTGACTCATTCAGTACCATTGCGAGGCGAGCGCTTGGCTATTGTTACTAATGGTGGCGGCCCTGCGATTATGGCTGTGGACACCCTATTTGACCGCGGTGGTAAGCTCGCAGAGTTTTCAGAAGAGACACTTGATAAGTTGAACAAGGTTTTGCCATCGAGTTGGTCTCATAGCAATCCTATCGATATTGTCGGCGACGCTGGTGATCAACGTTATATCGACACTATAAACATCTTACTCGATGGCGATGAAGCAGACGCGATTCTTATCATGCACAGCCCTTCAGCGGTCGCACATTCCGCTAAAACGGCAGAACGAATTATTGAAGCGATTAAGAAGCACCCTCGCCACAAGCGCTTTAACATCCTGACGAATTGGTCTGGTGAGCTAACAGCAAGGCCCGCACGAAAGCTGTTTACCGAAGCGGGTTTCCCAACTTATCGGACCCCTGAAAGCTCTGTGGTCGCATTCATGCACTTAGTCGAGTACAGACGTAACCAACGTCAGTTAATGGAAACGCCGACCACTGCAGAAAAAGTACACATTGAAGATCTAGCAGATGCGAAAGGTTGGATAGAAAGAAAACTACTGGATAAAGATACAGTTAGCCTTGATACTCACCAAAACAGTCAGTTTTTCAAGAGCTTCAACCTCGATGTGTTACCAACTTGGATCGCTTCTGACCCAAGTGAAGCGGTACACATCGCTGAAACGATCGGTTATCCCGTCGCAGTAAAATTACGTTCGCCGGATATTGCACATAAGTCAGACGTACAAGGCGTGATGCTCAATTTGCGAAACAGCAGTGAAGTTGCCAATGCGGCTCAGGCAATTCTCGATCGTTCTCAATTATCCTTCCCTACAGCAAACATCCACGGCTTGTTAATTCAAGGTATGGCTAAGCTCGCGGGCGGCCAAGAGTTGCGTATTAAGGTTACAACAGACGAAACCTTCGGCCCAATCATATTACTTGGACAAGGTGGTTCGGAGTGGGATGAGTCGATTGATGCCGCAGCTGCTTTTCCACCGCTCAACATGACACTGGCGCGTTACTTGATTATTCGAGCGATAAAAAGCGGCAAGATTCGTCTACAAAAACTCCCTAACCCCATCGATATAGAAGGTTTGTCTGAGTTATTGGTACGTATATCGCAAATGGTAGTGGATTGCCCTGAAATACATGATTTGGATATCCATCCAGTACTGGCCAATGGTGACAAGTTCACGATATTAGATGCCGATATCATCTTGAAAGCGTACGAAGGCGATCCACAGGAACGTCTTGCGATTCGCCCTTATCCGGTCGAGCTTGAAGAACGTATCCAGCTAAAAGATGGAACCGAAGTGTTGTTACGCCCTATTCTTCCCGAAGATGAACCGCTTCATGCTGACTTCATTAACCGTGTGTCTAAGGAAGATCTCTATAAGCGTTTCTTTAGTGATGTCGGTGAATTCAATCATGAGGCGTTGGCGAATTTCACTCAGATTGATTTCGATAGAGAAATCGCCTTTGTGGTCGTTCGCGAGGAACAAGGCGTTCCAGCGATCATCGGCGTGTCCCGTGCGCTGATTAACCCTGAGAACACAGACGCCGAATTCGCAATATTGATTCGTTCTGACCTTAAAGGTGTTGGTCTAGGTCGCATTCTTATGACCAAGGTTATCGATTACTGCCGTGCGAAGCAGACCAAGCAGATGTCGGGTATGACGATGCCAACCAATAGAGGGATGCTGACACTAGCTCAAAAGCTCGGTTTTAAGCTAGATATCAGTTTTGAAGATGGTACTGCAGATATGGTGTTACCGTTACTTTAACGCCCATGTCTTTTTAAGATGTTGGATACACCAAGACTTGGCGTCGCCCATTTTGTTGCGTCGCCAAGCCATAACAATATCGATCGGTTGTGGTTCTGTACCGGAGATCTGCTGTAGTACGCCAGATTCAATCAAAGGTTTAGCGACACTATTCGGTAAGGTGCCAATCCCTAGTCCTGATGTCAAAGCCTCTACTTTCGCAGGAAAGCTTGTCACGGTTAAACGTGGCTGTTTCTCTAGAATATTGATGCTTAGTGCTGGCTGATCGCGTGCGGTGTCTGCAATGGCAATAACCCTGTAACTTTCTCTCGCCTTCTGATCGAATTCACCAGAACGCTTGTGAACATAGTGGCTTGATGCCGCGACCCACACCATCTCCATTTTACCAATTGCGTCACTTTTCATATCGTTTGGAATTGTATCGAGCTTAGGGCATACCAATAAGTCAGCACGACCATCTGTGAGAGATTCCCAACAACCCGCTAAGATTTCCTCTTGCAAACGAACGCGTGTTTTACTGATTTTTCCTAGTTCATCTACCAGTGGGAAAAAGTTAGCAATCGGGATAATGCCATCAAAGGCGATGGTCAAATCGAGCTCCCAACCATTGGCTAGAATGCTTGCCTCGTTAACAAGACGTTCTGTAGCTCCAAGAATGATTCTACCTTGCTCAAGTATCAACTGACCCGCTTCCGTGAAATTTGCACGGTGGCCTGAGCGGTCAAAAATCATGATGTCTAGATCTTGTTCAAGCTTCTGTATTTGATAGCTGAGTGATGAAGGCGCTCTGTCCATTTCATTGGCCGCGGCGGCGAAACTTCCACGTCGGTCGATGGCGTCTAGGATGTGTAACGCTTCAAGTGTTATTGGACTATGCATAGCTTTCCTACTTTATAAATGAGACTTGAATCACAAAAACAGAAGCATTCAGACTGTGAATGGAACTGTAAAAGTCTTTTTAATACAGATATTTAAGAGTATTAATTATGAGTTAGTTGATAAAATTGAAAATTATTTAAATGCAAATAATAGTAATTATCATTTAGATCCAATATTATATTTCGCAAATCAAGATAATACTATGGAACTAAGGTAACTATCAGATGTATAAGCAATCCCTGCTCTCTGCTTCAATCGTTTTAGCGCTTTCATCAACATCAGCCTTTGCTGAAGATTATGCCCTATTTGACGAGGTTGTTGTATCTTCGACTCGTACTAATCAACAACTTGAAGATGTTGCTGCGTCGGTAACTGTGATTAACGATAAAGATATCGAAAAAAACATGGTTACGGATGTAGAAGACTTATTTAAGTACACACCAGGTGTCACGGTGACGACGAATTCTCGCCAAGGGATTCAAGGTATTAACATTCGTGGTATGGAAGGTAACCGAGTAAAGGTTATCGTTGATGGAGTATCACAAACTAGCCAATTTACTCCAAGTGGTACTCAGTCATATAACTTCATTAACTCTTCACGCATTGATGTCGATACGGATATGTTGAAGTCTGTCGAGATTGTTAAAGGTGCGGCTTCTTCTCTGTATGGTTCTGACGCGATTGGTGGTATTGCTGCGTTCGAAACAAAAGACCCGAGTGACTTTTTAAAAGACAAAGACTTCGGTGGCCACGCGAAGTTCAACTACTCTTCATCTGATAATACCTTTAGCGAATCGGTTGCTTTAGCAAATCGTATTGGCGACCTAGAAACGTTAGTTGCTTATACTCGCAGAGACGGTGAGCAAACTGATAACTTTGGTACACCTGATGAGCAAGATACTCAGAACAACAACTTGTTGGTTAAGCTTCAGTACCAATTAAACGAACAACACCGTTTAGAGTTTTCTGGTAACTTCATTGAGAATTCTGGTGATACCGATTTAAATAGTGCAAGTTACACCGACTACACTGGCGAAGACACAACTAGCCAACAGCAAATCGGTATCAAACATATTTGGGATGCTGACCTAGCGTTTGCAGATACTATTACTTGGCAAGCTGACTGGCTGAGCAAAGAAGAGAATGGCGTAACTAATCGTACTTCTAATGGCGGTATGTTCCTACCTCCGGCAGGTAATGTTCAGAAAAAGGACTATATCTACGAGGATGAAGGTTATCAATTTGATGTGCAATTCGATAAGTTCTTCATGACGGGTAATGTAGAAAACTACTTTATCTATGGCGCTTCATATTCGGACAAAGACATTCAAAACGTTAATAACGAATATAACTCCATCAGCGCAGACCAAGTTATTTTCTACATCCCTGCCGCATCTGAAAGAAAATATGGATTCTTTGCTCAAAATGAAATGACGATCGGAAATTGGATGATTACTCCGGGTGTTCGTTTTGATGGTTTTGAAACTGATCCAGGTGATACAAGTCAAAACCCAAGTGGTAACCCAGAAGAGTCTTATGCAAAATATTCAGACTCAGCTGTTACCGGACGTTTGGGTACAACTTACACGCTTAATGATGAAAATAAGATCTTCGGTCAAATCAGCCAAGGCTTTAGAGCTCCTGATTTCCAAGAGCTTTACTACTCATTTGGTAATCCTGCTCACGGTTATTTGAATGCCCCTAACCCTGACTTAGAAGCTGAAGAAAGTATTTCATACGAGTTAGGTTGGCGTCATAACACAAATTATTCATCAAGCGAAATCGCTATCTTCTACAGCGATTATGATAACTTTATTGATAACGTAGCAGTTAGTGGCTCAGCCACTCCGGCCGATCCAACAATATATCAGAATGTAAACATTGATGAAGCCGTAATTAAAGGTATCGAAGCGTCAAATACACAGTCTTGGAATAGCTTCATGCCAGTGAAAGGTGTTAGTACTCGTGTTTCTGCAACGTATACTGAAGGTGAAGATGGCGAAGGTAATCCTCTTAACAGTGTAAACCCTTGGAACGCTGTCGTTGGTTTTAACTATGATGCTCCTTCAGCACTATGGGGTACATCACTTAACATAAGCTACACAGCAGGTAAGAAGTCTAGTGATATCAACAGCGATGGTTTGAATGATGAAATTCTACCAATTGATTCAGCAACTGTAGTTGACCTAACAGCATACTACTTGCCGATGAAGGATCTTACGCTTAGAGCAGGTCTCTTCAACGTTACGGATGAAGAGTACTACTCGTGGAATGACGTTCGTGGATTCTCACAAGAAGATAAAGATTACACGCAAGCAGGTCGTAACTGGTCAATTACAGCTAAATACGAATTCTAATTCGTTAAAAAACTGAATTGCAGATACTAAAAAGCCAGCTAAATGCTGGCTTTTATTATTTCACTAAAAAATTGTATAAAAAAGGTAATAAGTGAAATTACTTCTCTGCCATCTCTTTTTTAACCATTACTGCAGCAGCAACGATGAAAGTGATGATTAGGCCTAGTTCCATGATTAACTCCAAAGAAAATTAACATTAAACATATAATTCGCGAGCATAATAACACAGCGGATACAGAATGATACTTTTTAACCACTAATTTACTTTTTATTCGATTAAGATCAAAAAAGATGCCCGAAAGCATCTTTTAATTTTTGAATCATTCACGAAACCACTAGGTTAACCAGGGAATCCATTCGGGTTTGTTGACTGCCAGCGCCATGTATCTTCGGTCATTTCAGCCAATGTGCGGCTTGCATTCCAGCCCAGTTCTTTCTGAGCTTTAGCTGGATCTGCCCAACACTCTGCGATGTCACCAGGACGGCGTTCAACTAGCTTGTAAGGGATCTCTTTACCGCTTGCTTGTTCGAATGCTTTAACCATGTCTAACACACTTGAACCGTTACCCGTACCAAGGTTGTAGATATGAAGACCGTCTTTGCACCCTACTTTCTCAAGCGCTGCGATGTGGCCATCAGACAGATCCATTACGTGGATGTAATCGCGAACGCCAGTCCCGTCTTTTGTTGGATAATCGCTACCAAATACAGATAGGAATTCACGGCGGCCCACTGCTACTTGAGAGACAAATGGCATTAGGTTATTTGGGATACCTTGCGGGTCTTCACCTAGCTCACCACTTGGATGTGAACCTACAGGGTTAAAGTAACGCAGCAGTGTAATGCTCCAATCAGGATTGGCTTTTTGGAAATCGGTTAAACACTCTTCAACCATTAGTTTACTACGACCATATGGGTTGGTAGCGCTTGTTGGGAAGTCTTCAGTAATTGGCACACTTGCAGGATCACCGTATACCGTTGCTGAAGAGCTAAATACCAAGGTTTTTACACCCGCATCACGCATTGCATCAACAAGAACTAAAGTGCCGTTTACGTTGTTGTCGTAGTATTCAAGAGGCTTTTCCACAGACTCTCCGACGGCTTTCAGACCAGCAAAATGGATAACCGCTTCGATGTTGTGTTGCTTCATAGTTTCAGTCAAAAGCGCTTTATCACGAACGTCACCTTCAATGAAGTTGGGACGAACGCCCGAGACTTTTTCGATGCGCTCTAGAACGCTTGGTTTGCTGTTGTACAAGCTATCAAAAAGTACAGGTGTCATACCTGCGTTGATCATCTGGATACTTGTATGGCTACCAATGTAACCCATGCCACCTGTAACTAAAACATTCATGCTTAGCAGACCTTTTAATTAAAAATATTCAACCTATCACTTATGATACAACAACTTAGGGTGAGCTCACAAACACCGGTGCCTATTTACCCTCACGAGCGAACACAAACTGACCTTTTCCTTTGCGTTTCGCTTGGTACATAGCCTCATCAGCAACCTTTAGAATCACGTCAATATCACGCTCTGAGCCATCAACTAAATTGATACCTAAGCTCGCCCCAACATGAAGTGAACGCTGTTTATAATTCACTTCTTGCCCGATCAGATCCAACAATCGCTCGGCTAACTTCGCTAATAAGACTTTGTTTGTCTGTTTAATAATAAGAACAAATTCATCACCCGACAAACGTGCAACCAAATCCCCCGCTCTTACCTGAGATAATAACCGGTTTGACACTTCTTTAAGGATTTCGTCACCCGCATCGTGACCATAGTTGTCATTCACTTCTTTGAAGCCATCCAAATCCAAGTAAATAACCGCAAAATGCTGATTTGAATAGTGGCTCGACGTGACAACATCATCCATAACCTTATACAGCTGCGCTCTATTCGCTAACCCGGTTAATGCATCGTGATGAGCCAAGTGTTCGAGTCTTTCCATCTCTTTAACGTTGGATAAATCAGACAGCGTTAATACCATATCAAACTCGTCTTTCTCGTTGTCTGAGGCAATTCGATTCACTTTGACAAACATTGGAACTAACGTGCCGGACGCGCTTTTCTCCCACACTTCGCCTTGCCATTGACCATAGTTGTCTAACGAACTGCGAATTGTCGGCATCAATGATGAAAATTGCTGCCACGAAAATACTTCAAATGGTGTTTTGCCCACCAGCAGATCAGAGTGATAACCGAGAAGTTGTGTGATCGCCGGGTTAACCATGGTTATCACATTGGATGAGTTGAGCACGATCAAGCCGTCTTTACTGTTTTCGAAAACACCCGCAGCAATACGTTGGCGACTCATGGCCGTTTCTATGTCGGTGACATCTTGGATTGCATAAAGAATACGACCATGTTTTGTCAAAGAACGACTGCTCACACGAAGCCAACGTTTTGATTGAAAGAGATCGGTGGTTTCCAGCAATTCGTCATTAAGTTCAATATTGGCATCAATAACATCTTGTAAGTAACCCGTTTGCTTGGTCGCGATCAACTCTTGGATCAACAAATTCTCAAGAAAGGCTTCCGAGCATTTAAAAATATCCCGAGTAGCTGCGTTCGCATGAAGAATGAGCCCTTTTTCATCCACCACCAACAAAGAGTGCTGAACGGTTTCAATGACCTCATTTGCGAATGATTTTTCTTCTTGTAACTTGTCTAACGTAAAATTGATTTGGTTATCGCGATGTTGAAGCCTTTCTAACATGGTATTGAAAGCTCGAACCAGATCGCCGATTTCATCGCGGTTCGTTACGACTAATTTAGGCTGCTTCGAACGACGCTCAACAAAGGCTTGCATCGCCTCATTGAGGTCAAACATCGGTTCGATAATCAAGCGTTGCACCAATTTGACCACTACTCCGCCTAACATCACCAGAAACAACAGGTAGACGACCGCAACCTTGAAAATATTCGTTAAGATCGAATTAAACGTCTCTTTCGATATTGTTACTCTCAAGTTCGCGATCACTGCGCCATCCAGTGTCACTGGAACGAGCAAGAAGATGAAATGCTCAGAGATGGCAAATTGATGATCGGCGATATCGTCTAATTCTTCTGCGTTTGGCCTTGGAACCAGAGTGTTGCTCACCTGATAGCTGGCAAAAAGCTGTTCGTTGATGTCATAGAGCTTCACTCTAACAATATCTTTATCTGCGACGAAAGCTGACAATATTTCCTGAGCCGATGACTTGTCTTCAAATAAAATCGCGGCTTGCAAGTTATAAGCAACACCTTGTGCTAGCACTTTAACACGCTGAATAAGACTCTCTTTCTCTCTCTCAAAAGTGACAGTGTAATTTACTGATTGAATCGTGACAAAAGTGACTGCGATGAAGATGATAATGGGTAATATCAGCTTGTTTTTAATCGATATGTTATTAATGAAAGACAACATTATTGGCCCTCCACTATAGCGATTCGTAACAGGTTCGAGCCAATGACGTAGTCACCGCGCCTTGCGTTCTCTAGATTGATCTTAGGTTTGAGCTTATTATCGATGTGCGTGAGTTCAATGATTCCACCTAAGTCCGTAAAGTTAGGGATATCACTGATTGTCACAGTATGTGGCGAGTGCTCTTGACTAAGAAATTGGTCATTTTTACGGTCAGACAAATACGTAATATCACACTTAGAAGTAATCGACTGTTGAACTCGGATAGCGAGCGAACGAATAGATTTCCCCTCGGTAATTGACGTTAGCACTTGGCTTACCTTTTCATCGCCAATCACACAAAAGTTCACAGCGTTCATTGAGCTTTCATCATTCCAACGTATAAAATTCGCAATTCTAAAAAGGTACACCGCTTTCACTTCATAAGGCTTGAAACTAGCCGCCGATGTATTCAAAGGCATAATAAACATAGCTAACGTGGCAAGGCTGAGTTTAGTAAAACCAAGCTTAATACGGTGCTTGAGCCACTTAGAATTCATGAGAGACCCTCACATATACAGACTCTTGGTTGACACAAATCTCGGTAAGTTTTTGTGTCACTTTCGAAGCCGTTTCCATTTCGACATCTAACATAGACAACTCTTCAAGGCTCATCGACATGAGCTGGTCTAGAGAGTTTTCTTGAGCAGAGACAAAAACAGGTATCGTTAATGCTAGTCCTAAGCAAACCTGGCGGGATATCATGTGCTCACCTAATATACAGATAGATATTAATCCTTTAATCAATAGTTCAACTATATATGAAATGCCATACTGGTAAATCTACGGTGTCGAAAGTTTGAGTTAGGTCACTGTTTATTTATGGTATTTATAAGACCGTCATTACTTACCTCAACGTAAAGGATTAGCACCACGTGACAACGAAGATTTTGTTTAATTGCGACATGGGAGAAAGTTTCGGCAATTGGAAGATGGGCGATGACGAGTCGGTCATGGAATGGGTCGATATGGCAAACATCGCTTGTGGCTTCCACGCGTCTGATCCGCACGTTATGTCCAAGACGATAAAACTGGCGCAGCACTATCACACCCAAATTGGTGCTCATCCCGGTTATCAAGATCTCGTTGGTTTTGGTCGCCGTTCTATTCCACACACCATGGACGAAATCAGTGAGCTGGTTTGTTATCAAGTCGGTGCATTACAAGCCCTTTGCCGCTATCACCATACCACTGTTGGCTATGTGAAACCTCATGGCGCTCTTTATAACGATATGATGGCAAACATTGATGTGTTCAATGCGGTAGCCCAAGCCGTCGCTGAGTTTAACATCCCGTTGATGATTCTCTCTTCATCAGACAATCAACAGTATTTGGATATTGCTGACGACCATGACTTGCCTCTCTTGTTTGAAGCGTTTGCCGACCGTGCTTATTTAAATAACGGACAATTAGCGCCACGTACTCAAAAAGGCTCGGTTTACGTCAATCAAGACGATATCTATAACCAAGTTATGCAAATCATTAACTATGGCTCGGTTACGACTTTAGAGGGCGAAAGACTGCCTATTGAAGCTGATACTATCTGTGTTCATGGTGATAACCCTCAATCCATCGCATTAATTAGAAAAATCAGACAAGACCTCAACGCTTTTAATTAGTATGAAGCGTGTGATTGGTATGACGCATGGTCTAATCGCTCGTGAGATCTAATTGATTTGTATTGGCTTGGACACGGAAGTGAGACACGCCAAGTAAGCTAAAAAAGGCAAGATAACAAACGTATGGAAACGAAATGACGACGAATCAGATTGAATTCAATATAGCGCCAGTCGCGGAATGCAGCGTTTTGGTGACCTTGACGCTATCGCCTTCAAATAATCAATCTAGCGCCGAATATGCGCAATACATAGCTCACTTTTCCGATGCCATTCGCCAAAACTTAGCATCGGTGTTGATGAATGTGACACCGGCTTACCAAACAATATTGGTCGATTACCTCCCTTATCGAATATCAGAACAGCAACTCATTGAACAGCTCAATAATTTGTTGAGTCATGCTCTGTCGTCCTTTTTTAGTGTTAGTAAAACTCGCGATACGATTGAGCTTCCTGCCTATTACTCACCAGAAACGGCGCTCGATTTAGACCGATATCAAAACAAAGGCCTGTCGCTCGACCAGATAATTCAACATCACACCTCACAGACATACAGCGTCAGTGCGATTGGGTTTACGCCTGGCTTTGCCTTTATGTCGGATGTGGTTAATGAGCTTGCCTTGCCCCGTCACTCCACACCCCGCTTAATTGTGCCCAAAGGCAGTATCGCCATCGCGGATACGAAAACAGCTGTGTACCCTTCGGATTCACCGGGCGGTTGGAATATTATTGGCAATTGCCCACTTCCGTTGTTCGATCATAGCCAGTTGAAGAACGCCGATATCACGCAAAGACCACTGTCTCTGCTTAATGTTGGTGATACCGTCCGTTTCATAGCGATTTCAAAAAAAGAATTTGTAGAGTTGGGTGGAGGCATCGTAAATGGCTAAGACAAAAACTAAACCAACACTGACAGTGATTAAGCCCGGCCCGTTGAGTTTGATTCAAGACTTTGGGCGATTTGGTGTTGCTCATCTTGGATTAACGCAAGGTGGACCGGTTGATGACTACTCTTATAGCTGGGCTAACCATCTATTGGGCAACCCAGTCAACCAAGCGGCGTTGGAAATCACGCTTGGGCAATGTGCGTTGAGAATCGATTTTGATTGCGAGATGGCACTATGCGGGGGTGATTTACAAGCGAAACTCGATGGTAAACCACAGGCTAACTGGAGCACTTTTCAAGCTTTTAAGGGGCAAGTTCTCTCATTTGGTTTGCCTAAAAATGGTCTAAGGGCGTATTTAGCCATTAAGGGCGGTTTCGATGTTCCATCAACTCTTGATAGCTGCTCTACAGTCACTCGTGAAAAGATTGGTGGATTAACGCAAGATGGCGAGCCATGCCAGCAAGGGCAACAAATCGCTTTTACCCAACACCAACTCTCTCATCCATTTAAAGCGTTGAGTGTTACCTTCCGATACACGCCTGATTACAATCTACCCGTGAACCTACGAGTGATTGAAGGCTATCAAAGCGAGCTATTCTCCGAGTCAGCAAGAGAGATTTTGTATAACGCGCAGTATCACGTTGACCAAAACTCTAATCGGATGGGTTATCGACTCAGTGGCGAGCCCGTAGACTCGCCTGACATTTCGCTATTGTCAGAAGGCATTGCCCTAGGTGCGATTCAAATTCCACAAGATGGACAGCCTATCGTGCTGCTTAATGATAGACAGACCATAGGTGGTTATCCGAAGATAGGATGTGTCGCCAGAATTGATTTACCACGCTTGGCGCAAGCAAAACCTGGACATGCGATATCGTTCAGCAAGGGCGATCGCTTGGGCTTACAAGATGTTTGGTGCCAATGGGCTCAGTTTTTCGGCTATTAGTTTTTGCGATGTGTTATGTGCTAAATGCTATGTAGCTGAGAATAATCAACTAGGAAGATGTCATTTAGATGAGGTTCGGTATCTAAGCAGATGTTGAAATGAAGATTCGGCTTACCTATTACAGTAAGCCGAATTGAAGAAATTAAACGCAGTCGATGATGATAGACTAATTATAGGCTATTAAGCGTGATCTTGACCTGACACCTTGGCAAGCGCTTCTGGGTATCCACGTTCTTGTGTCAAATCTATCGCTCTGTTTTCAATATCATTTAGATTAAGTGACATTGTCACTGAGTGTGTGTCTTCAATAGATGCCGCCTCTGATACATCAAACCATTGCTCAGCGACCTTTTGTGCCGCTTCTAATGTTGAAGAAGCTTTTACTACTTCAAGTCGAGCATAGCGATCCCCACAGAATGAAACGTCTGAAGCTCTTAAGCTTGGATCGGTTCCCGGAATCTGTTGTGCACCAAACAAAGGTTTACCACCGACCAATGCAGAACTGAAACTTGGGATGAACTGAGACATATGCGTTATTGCCGCGCGAGTTCTTAATTCAAGCTGATCTTCACTCCAACCCGATACGATTTTCTTAAGCAGCTTCGAAGGCAACTGTGGCTGTGACGAGTCTGTTGACGATGAAACAAGCCCACCCTCAAACAGAGTAATCCCTTCTGTCATGCCGTGAAGTTGGAACACACCATCAGCATACGGCGTTAATTGCGCCATGCCTTGCGGTGTGCCTCTCGGGCCATGGAAGATAACTTCTGGCCACTCTTCCTTACATTCTTGCGAATATGGCCACTCTGTAACGTATGCAGCTTTAAACTCAACAAGTCTTTGCTGCTTAGAGCCAACAAAGTCATCTACGATACCCGTTTCAAACCCACTCGCATTAATCAAGTAATCGGTCGTTAGTTGGCAGCTTTGGTTTTCGGCATCGGTATAAGTCAAAGACCAACCTTGACCTGTCGACTCAACAGATTGTAATCGGCTGTTGGTTAACACAGTACAGTTAGCTTGTTGCCCCAAAGAGAGTTGAGCGGTCGCAGAAAGTCGGAATACGCTCCAGCCATACTCTTGGACCATCGCAACAGGATACTTTAGGGTCTCTAAATCCGTATGCTTGGCGAAAGGAATACACCAATCATCAAGCGATGTTGGTTTCAGAGGCTGTGTTTTCGCAGAAAGTGCTAATAAATCTTCTTTGCTGTACAGCTTATAATACTCTTCCGGATCACCGAGCACTTGGTTGCTTTTATCTTGTTTAACAAGATCGGCATAAGCGCTTTTGATTATCTTGAGACGAGGAAGCAGATCCAACGGCTCTCCACCATCACTGTGCGGAACGGCGATGATTGTCGGACGAATATTGATCGTATGAGGGAATAAGCGGACGGTATCAATTGACTGTGTGAGCAATTGAAGACACTGCTCTACAGAAATATCTCGATACAAATTGCCGCCAGCGTGCAGGTGGCAAATTGGTGGACCATTAACCAAACTCGGCCCTTTTTCTAAGATAGTGACCTTAAAACCCAACTCACCAAAGTGAATCGCGCTCGTTGTTCCGGCAATACCACCACCAACAATGGCAATAGAAGGTTGATTTGTATCCGTTTTGTTGTGGTTCATCGTGTTCTGTAGAATAAGATTAACTGCCTCTATTCTACTTTTGTTCTGCGATGAATTAAAACACATTTTTATCAAGGTCTTAGATAGGCGGGATTTAATATCTATGTAAAAAACATAAATAATCTCTTGACTCAATAACTCCAGATAGGGTTTTAAAGGTTATTCTAACAGTCAAATTTGTCCTAAGTGACGCCACATAAAGGCTGCCTCAGTACTCTTAAAACATAGCGGTTAACTTATCCCTAAAGTTATCCACCGTTTTTGTGGATAACTGTTGATAACGTTCTTGCTAAGTTGCGCAAACCCTTTGTTTACAGGGACTAACCGCTGTTCATTAAATCGGCATTATTGGGTAATTAGTTTTAAAAAATGCTAAAAACAGTGGAATCTAAGGTGCGATATTTTTTACTTATGCTACCGGTTGGTTAAATAAAAAACGGTCTAAAGCGACGTATTATAAATAGTGCATGACTAAGTACAAATAATCTCACTTTTAGACCGTTTTAAGCGCTTGGCTAGATCTCGCTAACGACTAGCCAAAATCCTTGTTTACTGGTGCCAACAAACGTTTGATTAAGCTATTCACTACCGCGGCTAATGTGATGAACGTTAGCACCGGTAGCGCTATCCACAACATCGGGTGAAGTGAAGGTTGTAACTCAAAACCAAAGTTCATCACTCCTGCCACGCTGAGCTCAGAACCAAGGGCTGCAATTGAGCCTGCGACTAAAGCCATTAAACCGTACTCACACCAAATAGTATTGAGAATTCGCTTCTTACTCGCGCCTAATGTTCGATACAAGCGTATCTCTTGTTGTCTTTGAGATAAGCTCAATCGCAATAGAGTGAAGATAAGCAACAGCCCCGCCACCACACCTAACGCCGCAAGTACGGTAATCGACCAAACAATCTGCTTAAGCAACTCTTGGATCTTGCTACCCATCTTACGAATATCCATCAAACTCACGGTTGGATGATTTCGAGAGAGTTCGTTGAGCATCTGATTGTGTTGTTCTTCTAATCTGAAGCTCACTAGCCAAGTAGAAGGGATTGAACTCAAGACATCTGGAGTAAAAATGAAGTAGAAGTTCGGCTTCATTTCTCGCCACTCGACTTTGCGGATGCTATTCACCTTGGCAGAAACATTCTGGCTGTTGATTGTGAATGACAGCTCATCGCCAATCTTTAGATCCAGTTGCTCCGCGACATCCGATTCCACAGATACGCCATGCTCTTGCGTCCAGTTACCTTCTAACACTTCATTGTACTCGGGTAAGCTATCTCCCCAAGTGAAGTTGATCTCTCGACTTAGTGCGTCTGTTTCGCCTGAGGTATCGCTGTATTCCGACGCTTCAACACCGTTTATCGTCGTCAGTCGTCCTCGGATAATTGGAAACGCTTGAGTACGCTCTACTTCGTTTGCATCAATCGTCTCGAGATAACTGTCTTTTTCATAGCTTGCAATGTTAAGTGCAAACGCATTTGGTGCGTTCTCGGGTAAGGTTTGCTGCCAATCTGACAGTAAATCACTTCTTACCAACCAGATGATAGACAGCAACATCAGTGAAAGCGCTAAAGAGCCAAATTGAATCCCCGTTGCTAAAGGTGTGCGATTAATTCTGCTCAATGCTAAACGCATAGACGTAGATGTCGGTAACTTGCCAACCAAACGCAGAACAAGCGTACTAACGACCGCAAGTACTAAGAACAGGCAAGCGATACCCGCTAGAACTATCCATACCAATAGATTGTCGCCATACATCAGCATCATTGGAATAATCGGTACCAGTAACAACAAATATTTCTTGTAGCTTTCATTGGACTGGTGACTTGATTGGATAACGCTGATTGCCGAGGTATTGACCAAGCCAATTAACGGGATACCAAGAGCAGGAACACCAATTAAGATGCTTGATAAAATCGCCAAGATTGCAGGTTCAATACCATAGCTAGGAAGTGGCGTTGGTAATAAGTCACCCAGAGGTATACGAAGCAAAAACTCTAATCCGATACCGATAGTTATTCCCAGTACTGCACCGATAACCACTAATAAAGATACCTGTACAGACAACCATTTAACGATCCACTGCTTGCTTGCACCCAAACTCTTAAGCATCGCGATGGTTTTACGGCGACTCGCAACATAATGTTGGCAAGTGAGTACCAAAGTGGTCGCAGCCATGATCACAACAATAGCAACGGTTAACGAAAGATATTGAGTCGTGCTTTCGAACATGTCGTTAGTACGGCTCGCAGAATCTTGAGTACGCCAGCGATCGCTTGGTGTTAATTCTACGCTGTCTTGCGCGGCTTGCAGTTTTGTATCATCACCGTTGAGAAACAGCCTAAAACTAACACGACTGCCCGGTTGAATCGCTCCCGTGGCATCAATATCGCTTGTATGAATCAGAACGGCTGGCATCTGTTGGAATGGGTTAAAGCTTAAGCCTGGTTCTTGAGTGATTCGTCCAGTTATCGCTAAATCGGCATCGCCAATAGTGACAACGTCACCAATCTCAACCTCTAACTGTGCAAATATACGCTCGTCTAACCAAAGTTCCCCTGGCTCAACATGGTTACTTGATGCTTTATCAGCACCCACTAAGATCATTTCACCGCGTAATGGATAATTACTTTCAACCGCTTTCACCGTCACTAACTGCATCGAGTTGTCACTGAATGCCATGGTTGAAAAACGAGTCAACTGAGAGCTTTCTAACTGTTCAACTTGAGTGAGGTCTAATAAGGATTGTGGAACTGGGTTTGCTGAGATAAACACGATATCGGCAGTAAGCGCATCTTTGCCCTGCTTAACAATTACCTGCTCCATACGTTCGGCCAACGCCGACAATGCAAATACACAAGCAATAATAAGCGTTAAAGCGATTGAAACTGGCCAAAGCTGACCGTGTCGAATCTCTTCGATACTCCATGAAAACAGGCGTTTATTCAGTCCGTTTGATGAATTCAATTTAGACTTCCTCTATCTGACCGACATGCATCTTGAGTGTTCTTTGGCAACGTTGTGCAAGCTTAGGATCGTGTGTCACCAACACTAACGTTGTGCCGTGGGATGAGTTCAATTCAAACAACAACTCGACAATTTTGGCAGCAGTTTGTTGGTCTAGGTTGCCTGTGGGTTCATCGGCAAAAAGAATTTTTGGCTTAATCATAAATGCGCGCGCCAACGCGACCCTTTGTTGTTCACCACCCGATAGCTGCGACGGCAAATGATCAAGCCTGTCTTTCAAGCCTACTGATTCAAGCAGAGCAGTCGCGCGTTCGATGTCTTCGTCTGCTCCCTTCAACAAACAAGGTAACGTGACATTTTGCAGCGCAGAAAGGCTTGGAATTAATAAGAAGCTTTGAAATACAAACCCAACCGATTCACTGCGAATCTTAGCCCTTGCCTCATCATCAAGCTGTGAAAGTGGCTGTCCTAATAAACTGATTTCGCCTTTCGTTGGTACATCAAGACCAGCTAACAGCGTCATTAGGGTCGATTTACCCGCACCAGACGTGCCTACGATCGCGACCGTTTCGCCTTCACGAATATCGATATCAACGTGCTCTAGGATTGTTAAATGTTCTTGATTAGTAGACACTGTCTTGGAAACAGCTTCTGCTTTAATGATGGATGTATGCATGACTCGACTAATTTCCTTTTTATTTTTTATTTTATTTTCAACCGCTTCTTTAGCTCAAGGCTCTGCGTCAGCTCAAGATTCAAAGTTATTGGTACTTGGCGATAGTTTGAGTGCTGGTTACAACATGGATATCAAACAGAGTTGGCCAAGTTTGTTGCCAGACGCGCTAGCAAAACATGATAAAGCGGTTACCGTGGTTAACGGGAGTATTTCTGGTGATACAACGGGCAATGGTTTAGCCCGCCTACCACAATTGCTTGAAGAACATGCTCCAGACACCGTTCTTATCGAACTTGGTGCGAATGATGGACTTCGTGGTTTCCCACCTAAGCTGATGTCTGCAAATCTTGAGCAGATCATTGAGCAGATAAAAGCTGCGGGCGCCAAACCTATAATGATGCAGATTAAAATCCCACCAAATTACGGAAAGCGTTACAACCAGCAGTTTGAATACGTTTTTGCAGCGCTTGCTGATCAACAAAACGTGCCACTTTTGCCGTTTTTCCTAGAGCATATCATCCTCAAACCTGAGTGGATGATGAACGATGGACTGCATCCAAAACCAGAAGCTCAACCTTGGATTGCTGAATTCGTCGCCGAAGAATTATATCAGTATCTTTAAGTTTTAATGGTCTAGCTCAATAAATTTTACACAGCTTTACGTTAGCCTGAGTGCATATCACCGTTAACTGTAAGGTTATTTATGCTGATCGAACCTGTTATCAAGGGTGTGGTAGCCAAAAGCGCTCACCCTCTTGGCTGTCAAGAAGCCGTAAAGCAACAAATCAAGTTTGTTAAGAGTGCGCCGCAAATCAAAGATGGCCCTAAACGAGTACTGATTATCGGCGCTTCCTCAGGCTTTGGCCTTGCCGCTCGTATTGCCCTTACCTTTGGCGGCGCAAAAGCTGACACTATCGGCGTCTCATTCGAGCGCGGTCCAAACGAAAAATCCCTAGGTAGTGCTGGTTGGTACAACAACATCTACTTCAAAAAAGAAGCCGAACGAGAGCAACGCACTGCTATCAACATCGTTGGCGACGCATTTTCGCAAGAAACACGCTCACAAGTTGTCGAAGCCATTGAAACCTACTTCGAAGGTGAAGTGGATCTGATTATCTATAGCTTAGCTGCAGGCGTTCGTCCTAAACCAGATTCCGATGAGTTTTGGCGCTCTGCCATCAAACCTATTGGTGAAAGCGTAACTGGCGCAACCATTTCTCTGGAACACGACAACTGGGTCACCAACACGCTTGAAGCCGCGACGGAAGAAGAAGCCGAAAGCACACTCAAAGTGATGGGAGGCGAAGATTGGGAACAATGGATAGATGAGCTCATCAACGCAGAATCTATTGCTCCGGGTTGTAAGACAATCGCGTTTTCTTATGTGGGTCCAGAAGTCACACATCCTATCTATTTAGACGGTACATTGGGACGCGCTAAGATCGACCTTCACCAAACCAGTCATGCATTAAACCTCGAACTAGCTAACTTCGACGGCAACGCTTACGCGGCGGTATGTAAAGCCCTAGTCACTAAAGCGAGCGTTTTCATCCCTGGATTAAGCCCTTACTTACTTGCTTTGTATAAGGTGATGAAAGAGAAAGAGACCCACGAAGGTTGTATCCAACAAATGCAGCGTCTGTTTGGCAGTAAACTTTATGGTCAATCCAAAGTACCACTTGATGGTGAGCGATTGATCCGTATGGATGATTGGGAATTAGACCCAGAAACCCAAGCGCACGTAACTGAACTGCTAGAAAAGATGGACGAAAATAACTTCCAAACCTTAGGGGATTACCAAGGGTTTAAAGAAGAATTTCTACAATTAAATGGGTTTGCTCAACCATCGGTAGATTATAGCCAGAAACTTAATACAGAAGATTTTATAAAGTTAAAGCCTTAATCTAAAATTATCTCATTACTGAGACCCGGATTCACATTTGAAAACCTCTGCATAATTGCGGAGGTTTTTTCGTGCAACATTTCTTATACTTAGTTAACGTAAGATTCACAGTTTTCTTTGGTTCATCATAATTAACACAGGATGTGTTGATGCATTTAGCATAATTGACTCGGAGTCATATGAAGAAAATAAAAACTCTCGATTTAGATATCCCAGACGATATGGAGCACGGTTGGCAGAATATTGTCGACCTCTTAGCTCAAATTACTCAAGTGCCCGCAGCACTAATCATGCGTGTTCACGCCAATTACATTGAAGTTTTTTCAACCAGTCGTAGCGAGAACAACCCATACAACAAAGGTGATTCTGAAACGCTGGGGAATGGGCTGTACTGCGAAACAGTGATGGAAACTCAACGACAGCTTCTTGTGCCTAACGCGCTTGCCGATCCTAAGTGGGACAACAACCCAGACATCAAACTCGGCTTAGTCTCCTATTGTGGTATTCCATTACTTTGGCCTAACGGTGAACTGTTTGGCACCATTTGTATCTTGGACTCGAAAGAGAATCACTACACACCTACCTATATCAAACTGTTAGAGAGCTTTCGGACTTCGATTGAATCTCAGCTTAAAACCCTATTCCAACACGCCAAGCTTGCCCAAATGAATCGCGACCTAAAAAACCGCGTTTACAATCGCACTAAAGATCTCGCGAGCCTTAATTACTCGTTGAATCAAGAAATTGATAAACGAAAAGCGGCTGAACAGAAGATTAACTTCCAAAAGAATCACGACCTCGGCACCGGCTTTTTAAACCGAAACGCATTTGAATCTCGCTTAAACCACAAGCTACTGTCACAGAGAAGGCTGACAGACAGCTCATTTGCAGTCGTTCATATTGGTTTTACCAACGGTAGACGCATACAAGCACGCTACGGCTATAACGCGTTAGACCAAGTGCTTGTTGAATACCGAAAACGCATCGACTGTATTTCTGATATCGATGTATTAACTGCACGCCCTACTTCGGTTGACCTCGTATTGGCGTTTAGCGTTAAAGATTTACACCATCGCCTTGAAGAACTTTGCCAGACGCTCGTTAAAGTTGGTCATTCAGAATTCGACATCGAAAGTGACAAAGTGCATTTGCACGCGTTTATTGGGATTGCAATTACGAACGACGAAGATGACGCGGAAAGCATTCTGCAGAAATCTTCTGAAGCGATGTTAGCCTGCAAAGATTCAGGACAAAAGTTCGCTTACTACTCTCAATCCCATACCGAAGAACAAACTCACATTAATAAGATCGAAGGCTATTTGCTTCAAGCCGTTCGTAATGATGACCTTATGCTCTACTTTCAACCCAAAGTTAGCCCGTTGACGCATCGCTGGGTCGGTGCTGAAGCTTTGCTTCGTTGGCGACATCCTGTTTTGGGTGATATCTCTAACGAAACCCTGATCCACATGGCTGAACAAAACGGTTTGATTTTCGAAGTGGGCAGCTTTGTTTTACGCAATGCGATTGAAAAAGCCAAAGAGTGGTCCGAATACGTTGAAGATTTCAAGATGGCTGTGAATGTGTCTGCAATTCAACTCAAGAACGTACACTTTGCGGAACAAGTGGTTCACCTACTCGAAACCTATCATTTAGAGCCTCGTTTCTTAGAACTTGAAGTTACGGAGAGTGGACTGATAGCAGATGAAGTGGTTGCCAAGAATACCTTGGGATCTTTGCACGATATTGGCGTTACATTGTCACTAGATGACTTCGGTACGGGCTACGCCTCCTTCAGTTATCTGAAGAAGTTCCCATTCGACACCATTAAGATTGATAAGAGCTTTATCGACCAAATGCTCAACTCACACGAAGACTCGGAAATTGTTCGTTCTATTGTCCAAATTGCCAAAAAGCTCGACTTAAAAGTGACGATTGAAGGCATAGAAACGGAGGTTCAGGAGCAATTTATTATTAATGAAGGCTGCGATGTGGGCCAAGGTTACCTTTACGGAAGACCAATGCCGAGCCAAGAATTCGAACACAGCTTAATCAATCAAAACTATTTGGGGACAACTCGTTACGCTTAAAGCGAAAAAGAGCAGTTAGTTTTGGATTTAGGCCTACTTTCTCTTTACTCTAAAGGTGGTGATTTTTATAATCGCCGCCTTTCTGTTTTTATCTTTCCCCTTATATAGGCATTCCTCGTTATGGATCAGTTGACTGCAAAGCTTAAAAAGCTCGAAAAACAAAACTACCGTGCATATCAACAAATTAAAGGTCAATACGACTTTGCTGATTTTGAATTACACATCGACCACATCCAAGGTGACCCATACGCGTCAGCTTCTCGTTTTCGTGCAACGCGCGCGTGGTCTTTGACCGGGTTAGATTGGCTGAAAGAAAAATCTTACGAATACCAAGTAGCCGCTCGTGACTTTATCGCACGTAGCTTCTCTGAGTTCGCGAAACAAGAGTCGACCGTTTCTATCGCGCTGACGGGTCAAACCGTATTAGACAACACAGCTGTTGTATTTACAGACCACGGCATCGAAATTCGTTTCCGTATTAATTTACCAGCTGATGGTCGTAGCATTCTTGCTAAGAAAGCGAACAACATCATCACTTTCTACTTACCGAAGTTTATTCGTCGCGCGACGCTTGAGCGTGAGTTAAACATCGATGCAATGATCAAACATTGTGAAGCCGTTGAAGACCAAGAAGCGCTGCGTGCTCAATTGGATGAAAACAACCTAGCCGCTTTCGTTGCAAACGGCAGTGTGTTACCTCGTATCGCGGGTAACTGCGACCTTCCAATGAAAGACGCGGTACCTTTCGCGGCTCCAGAATCATTGAGTGTTACGTTAAATACTCCAAACCAAGGTGACGTGACCGGCCTAGGCATTCCAAAAGGCATTACGCTGATCGTTGGTGGTGGTTTCCATGGTAAATCGACACTGTTGAACGCCGTTGAACGTTCTATCTACAACCATATTCCTGGTGACGGTCGCGAAGGCATTGTAACTGCGATTGATACGATGAAGATCCGCGCTGAAGATGGTCGATGTGTGCACAGCTTGAACCTGTCAAACTACATCAACCATTTACCAATGCAGAAAGACACATCTGACTTCAGCACACAAGATGCGTCAGGTTCTACGTCTCAAGCGGCTTGGTTACAAGAATCGATTGAAGCCGGCGTTCAAACTCTACTTATCGATGAAGATACGTCAGCGACTAACTTCATGATTCGTGACGAGCGTATGCAAGCGCTAGTGTCAAAAGGCGATGAGCCAATCACACCACTTGTCGACCGCATTGGTCAGCTTCGTGAAGAGATGGATATCTCTACCATTGTTGTAATGGGTGGCTCTGGTGATTACCTCGATGTCGCGAACACTGTGATTCAAATGCACGACTACCAAGCGGTAGATGTGACTGAAAAAGCAAAAGACGTGATTGCTCAGCACCCTACTCAGCGTACTAACGAATGTGAAACTGCTTTAGAAACGTTTGTACCGCGTTCATTGAACCGTGCTTCACTGATGAACATTCTGACTGACGGTAAATTCCGTGTTAATGCTAAAGGCAAAGAGTCACTGCGTTTTGGTAAAGAGTTTGCAGACCTTTCTGCGCTTGAGCAATTAGAATCACCGTCTGAAGTGAATGCGATCGGTTGGGCTTGGTTCCAATTCGCACAAACTCCAGGTTGGTCAAACAACCCTGCTAAAGAGTTTAACGCTATTTTAGAAAACGAATGGCACGCTAACATGCCTAACTACGGTGACCTAGCGAAACCAAGAACGTTAGATGTGATGGCTGCTCTGAACCGTATGCGTAAATCTCAGTTCAAGCCTTCGAACTGATTTCGTTAAATATCGGATTTATTGTGCTTCTAGGTTTTTGAAGTTTTAATCTTCTAATTTACTAAAGCTTCTAAGCCACTAAATAAGCAAATTAACCTTCTACGGCTCTCATTCTGAGGGCCGTAAATTTATCTAACCTCTTTTGACCTAACCTCTAGTGTCGTCAAAACTCTTGAACTTTATAAATTCATAAAACCAATCTTTACATCAATTACTTATCATCTTTTGTAATGAGAAAATTAAAGGCACTGTTTACCGCCATCTAATGCTGTCGATCCCTCAAAACATGACACAGCTTTTACAAAACCCTAGTGATATTCAGATAAAGTCCCGATTCGACAAGTGTAACCAAATGTAACAGACCCTTGAGGCTTCAATGAATCATAAACGCGTTAAGATGCGTGACCATAAAATCGAAGTGAACCTATTCAAAAACCGCGTAATCGTCGCGTTTTGTGGGATCTTGATGTTCACTCTTGTCTTAGTCGGCAATCTATACCGACTTCAAGTTGAAAATTTTAAAAGCTATCAAACTCGTGCCGATGGCAACAGAATCAAAGTATTACCTATCGCCCCTACTCGTGGACTTATTTACGACCGTAACGGCGTGTTGCTTGCAGAGAACAAGCTTGTCTTTGATCTAACCATGATTCCTGAGCAAACCGATGATGTCGATGCAATGCTCACCAAGCTAGACAAATATGTCCCCCGTGATGCAGAGCAGATCGCTCGTTTCAAAAAACGCTATCACAACACCCGCCGTTTTAAATCTGTGACTATTCTAGAGAACTTAACGGAGGAAGAGATCGCCAAGTTCTCCGTGCACCAGTACCAGTTCCCCGGCTTATCTATCGATACCAGCTTAAAGCGTTTTTACCCGAATGGTGAGGTGCTTACCCATGTTCTTGGTTACGTGGCGCACATCAATGATAGCGATCTCAGAAAGCTTGAAGAACAAGGGATAGAAGCGAATTATCAAGCTACAACAATCATAGGAAAACTGGGTGTTGAACGTTATTACGAAGATATTCTGCACGGCACCAAAGGTTATCAAGAAGTCGAAGTAAACAGCCGTGGGCGAATAGTCCGAACCATTGAGTACGTGCCGCCAGTAGCTGGTAAAGATATCGTGTTAAATATTGACCTTGAGCTGCAAAAATACGTCTTTGAGCAACTTGATCACCGAACTGGAAGCGCGGTTATTCTCGATCCGAAAGACAACAGCGTGTTGGCGATGGCATCAAGCCCGAGTTACGACCCTAACCTATTTGTCGACGGCATTTCGAGTAAGAACTACCAACGTTTATTGAATGATCCGGCTCACCCGTTGGTTAACCGCACCACTCTAGGCGTTTATCCTCCTGCCTCAACCGTTAAACCATTTATGGCTGTGGCAGGACTGCAAGAACATGTCATCTCTGAAGATACCATCCGTAACGACCATGGCGTTTGGAGAATTCCTGGCTCTAAACGAAACTCTAAATCGTGGCGTGACTGGAAACGTTGGGGTCACGGACCTGTCGATGTCACTCAAGCCATTGAAGAGTCGGTAGATTCATTCTTCTATCAAACCGCTTTCGATTTGGGTATTGACCGAATTTCAAGTTGGATGAACCGATTTGGATTTGGTGAACCGACAGGCATTGATATCTATGAAGAAAGTACCGCCAACATGCCGACTCGAGAATGGAAGATGATGCGTTATCGCACCCCTTGGTATCAGGGTGACACAGTTCCGATTGGTATTGGCCAAGGTTATTGGACATCGACACCTATGCAACTTGCTAAAGCAACGTCAGTATTGGTTAATCATGGTAAGGTGATGCCACCTCATATCTTAAGAGCCACCTTAGATCATGGTGAAGATTTCAGTACACAACAACTTGTCGAACCGGAGCCAATGCCCTCAATCACCGAAGTACCGGATAGAATTTGGGATGTGCCAATCAATGCGATGCGACTCGTAAACCACGGTAATCGAGGCAGCGGCAGACGTGCATTTAAGGGAACTGAATACACGAGCGGCGGTAAATCAGGAACTGCACAAGTCTTTGATCTTGCGAAAGACCAGGTCTACAACTCGAAGAAACTCGCTAGACACTTGCTTGACCATGCGCTTTACACGGCTTTCGCACCGTATGAACACCCTGAATATGTCGCAACTGTGGTTATTGAACACGGTAACGGTGGCTCAAAAGTTGGTGCGCCTTATATCCGTAAAGTACTCGACTATGCCTTTGAACATAAAAGTGGTGAGAGCAAAGATCACTCCTAACACCAATAACTTAAGTCGCTACAGCACATAACGTAGTTACCCAAAACATAACGTAATAACGACAAAGCCCCACTTGTGTCACTCACAATGTGGGGCTTTCTGTTTTAGGGTTCTAAGCAATTAGACAGCTAAAAATGCCTGTCGATTATGAGCTTCTTAATACATGCCATGCTTCACAGAGCGTCTGAAATTTTGCGGTGTTGCCTTCGTCTCTGTCCGGATGCCATCTCAATGCCAGTTGTCGCCAACGTTTTCTAATTTCATGGTGTGTCGCGTCTAAAGGTAACTCAAACAGGCTCAATGCTCGACTTCGATCCATATCGAGTTCATCACCACCCACATACTTTCTATACCGAGTCCAAAATTCGTTCAACAGCCTTTTGACTTCACCTTCATCCGCTTCATAGTTAACCCAATTAATGTAGTATTCTCGAAGTGGGTCTTGATGATCGATGCTGTGACTGCTTCCGTGATAACGACCATTCATCAATTCGATGTCCATCGCTTGGACTTGGAGCCAACCATCTGGGTGTAAGGTTTCTTGAAGCTGATAAAGCGCATTCATGATAAGGAAGTTCTTTTTAAACAACTCTTTCTCAGGCACAGCATCCAACACTGGCACAAACCCAAGATCGTTCAGATGAGCTGCCAATGTGTGTACTTTCCATCCGCTTGGCTTTTGCTTAAGCACTTCCATTATCGGCCAAAGCAATGGGTTTTCCATATGGCAATGAAAGTTTGCTCTCACATCTTGATAATTCGACATAGTTGACTCAGTTAGCTTCTCTGAATTAATGGATTTCTAGAACTGTGGATACTATAAGTAACCTGTTTCGCATCCGTTGCGTATCTTCTTTAATTGAAAGCGATTTTCTAAGATTTGTCGAGCTTAAGGACAAACAACTTTCTAACGTTTGGCTTAAAGGCACCTTTTATCGTCAAAACTGAGTACCATTTCGTTGAATACAACCGTTAGTAATAAAGCCGCAATTCTTTGGTACGGATACAAAAAAGGTCAGCGACTTAGCTGACCTTTCACATCTATCCCAATTTTAGGGACGAAGCATTGAACTGACTAGATAACGCCAAGCTCTCTTAGACGTTCCATTAGGTATTCGTTTGCTGTGTACTTTTCAGATAGCACTACTTCTGGTTTCGGGTGAAGGAATAGAGGCAAAGAGATACGAGACTTCTCTTGGCGTTCACCTGATGGGTTGATTACACGGTGAGTTGTCGATGGGAAGTAACCACCAGATGCTTCTTGAAGCATGTCACCGATGTTGATGATCATGTTACCGAAGTCACATGGAACATCTAGCCACTCGTCATTTTGAGCTTTAACTTGAAGGCCCGGCTCGCTTGCAGCAGGAAGAACCGTCAGTAAGTTGATGTCTTCGTGTGCCGCAGCGCGGATTGCACCTGGCTCTTCATCACCTTGCATTGGTGGGTAGTGAAGAACACGAAGCAGAGTCTGTTCACTGCCGTTGATCATTTCTGATAACGCAATAGAGAATTTCTCTTGTACTTCTTTAGGAGCATGAGCTTCAACCCAACCTAGCAGCTCTTGAGCAAAAGCATTCGCACGTTGGTAGTAATCTAGAATCTGTTCTTTCAGCTGCTCAGGGATTTGACCCCATGGGTATACGTGAAAGTACTCTTTGATGTCTTTTACAGTGTGGCCCTTAGCAACTTCAGACACTGAAGGTGGAAAATATCCATCTTGTGTTTCAACATTAAAGTGGAAGTTCTCTTTTTCTTCAGAGATGAAGAATTGGTACCAGTTTTCGTAAATTGACTCAACAAGCTCTTTCGGGATTGGGTGGTTCTTAAGAACACCAAAACCAGTTTCACGTAGAGAGCGAACAAATTGTTCTGCTGCGTCGTCAGCAAGGTAATCGACAGTTTCCAGTTTCATGACTTTCTTTCTTGTTATGTAGTAATAGAGCGATTTTAAGGATCGCTTTGTTGTAAATCAAACTTTTGTGAAACTCTAGCAACCGTTTGTCTAGATACTGGGCGATAACGCTACTTTTCAACAAATCTGGTGATTAAAGCCCAATTGAACACTGTTCATTATTGTGTAACACTAATAAAAACTTCGACGAGAGATCTTGATATGACAATCACGCCACTTGCTCAAAATCGACCATTACTGTCATTGACGACGCTGTATCTGATTGTGTTTCTATTTTCAGCGTTTGCTCCTTCTTCAAGAGCGGTATGGATTGCCGAAATTGTCCCAGCGCTTGCGATATTGGTCGGTATCTGGTGGTTATCAACCAAGCTAACCTTCACTAAGACAGCTTACGTTTTGATGTTTATCTGGCTGATTTTGCATACGATAGGCGCGAAATATACCTTTGCGGAAGTGCCGTTTGATTGGTTCAATAACATGATAGGTTCAGAACGGAATAACTTTGACCGTGTCGCGCATTTCTCTATTGGCCTTTATGCTTACCCACTCGCTGAGTACTTGATTCGTAAAAAACTGGCTCAACCGGTGCTGGCATGTTTCTTTGCGCTATTTGCGATTATGAGTGTTGCTGCAGGTTATGAAATTATCGAGTGGTGGTACGCGGAGATCGCAGGTGGTGATGAAGGTATCGCATTCCTTGGTTCACAAGGCGATATTTGGGATGCACAGAAAGATATGCTGTGTGACACCACGGGCGCAATTGTCTCGCTATTACTTCTTAAGCTTCAATGGCGTGTCAGAGCTTACTGAGCTCAATTCTTTACTCTGAGTATCAAAAGCAATGTTGAAATGCCACACACAAACTGCGCTGTGGCATTTTTAGTTTCAGCATTGTTTGCTCGTTTTAATGTGACAGGTTATTTCATCGTTACCTTGCCACCAACAAACTTGTAGGCTGGCGTACCTCGAACCAAAGTGTCTCGCGCAAATTCAATCCCGCATTCAGGGCAAACACATGGTTTTTTCGTGAAATCTTCAACGATACGCTCCTTAAAACATTTCACGAGTGCACCTTTACCACCTTTCCGATACTTAAAAAGCTGCGTTTTACATTTGGCACAGAAAATCTGAACCGTCTTGGTCGGTTGTTTCTTGTTTGGTTTAGCCATAGAAGTTAATGATTGAACTCTTTATTTCTTAAGTTTAGGGGCGACAAGAACCAAGCTTATCCCTAGAAGTATAACGGTTGATGAGACTATAAATTGCATAGTGACAGGTTCAGATAACAGTAATACACCACCAAGTGTTGCGATAACTGGAACAGAAAGCTGTGCAATAGACGCAACCACGGTATTCAGTTTTTTCACTACGTAATACCACAAACTATAACCCACACCGGAAGCCACCGAGCCCGATATAACCGCGTAAATCAAACCTGGTTCAGTGATAGACAGTTGCGTTAACGCATTAGGAATCAAAACTAACAAGCTTAATGCCACAAGGATAACTAGCGAACTGAATCCAAAGTTAGCGGTCGTCGATTGCAGTGCGTTTGACGATGTCTTTCCTGCCAATGTGTAAATACCCCAACCAACTCCGGCCAGAGACATCAAGATGATAGAAACTAAGTCGGGTGCCTGTGCCGATTCCGTTGGCATTAACAAGTAAACAAGCCCTGCCACAGACAACAAACACCCGCACCACTCAATAAGTGACATTCTGTTGCCAGAAAGCAAGTGCGCGGCAATCATCGTAAATTGCACTGCGACAAACAACACCAGCGCACCAAGACCTGCGCCAAGCTCTAAGTAAGCAAACGAGAAACCAAACATATACACGAGCAGTGACAGTATTGATGTTAATTGAAACTGTGATTTGAGTTTTGCATATGCCGATGTGTTGTTTGTTAACTCACGTTTAGACTTAGATTGGGAAGATAACGTTAATAAAATCAGAAGCGTAAGCGCACCAGATAAGATGCGAACGATCGAAAAGCTCAAAGGATCGATCGTTTGATCCATTAAGGCCCAGCGACACAAAACTGAATTCGCAGCAAATGCCACCAGCGTAATAAATGTAACCATCAGAGTTTGCATCGTTTTTTCCTAAATGAGTTATTTGGTCCTAACTGAGTTTTCTTGGATTTCAATCAACGTCAGGCTTCACCCAAACTTGGCTAAAGTCGAACCAACCTAATGCATTACATTTCGCGTTTTGCAACGTACCACATTGATCTTTATTAACGCCTAACCAGCAATGGAACATCGGGATCAATTGATTGCTTTGGACCAGTTGTTTACCTAACTGTCGTGCTGGGAATTGCTCGAATTCACCAGAACGCCAACGGTCAATCATGTGACACCATTGGTCGAAGTCCTCTGCCGGGCTAGATTCATCAAGAAAACTGTAGTCCATTAACCAGCCAGCCAAGGCGTCGTCTCTGTTATTGGCGATGCCCATAGGGTTAATCCAAACATCAACATCATCGGCGTGCGGAGGATCGGTTTCGTAACCGTAAAGATCAACATCGACGTTGTATTGCTTCAGCACCGTGACAATCGCCTTTGCAAGCGTTGGGAACATTGGGTGTTGGCATTGATACGCTAATCTTATGGTAGGCTTCGAATCTGCTGGTGGACAAACGGGCACTTTTAACTTTATGTCATACCAACCGGGTTTTATCCCATAAGCGTGTAACACGCCCAAATCGATAACAGTCTCTTTTGGAATATGAACAAACAGATCCGCCGCATTCAACGCGTTAGATAAAAACTGTGCCCATGCGGGATCTTGTGCAATACCCTTCTTTCTATTGAGCAGTAAATACGTGCAACCAGGATCGAGTTCTACTTCATCGCTATCGCCACGGTCGGCCATAACAGGCTTAGATAGGCTTGGGTAAACCATTGAAGAATAAGCCTCATCCACCACCCAAACTTCAACGCGATCAATTAACGGTCTGAAACCAAAGTACCCATTGAAAGCGGTTAACACGAGTTGTTTCTCGTCGTTCTTTTCAATGCGATAAGGTCCCGTTCCAATCGGTCGAATATCGTAGTCTTCACCACGTAAAGTGATCGGTAATGTGACTTTAGCGACCGATTCCGTTAGTGCGAGGGGAAAATACTTGTCTGGACGTGTGAGAAAAACATCTACTACACAATTTGCAGGTGAAGAGACATCTTTGATATGCGAAAACATGTTGAGAGGTTCGAGTGCAAGCAGTGTATCCACAACATGATTGGTTAACAGAGGTTCCCCGTTATGGAAACGAACACCGGGTCTCAAGAAGAATCGCCATTGGTAATCGCTGATTTTTTGCCATGAATGAGCAAGATCGGGTTGAAGTTGGTCATTCTCATCTAGACGAGTCAACCCACTGAATACCTGACAAGCGATATGTTGCTCTGAACGACGCATCGATTTGGTTGGGTTAAGCATTGAAAGCGGCCGGTAATAAGGCAAACGAATAACTTGTTCGCCTTCTTGATACTGTACGCCCAAGTAGTTTTGAATAACTTGCGTGAGTTTGGCAGCATTGTGATCAAGCACTGACAGCGCCTGTCCAATTTTTCCTTCCTGCAAGTAGCGTCTTGCTAAGTTCTCGCTGACATCACAACGATTCTGTTTAAAGATAAGTTGAGATAACTTTCCTCGACCTGCTGCAGGTAACCATTCTACCCACCCTTCTTCTTCAAGCTTGTTGAGTACCATTCGGGCATTACGACGGGTACAACAAAGCACATCCGTGATGTCGTCGAGTTGAACATCAGAATCTTTACCATCGAAGTATTCAAACAGGGTTTCAAATTGAACGCGAAGTCTTGGGCTGCTCATAAAGAGGAAAACTTATTCAAAGGACATTGAATTCAGTTTCCCTATTTTATGGCGTAAAATCAATATTACTGACACAATTTTATTGTGAATTATGAGTACGACATCCTAAGATGTTATTCAATCTTAAGGGTTAAGTGCCTTTACCGTAAAGGATTACATTACATCGCAGCCAATTTCATTAGCGATTTCACGGAGCTGCTGTTCATCGTCTAATTTTATCGACCATTTACACTCAGAACCGTTAGCTGAAATAACATTTGCCCCTTTTCCGATCAATTGAATTGCATCAACTTGGGCTTGCAGCGTGACTCTATGCTCCCCATCTAAACGAACAACCAATTCATGTGCGGTTGCGATGACTTTTCCACTTTTAAACGTTATGACCATGGGCTTCTCGGGTTACTTCTTTAAATACTGATTGCTTGTTCTAAGTACTGATTACTTCTTCTAAAGACAAAACCAGCGTACGACTGCCTAGTCTGTTATCGCTTATGTTTCTTAACGGCAATGGTTAAACGGCTGGTACAAACTAAGCGTTGACGATCATCAGTGATATTGATCTGCCATACTTGAGTAGAGACGCCCAAGTGAATAGGCTCAGCAGTACCAATGACATGCCCTTCACGCATTGACCTTACGTGGTTCGCATTGATATCGAGCCCAACGCAATAATAGCCTTCTGGTACGCAGAAGTTTGCAGCCAATGAGCCAAGCGTTTCTGCTAGCACAACCGATGCGCCGCCATGAAGCATACCCAGTGGTTGGTGCGTAAAGTGACAAACCGGCATGGTTGCTACCAAAGAATTGTCATTTACTTCGGTGTAAACAATGTTGAGGTGTTCAATTAAGGTATTTTTTGAGGTCGCGTTGAAGGTATCTAGGTCAACGGGCTTTTTCCAAATACTCATATAGGTTCCTTAATTATTGATCTTGTTATCGCGTGCATAGCTTTTTTCTATATTACCGCTGTTAGTTATCTTACAGCCCTTAGCTATTACGCAAGTTGATGTTAACATGCATAAAAACCGAATACACAGAGGATATTGTATGACGTCATGGATGAAGTTTGCCTCGCTTCTCACACTTGCAGGCCTAACCGCGTGTAGCGCTTCTCCGACAGGCAGAAACCAATTGCTGCTTTTTTCAGATAAAGACATGTCTCAGCTTGGAGCACAGTCTTTTGAACAAATGAAAAAAGAACAACCCATCAGCAAAGATGCCAAAACTAACGCTTATGTACAGTGCGTAGCGAACAGCATCACTCAATATATTCCTAAACAAGGTTTTAGTGAATGGGAAGTTGTTGTGTTTGATAGTGATCAAGTGAACGCATTCGCCCTACCTGGCGGAAAAATCGGTGTATACACAGGGTTACTCAAGGTTGCAGTCAATCAAGACCAACTCGCGACGGTTATCGGTCACGAAGTGGCACACGTTTTAGCGGACCACAGTAATGAGCGCCTTTCTCAGTCTCAAATCGCTAATACTGGCTTATCTATTACTAACGTTGCGTTAGGTGCATCAGAATACAAACAGTATCAAGGTATGACGATGGCCGCGTTAGGGTTAGGCGTTCAATATGGCGTTATTCTACCGTATGGGCGAACTCAAGAGTCTGAAGCCGATGTTGTTGGTTTAGAGTATATGGCTCAAGCAGGTTTCGATCCAAACCAAAGTGTCAACTTGTGGCAAAACATGGCGAAAGCATCAGGGGGTAATCAACCGCCAGAGTTGCTTTCTACGCACCCTTCCCACAGTACGCGTATTAAAGATCTACAAGCAACGATAAAAACGCTTCCTCAATCAGGTTCACCAAGACCAAATTGCAAAGCGTAATCTAAGTAAGAATCGCCTAGCTGGTGTAAATACAAAAATGCCCTATCCATATTGGTTAGGGCATTTTTAGTTTCTTGCTTGCTAACAGTTCAAGTGCACTAAGTAGCTGGATAATTCCAACAACAGAAATTCACAGGTTAAGTACCAAGAATTTGTAATGGTAGGCTTAATAGCTGATCACCAGTAGATGCAAAATACCAGATGACACCAATCAAACTGCTCACTAAACCCACATACCAAACGAACGACACGACTTGCCCGTATTTGTCTAACGGTAACAAGTGACTGTGATGACGTCCTTTCCATTCGAACAGTATTTCAACACTGCCCATGATCAATAAGAAACCAAACAGGGTTAAATTCAACTGATAACTCAATACCACACCAGCAACGGCAGCCGCGACACAAAGTACAATGCCAAGTACGCTGTTCATCGAGAAACTGATACTTTTAAGAACATGTCCGCCATCGAGAGGCAAAATCGGCAATAGATTGAACAGGTTTAATAGAGCATTAAATACTGCAAGGCCGGCAAAGAACATTTCGCCAGTCGCCCAGTACAGCACCATAAATACTAACGACAATATCAGGCCGAACAATGGCCCCATGATTGATATAACCACATCTTGCCAACGCGTATTAATCTTTTCATCGGATAACGCCAAGCCACCAAGAAATGGTATCAAATAGATCCCTTTGGTTTTCATGCCGAAGTATTTCATCGCTCTAATATGACCGTACTCATGGAACATTAAACAGGCGATTAAGGCCAAAGCGAACTGAATTGAAAACAACCATGAATAGGCCGCTAAACTCGCAGAAGCAAGTACGACCTTGATTAGCTTGGCGCTTTTTAGCGCTTTCATACCGAGCGACACCAACCCAATTAAGCTAAAACGCTTCTCTGGTTTAGGAGCGACAACAGGAGTTTGTTGTTCGATATCTTTGGTGTTTCGATTGCCTTCGGAAATGGTTTGGCCATTGACCAATGCTTTATACGTCATCTCAAACGGTTGCCACTGAACGGTCGACTCAACGTGACACTGCAACGTTTCTTCGCCAGCGCGTAGTGTAAATTCGTGTTTTCGTGCGTCTTCTTGGTCTGTGGTCGCATCTAATTGAGATACCAGAGTGTTGTCCCAATACAACTGTTGCCACCCTGCCATTGATCCTTCTAAACGAAGCGGTTTACCAAGAAACTCTATCGCGAGTAATTCCAAACTTAAAATTCCAATTTAATGACTTCTAACGAGTGTCGATATTATGCCGATTTAGCGAATGGTGGTAAACAGAAACAAAGTTGTTACATATTGAGCTATTGAACACTATTTATACCGCAACGATGCATAAACACTCTGGTCACACCTCCAACCACGAATAAATTATTGATTATACTTATATTATCGATGTTAAAGTGCCGCCCCTTTAAAACATAACCTCACAAAATAACAACTCTTTCTTTGACTTTATATAAAACATGAATTTAACATGCCATTTACATTAGAGCTTCAACACCAAAAATGCTCAGTGTGTTTTCAAACCATAATAACGAAATTCGATGCCCTAGGAGGGTCAAGGATGAAAACAATACAACGCTCTCTCGTTTCACTTTCAGTACTATTTGCATGTAACTCACTTGCGGCTGGTTTCCAAGTTGCTGAGCATTCTGCCTCAGGTCTTGGTCGTGCCTTTTCAGGTGAAGGTGCAGTAGCTGATAACGCGAGTGTACTAGCGAGAAACCCCGCCGCAATGACCCTATTTGATACAGCACAGTTTTCAGGCGCGGTTTCTATCGTTGATCCAGAGGTTAACGTCACTCAAACCAAAATTAATGATAGCGATTTCAATCAGAAGTCTTCTGACGTAGCCCCTTTACAAATAGTCCCTGCCGCTTACTACATTAGCCCTATCAACGATAAATGGGCTTGGGGGATTGGCATGTTCACTACATATGGCGTTGCTACTGATTATCCCGATGATATTTATGCAGGTGATTTAGCCGGTGACACATCTTTGGTGTCCGTAAACCTAAATCCAAACATTGCGTACAGAGTTAACGATAGCTTTAGTGTTGGAGCTGGCGTTAATTTTGTTTATGCAGAAGCTGAACTCAACAGACATAAAGGCAGCCTTCCTGTTGGTGGTTCATCAAGCGACAAATTGATATCGATGACTGGTGAGACATTTGCTTTTGGTTGGAACGTGGGTGCGTTATATGAACTAAACGAGTACAACCGTTTTGGCTTTGGTTACCGATCGTCTGTTGAACTCGATTTTGATGACGGTGAGTTCACTGACTATGTAGGTTTAAAAATGGCTAATGACCAGCCAGGAAAAACAACAGGGCGGCTAGAAATTGAGCTACCAGACATCTTCGAACTATCTGCTTTCCACCAACTAAATGATGCTTGGGCCGTACACTACGGTTGGCAGTTAACTAAGTGGAGTAAGTTCAAAGAGTTAAAAGCGACGAGTCCTGATTGTAAAAATAATGAATGTTTCTTAAAGACAGAACATTACGAAGACAACCAAAGATGGTCTGTAGGTGCTACTTACACGGTTAACCAAAACTGGACTTTACGTGCAGGTTTGGCATATGACGAACAAGCAGGTGAAGCAACCTTAAGTATCCCAGACAGCGATCGGATGTGGTATTCAGCGGGTTTAACTTACGCAGTTTCTGAAAACATGACTGTCGATGCTGCATTTGCTCTCGTGCAAAGTAAAAGTGGTTCATTCACAGAAACTGATGCTGCCGATGACAAGTTAACATTTGATGCTGAAGGCGCTGCTTACCTTTCTGCGATCCAACTAAACTATACCTTCAACTAACCGTACGGGAATAATTACATGAACAATAAATTTTCTTTTTCTCTCGTATGCTCGGCATTACTAATTGCTGGATGTGGTGATAATAGTGAAAGCTCAGGATCTATCTATTCTGATGCTATCGAACAATCCTTGGAACGAAGCTCAAAAGTCAGCTTTACGCTCTTAGGCCCAGAAGCAGATATTCCTCTGCCGTCTTTCTTTCTATTCGATACCAATGATCACACATTGAACATTCCTCTAGATGCAAAGTCAACGGGGTTACTGAATGATCCAAAAGTAGCGATGGGAGAAGCTGATGGTTGGAGTACTATCATGCCATTCACTATTAATGTGAATCTTCCAAGTGACAGAACGTTGAAGAATGATGTCGTGATGAACGGGACGACACCATTTAGCGCGCACCTAAATGCTGGCGTAAAAGTCGCTAAAGTGGATGTTGATCTTAGCACAGGGGTTATGTCTAACTTTACTGCACTAACAGCTGGTGTTGACTACTTAGTGGTATCCAGCGACTTCAAAACCATAAATATTGTGCCTCTTAAGGGGTTAGATCCTAGCTCTGACTATATCTACGCATTAACTGACTCAATTGTTGATAGTGCAGATGAACCACTCGGAACATCAAGCTCTTACGCGTCTCTAAAAACGACAGATATAGACCAAGCTGGCTCACTCGATTTACCACAAAAAATCATCCACCAGGTTGAAGCATTATTCGCTGGCTATGGGTCTGTATCAAGCTCAGATGAAATCATCTACTCATCTTGGTTTACCACCGCCTCGGCAGGTAACGTTATGCAAAATACTAAAAACGCGTTAGCACTAGGGTATGAATCAACCCAATCTCAGATTTGGCAAGGCAGCGCCAACCCGAACAATATTGATGCAGATATGCTCAATAGCCTTTATGAGATAGAAATAGACAGTGCAAGCCCGATCCCAAACACTATGCCATTTGATACCGCGTTAAGCGTTGACCCGTATGCAATGGCTGCTCTGGGGACGGCAGGTATTGATGCGCTCACAACCAACTACGCAGGTTTCAAGTTAGCAACAGGAAGCGAGATCACGGTATATCGTGCCAAGGTGAAATTGCCTTATTTTCTATCAAATGATACGGCGAATAGTGGTTGGAAAACTCAGCCTTGGCGCAGTAGCATGCCAAGTGTACTCAAGATACTAAAGGTTCTATCATCGGGTTCAGATGCGGATAAAGGTGAGATTGCACGACAACTATTTGAGTTAGGTATCTCAGATCCAGCTAATCAATTATTGGACCCAAACTACCAAAAAAACCTAATTGGTGCCGAACTCACCTTAGCGAATGGCTCACAGTTAGACCAGGAACGAATTTTAACCAAATACAGCCCAGTACCACAGATTCGCTCTGTTGAAAGCGTTGATGTTATTATGTTTATTCCTTCTGGTGTCCTTGTCGGTAACAGCCTGCCAGTACTTCAATACCAGCACGGTATTACCAGTTTAAAAGAGACCAGTTACGCTTTCGCGTTGCAGCATATTGCGGGCGCAATCCAAACCGGCCAGCAACCTTATGCCATTGTTGCGATTGATCAACCGCTACATGGTCAGCGAGGTCTTGGACAAAATGGAGAAGTCGTGACTACGCCAAACACACCGACTGTGTACATGAACCTTGAGTACTTACCGGTTGCCCGTGACAATATTAGACAAAGTGCGATTGATGGCATTGGTTTGAGACTTGCGCTCAATAACGGTACTGGTGCACCATTTAGCTCTTTAGATACGAGCAACGTCTCTTTGATGGGGCATTCTATTGGTGGCATTACTGGCATTAGCTCTTCAGCGGTAGCCAACACCAAAATTGATGCGAAATTCGGCATCACGGTTGATGACGAACTTGCTTATAAAGCGACAACGCTAGCGAATCCAGGCGGTGGTATCGGTCAATTCTTACTTGAATCTGGCTCATTTTCCGGCACAATAAAGCATACGGTAATAGGTACTCAAGTCACCGCCTATCAAGACTATTATGCGGTCAATTGTTATAACAAAACGCCGGCAGTTGACGGTGGTGATTGCTTTGATGATTTCTATGAAACGCTCAGTGACTCGAACGCAAGTAATGAACAAAAGCAAACAAAAGCCGTGATTGATGCAACGCTCACGTCATTCACTTATGCGGCGCAAACCGTGTTAGACAATGTTGACCCGATTAACATAGCGACATTTATGTCTGGCCCTGTACTTGGCATACAAGCAGAAGGTGATGAAACAATACCTAATACGACTCGACTGCCTACAGCTGGCACGCAAGCTCTGTTTAGCAAACTTGAGTTAAAGAACAGTGTTAATCATTCTACAGGCCAATTATTGGCATCTTATTTTGCTCGCACTTCATTTGCTGAGCATAGTACTGTGATTGCACCACAAAAATCTCACCTACCTGCAGAAGACGACAGTGCCGCGCATGAAGAAATGGTATCACAAATTGTGCAATTCAATCTCACACAAGGTAATGCGACGGGTAGCTTGGTCGTTAACCCTGCACTGCTTGATGCAACGATTGATTAGCAACAAGTAACTAATGATTAAAAGGTAAATAGCCCAGATCATTAAGCCAAGTTATAACTTATTCATGCCAGCCTAACCGCTGGCATTTTTGTATCTGCCGTTCGAACAGTTCCCCTAGTTAACCGTTTGCATAAAACTTTAAAACACAAATGGTTGATCTCAGCTAAAATTAATCAAGACAGAATACCGTACGACCTCTTTCTTTATTGTAAATAAAGTGGATAATAGCCCCGTAATTTAATACCTAATAAATGTGAGTCCATTATGTCTTCTGAAGCTACTATGGTAGAACGCTGCCAATCTAAATGTGAACTATGTGGTTCTGATTCTTCTCTTACTGCATACGCAGTGCCGCCACACAGCCACGTAACAGTGGATCACGGCATCATGGTATGTGACAAATGTCTTGGTGAGATTGACGATCCTAAAGATATCAACCACTGGCGTTGTCTGACTGACAGCATGTGGAGCCAGGAAGCGCCAGTTCAAGTAACGGCATGGCGTCAACTTACTCGTCTGAACACAGAAAGCTGGGCTCAGGACGCGCTAGACATGATGTACCTTGAAGAAGAAACATCAGTTTGGGCACAAATCGGCATGTCTGCTGATGACAAGCCTCTTGATGTGAATGGCGTTGAACTTAAGAAAGGTGACGACGTAACAGTAATCAAAGACCTGCCAATCAAAGGTACTAACCAAGTGATTAAGCAAGGTACTGTTATTCGTGGTATCAGCGTTGGTGACGATCCTAAGCTTGTTTCTGGTAAAACAAACGGCGGTCAATCAATGTACGTAATCGCTGAGTTCTGCCGTAAGAAGTAATCTTACTGTAAGAAAGTGATAGAAAACGAAAAGGCGCTAATTAGCGCCTTTTTTCTTGGAAAAATTCAACCTATTCCGTTGTTCTAGAAACCACTGCCTACGTTAAAGTAGATAGCGCGTTCTTCATGGCTTTGCGCATAATCCATCCCAAGGTGCAAACCGTAACGTCTCGCGATTTGGTATCGAAAGCCGACACCTCCGGCATTGACGGTACTGTCGTGGCTTATGCCGTTATCTTGCTTTGCAACCCCTGAACCGTAAAACCCAGACACCTTCCAACGATGAGTGATGCTATACGTCAATTGGCCTTGAATTGTTTCAATCTCATCTCCTTGGTACCGATAAGATGACACCCCGCGTAACGACACGTACGGTTTCGCTGTGGGTGATACAAACAGGTCTTGCTGTTCGAAGCTTTGATAATTTGCAGCCAAGCCTAACGTCCATTTATTGGTAATTGGGATATAGGCTTCGCCATCTATGTTCAAATTTCGGTAATTGTAATCACTGCCAATCGCATCGTCGTACACCATGTAATCTGCAGACAATTTGTAACCTTTGGTTGGATAAAATAAATTATCTCTTGTGTCATATTCAGCCTCCAACCCTAAACCAGAAGTAACCGATTCGTTACCCAAAATTCGGTCTAAAACCATGTTATCAAATTCAATCTCAGACTTAGCTAATAACTGCTTTATTCCCAACATCCAAGGCGTATGCCCAATCCGGAACTGCACCTTTTGTGAAAGTACGGCTACCGAAGTTGACGTGCCTATTCTAAGGTCATGATCTATGGGGCCCCAGTTGATTGATGTGTACAAATCCAAATTCGCAACACCAAAGCCGCCGCCTCCTGTGTAACGAATGGAATCATTCATCCAAGATCGTCTATGGCCACCAAATACAAACCAAGTTTCGTTCTCTGTCCCTACTGCGCCCACTACTGACATTGCTGAGGGTACTAACTGCGCACCACCATCTATGGCAGAAAGAGCAGCTTGCTTTCTTTGTCGCTTTTCCTCATCCGTCTCATGTAAAAACAAACCAGCCACACCGCCGCCGTACCCCACCGCAGGCTCGGTAATCAAAATTGGGATAGGCAAAAAGCCATATGCGTTTTCCGCAAGGTGATGCCCCATATCAAATTGACCATCAACAGGATCATAAAACGATGCGAAAGAAGATGTTGTAAATAAAAAGCAGGAAAGAAGAACAATGCCGCCGCAGCGATTCATAAGATTGGCCTCAATAAAAAAGACCGGGTGACGAAACCCGGCCGAAAGTTTGCTTCCTTGCAATAAACATAGAAATTAAACACTTATTGCCAATAAAGGGGGTCCTTAATCGACGGGCATAGAATAGGCCAAATAATGGTGTTGCCCTACTCCTATATAGAGGATGTCGCCCTACAAAATTAAAGAGCTTTCGAGATGACAGAAACGCAAAAGGCTCATATAAATGAGCCTCTATTAATAAGTTACCTACATTCTTCCTTTGCTAATATTGACTCAATACTCGATCAACATGTTCTTGTATAACAGATAAAACCGATAATTTTACATCCTTCACTTGCTTAGAATGATTGCACCAAAGCGCAAAACCGAATTTGAATCCTTGGTGCATTTCAGACGACTGTATAGGTTCAATGTCGTAATGGGAAAATTCAGAATGAGCAAACGTTTTTGGTAACAGTGCCCACCCTAAACCGGCTTCAACCATTTTAATAACTAACGCCAATTGATCGACTTCTTCGTTATCGGAGCTGATGGTTACTTTTTCTGACATTCCCTCTTCAATAAACGATCTCAAGATAAACTGCGTTGAATTTCTTAACGCTAAAAGTACATCCTCTTGCGTCAAAGATGAGAACTCACCATTTTTTTGAACGAATGGGGAAAACTCAATGTGACCTAGAAAAGTCGCATCAAAGCTGTGTATACCCCGGCTGTCATGCACATTGACTAACCCAAAGTGGTACTCGCCACTTTGAAGGCCCTTCTTAATATCCTTTTTGTTTCGGATTAAAAAGCTCACTCGCATCATCGGGAAATCACGACGCAGTTTCTTTCGAATATCCAAAAGCATTTGATGAGGTATCACACCAGAATAAGCAAAGGTGATGTTTTCCAACCCGCCATAAGAGAGGCTCAATGCTACCTTATCGAAGGTACGAGCTTGTTCAATGGTTTGTTTAGCGTAATGGTAAAGAAGATGCCCGTCTTCTGTCGGCTTTACAGAGCGCCCAACCCTTTCAAATAGGCTTACCGCGAGTTGGTCTTCAAGGTTAGTAATAACCTGCCCGATTGTCGTTCTGTGTTTATTGAGTTTAACGGCGGCTTTGCTGAAAGAGAGTTGGTCATAAACGGTAACGAACGCGAGAAGTTGTTCAATGCTGAAATTCATTTTGTTGTGCTTACTTTTAATCGTTATGTATTTAAATTATCACAGGTTGGCGAAATATCTACTTTGTCAGAATAGTATTAGTGAAAATAATTCGTCAATTTGAAACAAAAAAACCTACTTAAGCTAGTAGGTTTTATCGTTGATGTCAAACGAATAACTTAAATGTATTCGATAACTCGAGCTAGATAGTTAAAGTCCCCAGAATCACCGTGGTAATTACGGTAAACATCGACACTGAAATATCTAGGTTGGTCCACTTGAATATGCTCAGCAATTCGCTGCTCGATGGATTCTAGAGTTTCACCTGTTTGCGAGTAAATGTATTTCTTGGTGGTCTTTTGAAGCTGGCGTTCTTTAGCTTCTTTGTGTGTGACGTAATTGTTCACGTCAACCCACTGACCAATGTAGTCAATCTCCACGTAGTCTGAATTTTCTTCAACCATGAACAACGCCGCTTCTTGTTGAACGTCGGCCAGTTGTAGCATGTCGTTATCGACTTTTTGCTGTTCCATTGAGGTCACATTTTGTGCCATGGCAGCGCTAGACGTTGCCATGATAAGTAGCGCTAAAGCTGTTTTATTCATTTTACGATATCCCTAAATTAAGGTAATTCTGTTACCCAAGGTTTGCCCTGAGTTGCTTTGTGATAACCATATTCGTATATGGTTAATAAATAGTGTTCATCAAACATGTCTTTGGTTCGTTTGGCGTAACCAAAGTCGTGCTCGATGTAAGTAAATTGCATATCAATGTTGTTGATTTCACAGATGTATTTCATTCGATATAAATCACCACGTGTTTGAGCAAGAGTCAGGCTTGATACGCTCTTTGCTACTAAATCTAGACCCTTATCTCTCAGCGAGTGGTACGGCGCTTTCAGTGCTCCATTTCGAATAACATCGAGCTGTGGTGGTTTTTCTAACCCAAGAGCATCTGAGATCTGCTGATAGTCGAAGTTAGATGGATTGAAAAATACTTGAGCGGCTAAACCACCATCGACGTGAAGTTCTTCATAACTTTTACCTTCGTACTTCACATTGATAAACTGCGGTGGGAAGACTCCAGGAATAGAAGCACTTGCTGCTAAAACCTTATATATAAGTTCAGACTTATCTGGCATGTCACTATTTGCAATTGCGCCCACATTCCAAATGACAAGCTCTCCAGAATCAAAGTGTGTGCTACCAATAAACAAACGCTTACCGTTGCGGTGTCGCGCAGCAATTTGCTCGATCATCGGTTCAGGGAACGCCTGAGCGATAAATTGATTCAAGTTTTTACCGTCAGTAAAAGCATCTTTAAACACGGTGTTTAAAAAGTTCTTTTTGCCGAGCACTGATTTGTCATTGATGTTTAACATCACCTCCTTCATCTTCGGAAATGCATCTCCGCCGATGAATACAAATGGTGCCATTAGCGCTCCTGCACTGATGCCAGTAACTATTGAGTAGTCTTTCAATTGGCCAGATTCTTCCAGCCCTATCAAAATACCGGCTCCAAAGGCTCCGTTCGCGCCGCCTCCTGACAAAGCTAAGATATTTAGTTGCTCACCTGACACTTTAATTGGCGTTGTTTGATCGATTGGAGAGTATAAGAAGTCTGGGTTCTCACTCGCCCACATACGCAATGGCTCTTTTACTGATATCGCTTCTTCTACAACCACTTCTTTGTAATTGTCTTTGTGTACGCGTACATCCAACGTGTGGGGTGAGCTACATGCTACTACAAGTAATGACAAAGCAACGGTAAAACCCGAGGAAATTAGACGGTTCATAATTAGGCTCATTTAATGTTCTCTAAAATGATTCAGAAACTCTGTTTAATCAAAAGAACAGCTATAAACAGAGAAGTTAATAAATAGGGATAAAGTGAAGTCCGTCTCTTTCTGGGAGTAATATAGCTAGGTTTAGTCTTAGCTCGTAATCTCGTTTGTAGGATGCGACCCATCGAATAGGTACACCCTCCACCACTATCGGAGTTAAACGCTCTACCCGATTTTGACCACGTTGAAATCGTGGGTAGGCTCTACAAATTCATATTGTGCATTGATTGTTTGTAGCTCCCAAGTGCCATAGCTTTTAGTTAGCTCCAACACACCATAGACCGCGTTATTTGCATGTCGGAATGCAGCTACGGGAGACATTCTCTTTATTAACCCTGCGGTAAACAGGCCAGAGATAAGGTCACCGACACCAACCGGTTGTTGAGCAAATTCAATGTTCGGTCGTTGGGCTAAATAACATGCCTTTTTCGTTGCTAAAATCATACTGAACGCGTCATCGGGTAATGAGTGAAGATGCTTTACGAGCACCATCTTTGGACCAAGCTCCAATGCTTTCTTACATGCTGTAACCGCGTCATAAAGGGAGAGGATTTTAATGCCGGTCAATTCACTTAGTTCAAATTGGTTTGGCACTATAACATCGGCAATAGGAAGCAAGTGTTTAGTAATGGCGGTTCTAACGCCATCCTCAACGATACAACCTTTATCTGGGTCACCCATTACAGGGTCACAAACATAGAGTGCACTGTGGTTCTTTTCTTTAACTAAATTAACCGACTCGGCAACCGCTTTACATTGGTCTGCGCTTCCCTGATAACCCGATAGGATCGCACCACAGTCTTTCAGTACGTTGATGTTGTCTAAGCCTCGAATCAAGTTTCGAATATCATCTGTGCCGAATGTTTGCCCGGTCCAACCTTGTTGATATTGAGTGTGATTAGAGAACTGAACAGTGTGGATTGGCCACACATCGAGTCCCATTCTTTGGATTGGAAAAACCGCAGAACTGTTTCCTGCATGCCCGTAAACCACGTGAGATTGAATAGAAATAATGCTTTTCATGCGTCGCTCTTTCAGTTTGAAATGGATTTGAATACTTGGATAAGACGACTAAATAAACACAACGGAACATCAAGATAGGAAGTTTTATCGATCTAACCACTGTGCTTATTTGGTCGGAATAGCCTCGACATCGCCGAGGCTTATTCTTAATGAGTTGGACGTCATCGGCTTTAAATCATGTATTTGATTCTAAGCCAGACTCGAACTTATGCGTCTTGAAACTCAGCGAAGTGCTCGTCCAATACCTTGCGAGTTGCGCGGCCAATCAGTTCGTACTCATGGTGAGTCAGGTTAGCCAAAGATACGCGAACCGACGCATGTACAGTATCGAAGCCATTTCCTGGTAGTAAAATAACACCAGTTTCGTGAGCTAGACGGAATAAGAAATCTTTACCTTTACCGCTTGCTTTGAACCATTCAACGAACTCTTGACCGTAAAGTTTGCCACCTAGCGTGTCTAGCTCTAGTAGTGTGTAGTAATCCACACGGTCTTTGTTCTCTTCGATTGCTACACCCATGTTTTTGTAAAGCGTTGTGTAGCGCTCACGGATGATGCGTTTACAAGCGGCTTTGTAGCGACCTTCTGAGTCCATTAGGCAAGTTAGAGCAAACATCGCCATTTGCACTTGTTGCGGTAGAGATAGACCGGCAGTGTGATTCAAGGCTACGCTACGGCTATCCGCAACGATGCGGTCGATGAACTTAATGTCACGTGGCTCTGGAGTCAGTGTTTTGTAACGGTCATCAAGTTGACACTGTTTTTCTTCGCTGAAAGAACTTAGTGCGTCATCAAATACGTTTTTGTGTTGGATACCAATGGTACCTAAACGCCAGCCTGTTGCGCCAAAGTACTTAGAGAACGAGTAAACACAAAGTGTGTTGTATGGTAGTTTTGCAAATAGAGAAACGAAGTCATCGGCAAATGTACCGTATACGTCATCAGTGATGATGAATAGGTCACTGCGTTGCTCATTCACAAAGTTTGTTAGGTTCTCTAGAGTCTCGTCAGAGAATTTCACTGATGCTGGATTAGCAGGGTTAACGACGCAAAGTAGTTTGATGTCTGTATCTGCCAGTTTCTCGATTTCAGACATTGGTAGCTGCCAAGTGGTCTCATCAAGACGCAGTTCAACGATCTCTAGTTCGTACTCAGAAAGCTCTGGGATTTCTAGGTAAGGGGTAAAGATTGGCGTAATTAGCGCCACTTTATCGCCTTTTTTCAATAGACCATTGTTGAACATCGTTTGGAATGTGTAGGTCATTGATGCCGTACCACCTTCCGTTGCGAACAAGTCAAAGTCCGTGGTCATTGGAACTGGGCCATACATCTCTTCTGCAATGTACTGCTTCACCACTTTCTCAATGTTAGTCAACATACGTGGTGGTACTGGGTAGTTACACGCTAGGTAAGCAAGAACGAGTTCGTTTAGGAACGCTTGTTTTTGGATGCCTAGACGATCTTTTGCGTAGCTTAGTGCGCGCTCGATGAACTGAACACCTTTGTCGTTTGAGTATTCTTTAGTAAACGTATCGAAACGCTCAACGATACCCACGCCATCAGGGATACCACCGAAATCACCACCGAGGTAAGCGTAGTTACGTTCCGCTTCCATTACTGCAAATTCACCCAAGCGAATAAATGCTTTACGTGGCAATGTTGCTAGGAAGTTTGGATTACCACGACCTGCGTCTAGTAAAGCACGATCTGGCACTGCTTGAGCAACTTCAATTAATTTGTCTTTTAATTCAAATGGGCTTAAATCAGCGAATTTTGAAAAGTCGATAGTTGTATTTTGTGTAGTCATAATATTTACCTAATAATTTAATATTAAACACTTGTAATTAAATAAAGTGTTTTACTTAAGCGTGATTATTCAGGCCTACCCTATTTTTGATTGGGTAGGTCTGTTAATAAGTTGATGATTTTTTAAATCTATAATGAGTTGTAGGTTTTAATTACATACCCGCATTAACGGTAATAATGCCGACGATAATTGGTCCCCATAGAGTCAGTAACACGTTGGCTACGGCGTAAGTCACAGTGAAAGAGAATACTGGCGTTGCGTTGCCTGTTTTTTCCATCAATGCAGCGAACGCTGGGTTTGCACTTCGACCACCAGTCACACAACCTAACGCTTCTACTGGGTTCTTTATCTTCAATACAAAGTACGAGAAAAAGAATGAAATAATCTGTGGAATGATGGTGACCGCCATACCCAAGAACAGAAGCGACATACCATGTTCTTTTATGGTATCAACTGCTTGAGGGCCCGCTTGGAGGCCAACGATGCCAACAAATGCTGCTAAACCAAAGTCACGAATAAAGTTTGCTGCACCCGCAGGGAACTGAGCCACATGTGGGTTTCGGCTACGTAACCAACCAACAAGCAAACCAGAGATCAAACAACCTGCACCAGATCCAATCGTTACTGGAATACCTGCAATCTTGAAACTGATTAAGCCGATAAGAAGGCCCAACACCATACCAAAACCCAGTACGATGAAATCAGTCATGGTTGCTGAGCCCATACGCTTACCGATGTGTTTTTCAACTCGGTTGATGTCTTGTGCGGTGCCTGTTAATTGAATAACGTCGTTTTTCTGAACAATCAGATCATCAGTAATGGCGACTGAAGCACCAGCACGCATGTAGTCTGTAACATACACACCACGGAACGAACGTTGATTTGAGCTATCTTTGATCTCTCTTAGCGAACGACCAATCAGTTTGCGATTGTCAGCGATAAGTTGACGATTTTCTTCAATAACTTCATAGCTTTCCGGTAATGCGACTTCATTACTTTGCGCCTTGCTCTGTAGCTCATGAACCGCATTTCTACGGCCGGTAACCACAACAAGGTCGCCCGCTTTAAGTGCTGTGAACTTGTCTGCACTCAGCTCTTTTCCGTCGCGTTCAATAAGTTCGATACACGCAGCAAGTGATGATTGATTCAATTGCGCGAGTGTTTTTCCAACCAGTTTATCGTCGTGAGTGACTTTAAAAGCACGTGTCACTAGAGCTGTGACTGCGTTAAATTCGCCATCTGCCAAATCACGTTTACCGTTAGAATTTTTCTCCTCTAACGCAATTGCTTCAGAGCGAATGTCCCACTTCATCAACGTAGGGAATACCCAAGTCACCATCAAGATTGGACCTAATGAACCAAAGATGTATGTTACAGCGTAACCTACAGCAACGTTAGTTTGCATCAGATGTTTGGCTTCTTCAGGCACACCACCCAAACGGGCGATCGCATCGCCTGCAGTACCAATGATCGCAGACTGAGTTAAACCACCGGCAGCTAGGCCCGCAGCAGTACCTCTATCTAAGTCAAACAACCACGCAGCGGCAAGTACACACAATAAGCCTGAAACCGTCATAACAACCGCAGACAACAGAATGTTGATGGTTCTAAAGTTAAGCGCTTTAAAGAATTGTGCGCCGCCTTGATAACCCACAGCATAAATAAAGAGCGCAAAGAAAATACTTTTTACGCCGGGATCAATCTGAACACCAAATTGCCCAATAATTACGCCCATTAATAATGTTCCGGCCACACCGCCTAAAACAAATCGGCCGATAGTAATTTTACCAACCATATAACCCAATGAGAGTGTAATAAATAGTGCGACAAATGGTGCCATGTCAAACAGATTAGAAATAATGTCCATGACAAATTTACTCTTGTTACTAAATATAAGGAGTAAATAATCTAACTAATAACTTAATAATGATATTTGTTGGATTATTCAAAATAAATAAAGCATCTCGTTGCTTCGAACCGAATATTAAGAACAAAAGGTTTTATTATGTAATCCCATTTGATGGATCAAATCATCACTTTAACTGTTCGCATAGTTTTTGAAGTGCAATTTACACCTTAAGTGATTGGTTTAAATAGATTTATATTAAATCGGCAAAAGTAGATGATTTTCGAAATCAATTTCAATTAAGTGTTTCCACTTCAAGAACGACAACCTACCTACCGTTGTTTTACTGGCTTACGGCTCTCAACAAAGAGGCAGTTGGCATAATCACCGAATAAAGTTGGATTTTGATGGGTACGATCCTCTATAAGCGATTATCACAATAAATCGAACTCCGTTATCGTTGCATTCATCAAACAAATAGAGAACAGAACCATGAATACCATGCCGCATGAGCTTGTGTGGGATGAAGTCTACTTCCCACCGCTGTTATTGGTTATCGCACTGGCTTACATACTGACAATGCTAACAGGGTCAATCGCGACACGGTTTGGCCTTCATAAGTACGTCGCCTTTCCTGCAATAGCAGAACTGAGCTTGATCGTGATTTTTACTGGCGCTATCGGCCATTTTATTACCATTTTTTGAGGCACTTACTGTGATCAAACGTTATCTCATCACACTTTTATTATTGGCTGCTGCGGGAACTGTGGTTTATAGCTATTACCAGTCGTACTCAAGTAACCCATGGACCAGAGACGGACAAGTCAGCGCTTATATCGTCTCGATTACACCTCGAGTCACGGGTCAAGTCATTGAAGTGCATGTCGAAGACAACTCGAAGGTAAAAAAAGGCGATCTTCTTTTTGAGATCGATCCGAGTATTTACAAGGCGACCTACAGAAAAGCACTTGCGACTCAAAAACAAGCATTTGCCCTACTCGCCAAAGCCAAAAACGAAGAGCAACGCGCGTTGAATTTAGAGAAAAGAACGCCCGGTGCCGTGCCCGTGCTGACACTAAACAACTTGAACAACGCGGTAGAAACCAGCGCCGCAAATGTCGAACTGGCAAAAGCGAACGTAGAAGAAGCACATCTCAACCTTGAGTACACCAAGGTATATGCGCCTACTAACGGCTATATCACCAATCTGAACCTACGTGTTGGCTCTCAAGTTGTCGCGAATTCACCTGTGGTTGCGCTAATTGATGAAGATAGCTTCTGGATTGAAGGTTATTTCAAAGAGACTGATTTAGTCGGTGTCGATGCTCAGGACACTGCTTATGTGACCTTAATGATGCACAACAATGTTCAGCTAGAAGGACATATCAAAAGTATTGGTTTTGGTATCGCGAAGCAAGACGGCAGCACAGGTAATGATTTATTGCCAAACGTGAATCCAAACTTCCAATGGATACGCCTAGCTCAACGCATCCCTATCAAAGTGAAGTTAGACAAAATACCAGAAGACGTACAACTGCGTGTTGGTATGACTGCCTCGATCAAAATAATCAAAAATAGCTAGGTGATTCTTATGTTCACTGCATCGACTAAAGACGCGATTAAAGTCGCACTCTCTATCGTTATCGCAATCTGCCTAGCGTTGTGGTTTGGTTGGGAAAAACCGTATTGGGCTGCGATAGCCGTCGCAGTGATGGCATTGAACGAGAGCTTCGCCCATTCAATAAACAAAGGCCATAACCGGTTAATGGGAACCTTGTTAGGGACCGGTTATGCCTTTTTCCTCATTGCGATGTTTTCACAAGATCGATTTTTGTTTCTAACATTTCTTACCGTGTTCTTAGGCACTTGTATTTTCATGTCTAGTGACGAGAAATACGGCTACATCTTTTCAATAGGATTTACCGTGTGTTCGATTGTTGCTTGTATGGGCGGGTTTGATAACCAAACCACCTTTCACTTTGCTGTACTTAGACTTCAAGAAACACTATTAGGTGTTGTTGTGTTCTCTATTGTGTATCGCATCGTGTGGCCTGTGAATACTGAACTCAACTTTGTACAACGTTTCGAAACCAGTAAACAAGCGTTGTTAGATGCGATGGAAAAAACAGACAACATCGACATTGCCGCACTTGAAAGCAACACCGCGAATATTGATAAGCTGTATCAACTTTTAGATCTGCCACTGACCGGAAGCTACCACCTTAAAGAGAACATCCAAACATGGCGCTTGCGTATCGATGAAATGGCACATATCCAAGATACATTACTCAAACAAAGTAACAGCGAATCAGACTTAGATATCCAATGGGCAGTTCTTACTCACAACTTGAAGACGTTCGATGTATTAACACCAGAACAATCTCTTGTTGAGGGTGAACTCAATGTCATAGGTGATCATAAAGACGTGTCTTGGCATCATGCACATCGCACGTTTGTTGAACATTTGAATGAAGATGGGCGCAAAGTGCTGCAAGGCGTGTCGATGTTTATCACATCGCTGTTGATTTGGATTTATCTTCCAGTTCCAGGTGGTTTCATATTTCCTATGTTAGCCGGTGTATTCTCTTCTATGGTGCCGACCATGCCACCAAGCGTTATTAAGGACGCTTTTTATGGTGTGTTGGGTACAGGGTCGGTGGTTCTGTTGCAATACATCTTTGTGATGCCATTAATGACAGAACTATGGGAGCTGGGACTATTCTACTTCCTTAACATTATGGTGATATGGAAAGTGTTCGCGACACCTAAGCTCATGGTACACCGAATATTGGGTATTAACTTATTAGTTGTTCTCACATCTGGTGCGCTCAACCTCACACCTGTTTATGGAATTGAAACGCCACTTTTGATGCTCGTAAACATTTTGATTATTCTGATGATAGCGAAGTTGTTTACTGATCTATTTAGAGTGAGGGTAACTGCTTAGAACTAAATGCGCTTAACAACTCACAACAAAACGGTCTGCCAAGTATTTTTACTTCACAGGCCGTTTTTTTATCTATTGAAAATCATTATAAATCAATTGATTAACGCTAATTATTACTAAGTGAGGATAGCGTCCATCAAAAGCGATTAACGCGATCTGCCACCTCCTCTTAAAATCCTCTCATTGATTGACGCAATGCATTTTTAGTCGCGACATTCACACTAGCAATCCTAACGGATAAATACATAACAACTGAACACGACGTTCAGTATTACATCGACTGTTTGAGTCTCGAAGGTTTGAGGCCACTCAGCGTGGAAACCGTCATGAGTTTTTTTGAAATACGCACCAGCGCCTGTAAGACCCATACTCTTTCTGTGTTAGCGAGCGCCCTATTACTTACCACCCCCAATTTTGCGTCTGCGGCAGAAACCAAGACTTACAGCGAAGTTATGGAAAAAGGTCGAGCACTATTTGACAAATATGGCATCAGTCATGATTTACCAAAGCTAGCAATCAGTTCGCTCGTACAGGGCGAACACCTAGTTGAACACGCACATCGAACCATACAAATTGGCGATGAGGTTCGTGACTCAAGCGTCTATCTGATAAAAAACACAGACAGCAAAGGCAACATCGACCTGCGCATCAAATACAACCCGCAAGAGCTGGATGAAAACGAAAAACTGATCGATGAAATTGAAGAGTTTACGCGCACTGAGTATCGACTAAGAAATTATGCAGAAAGCTTCGATCCATCGTCAGTGAAAGTCAATGAAAAAGACAACGGCGACGTGACCATTAGCTTCAACTATTCGAAATACGGCTTACCACAAGACATCGCCTATTTCCGTTTCTTGAATGTTGATATTGAACTTGTAGGCGGCACACCAAAACGCATGGTAATCACCAACGACAAGCCATTTAATCTTGGTAAGTCAAAAGTCGATACCTATTACCAAGTGATTGATTTCCAAACGTTAGACTCTGGTAAAGTCGTTATTGAACGTAAGACAACTAACATCGAGGGTACGTCTAAAACGAAACCGATGACCATGAGCGCTGTAACTGAACCCGTCGCAATTTATGAAGACGACAACGGCGTTAATGTCCTGCATGAAGAGCGTCTAAAAGAAGTTTCAGATCCTCGTATGCAAGAAGCGAGTGTTAAGTTAGATCGAGTATTCCCTTTAATGGGTGACATGGTGCGTCGTCAAGGTATCGATTTACCCCTTCCATTCGGCGTATCAGTGGCTTATCGCAATCAAGATATGGATATACCCATGACAGATTACGTGATTGGTGGAGTGCGCTTGAATGATTTATTTGACCCGGAAGACAGTGTTGCGACGGTCAAAGCGGAAAGTGTTTCGATACGCGGCGACGTAAATATCTTGCCATTCTGGAATGTATTCGGGTACGTAGGAAAGGTAAACGTTGATGCGAATATTGACGCCTCTTATACCGGCGCCGCAGGTGAATACTTAAAAGACAAGCTCAATAACAAATTGCCAGGGCTAGGTAACGCACTTTGCGAAGGTGTCTCTGCCTTATGTAACAGTGGTCGTTTGAATGTACCACTTCATCTTGAATATGACTTACGCGGCGCGGGCACCACATTATCTGTTGGTTACAAAGAGTTCTTTGCCTCAGTCACAGGTACCTATTCACAAACACGCCTGAAAGGGTTGGATGATTGGGGTGATGGCATTGTGACGGTTCAACCCATGCTGGGTTACCAATTAGTCGATTATCGAGCTCAGTTTTTCGTGGGTGCTGAATACCAAGGTTTAAATTCACGTATGCAAGGCACCGTAAAAACCGACGACATCGAATTTGATTATGACGTTGGCGTCGATATCGACCAGTGGGCATTCCTAACAGGTGTTAACAAGCAGATCGGCAAAAACTACAACATGACCATGTTGTACAACAAAGGCGAAACTCGTTCGGCTGTGACATTGAACCTTGGCTACCGATTCTAACGGTCAAACCATCGCTCTATTGTGAATATAGATTCGTTAGAGCGATATTTTCATACGAGCCTCTGAAGCTCAGTCGTCCAGCAAGATGACAACTCAAATATATGCCATGTCGATGCTCCATAGATGGAGCGCAATACCCAATGGAACTGCAGGATTGTCGATACAAGTGCGTTTGATCGTAACTATACCGAATATTATTGTGGAAAATTAAATATGAATATTGCATACCGCTCACTTATCGCATTGTCTATTGCTACTGCCCTTATAGGCTGTGGCGACGATAGCCAACCAACGGTTCCTTTCCCTGATAAACCTGAACCTTTAATTCCAGCACCTTCAGAAACCTTTACCACTCAAATCGGCGATGTGATGATTACTGCGACCAAAGAAGAGCTGGTTGTTACATCTAATACCGAAGACGATAAACTGGCTTCTGTTGAGTCTTTTAAAGGCATTAAGTTTGCCGATGCAGAGCGTTTTGAACACAGCAATCCTGTCGATTTAACTGAACTGATCAATTCAGAAGGCATTGTTGAAGCAACGTCGTTTGGTGATGCTTGTCCTCAATTGAAGACCGTTTCACAGAACACATCTGAAGACTGTTTGAATCTGAACATTTGGCGTCCAGTAGGCGTAGATGCTGACGCAGAACTACCGGTTTATGTATTCATTCACGGTGGTGATTTCGAATACGGTTCTGGTGCAGAGCCGCTCATCCAAGGTGATACGGTGGTTGCTCAAGGAAGCGACGATGGTAAGCCTTTCATCTATGTAAACTTGAACTACCGTCTTGGTCAGTTAGGTACTCAATGGATTAAAGGCGCGAACAAAGATGGCAATTATGGTCTAGGTGACCAGAAGCGCGCCTTAGAGTGGGTACATAACAATATCGCTGACTTCGGTGGTAACGCTCAAAACGTAACCGTTATGGGTCAAGGCTCAGGTGCTATGTCTATCGGTTTCTTGCAGCAAGATGACGATATCGCAGGTCAATATTTCCAACGTGCCATCATGCAAAGCAACCCTTATGGGTTCGAGTATCCAAGTTATGACGTTGCTAAGAGCCGCAACAATAACTTTGATGCAGACACTTCGGTCGACGAGATCATGGCGTCGCAAGAAACAGCTTTGGATGGTATTGAACAGCTAAAAAATTGGTTGTTAGGTTCTTTGCAAATCCCAATTCTGAGCCCAGCCGCAGATGAGACGCCAATGTCAAACCTGATGCCTTATGCTCCTTACATATTGTGTGAAGAAACTTTCCTTGGTAGCTGTAGAGAATCAGCAAAATCACCAACGCAAGCAGGCTTATCAGTACCAACTGTCCTAGGTGAAAATGCACATGAAGCGAACAGCTTTGGCATGCTATTTAGCGCTACGTTCTTAATCCCGACGGTCATCGAGTTATTAACAAATGATGAACCTGAACTGCTTACTAACGAAGATCCAACAAAGCTAGCTCTAGCTATGGTTAACTGGTTAGAAGATGAAAACAACATCGTTCTTCTGCAACAAAAACTATCTGAGCAAGCAAGTGATGAAGTTTCAGCAGATCTTGTATTGCCAAGCAGTGCGTACAGCGCAGTAACGGGCTTATTTTATGGTGCCAAGCTAGAAGGTGATCTACTTGAAATGACTGGATGCATTGATACCAACGATATTGCGGGTACCGTAGGTTGCTTGGTCGACATTGTTGAGATCACTAGCCACCAGCAAACCCAAGATATTCTGGCTCTAACTGATTTCTACCCTAACTCAGAATCTAGCTTTGGTGGCGCTCTTGACAACATGAAGCAATTTACAACCTTGCTAAATGACACCTTGTTCAATGGTCCAGCTCGTCACATGGCAGTAAACAGCGGAGTAGAAGCAACGCTATACCACTTTGAGCACAAACCAAGCTTTAACATGTGGAACTATAAAACAGGTCTAAATGAAGAAACGGGCGAATACGACCAACTGCCAATCATTGATCTATTCAAAACGATTGGTTGCATCAGCGGTGCATGTAACGGTTCAGAACTGCCATTTATGTTCAACAAAGCTGTACGTTTTGATGGAAGCGAAGTAAATCCATCAAGCAAAGATAAAGCCCTTATGAACGAAATGTCGCGTCTTTGGTTTAGCGATGAATTGTTCCAGAGCTACCAGTACAGCGATGCTACCGACAATGTGCTTGTCATTGATGGTGCAGGATTCAGCGACAACAGCACTACCTTCGACTGGGACTATGTCACAAACCCAGGTGTTGATCCTAAGCTTCGTGAAGGTCGCTTAACGGGTCTAGCAGAGCAAGGTCTTATGCCTTGGGACTGGTACCTAAACTAAACATATTCAACACCCTTCCTACTTTAACGGCCAGCTCGCTGGCCGTTTCTATATCCAAATTTTATGTTTAAACGCAGGTTAGTTATGACACTTAGCAAACTAAAAACAGCATGCACAATAATGTTGATTGCTTTGGTCACAGGATGTGCCCAACCTTACCCCGATGTTGAACCTGACTTCGAAGCTAACTGGCAAAGCACAGAACATCAAGCCGAAGTCTATTTGATCCCGAGTGCGCCTGAAGCCTTTGCGCGCCGCATTGATCTGGTTCGCCAAGCAAAACACTCGATTGATATGACTTACTTCTCTTGGGAAAACGACACTCTGGGTCTGATGCTGTTAAACGAGCTGAAACACGCCGCTGACCGCGATGTGGCCGTGCGCCTCACACTGGATGACTTGTTGGTATTCAATGACAAATGGCTTGCGGAGTTGGACTCACACGTCAATATTGAGATTCGACTGTTCAACCCTTTTGAGTCACGTAAAGCTGGCTGGATTGGTCGTGCGCTCAACTTCTCTACTCATCAAAAACAGTTAGATAATCGGCTGCATGAGAAATACTTTAACGTTGATCACCAATCGATGATCCTCGGTGGGCGCAACATCGGTGATGACTACTTTGGCTACAGCGAAAGTGCCAACTTCTTTGATATGGATGTGCTGTTTAAAGGCGACGTGATTGCTGCTTTCGACCGAAACTACCAAGCGTTGTGGAACAGTGAGCATGTAGTGCCAATTCAAGAACGTATTAAAATCAAAGAGAAAGAGCAATACCAAGCGTTCACCAAAGCGTTGAACAAAGGTGAAAAGAATCAAGCATTGATCACGTCTGAAGTCGAAAGGCAGATAAAGAGCTTAAACCAACCGAAGTTCATTTCAGCCTCTGTCACGCCGGTATTTGACTCACTGGAGAAACTCAATGACAACAAGCCCTACTTTCGCCAACGTATTGAACACTTGATGAAGCAAAAAGTACCGACACCTTCTAAGGTTATTATTTCTACGCCTTATATGGTGCCAAGCGATAACAAGTTTGTATTCGTCGATGCACTTAGAGAGAGCGAAGCCGAAGTCACCTTACTGACGAATTCATCGGCTTCTAATGATTCGGGCTTTGTGCCTGCGTATTACGAAAAACACCGTGAGACTCTACTCGACAAGGGCGTAAGTATCTATGAGTACAAAAGCCAAGCGATCAATGATGATCACTACTTTCATGTTGATACCTACTACCACAACAAGACAGTAATTTTAGATGAGCGTGTCACCTATATTGGCTCTTCTAACTTCGATCCAAGATCAGACTTTCTCAACGTTGAGTTTGGGGTGTTGGTTGACAGTGAAGAGTTTGCGAAGCAAGTGACACACTACTTAACACGTCAGAAAGAGGAGTTGTTCTGGGCTGTGTCGCGAGAACAATCAGGTGACACCATCTGGGCTTCAGAGGAACAAATCCATACTAAGAACCCGAACTACAGTTCATGGAACAAGGTACCTGATTGGTTATTTCGAAAAATGAATGGCGAGTTCGAGCTTTAAGTGTTCAGCTTCGAATCTTAATTTTTAATTTTCTCCAGTCCAAATGCAAAAAAGCCGCGTCACGTTCGCGGCTTTTTCGTGTTTCACATAAGCGTATCTTAGCTTACGGGCGACAAGTCATCGCTCTGTTCGCTACATAGTTCACCATATCAAGCGTCGTGAAGATCGAATCAACATTGTTAATGTCGTAATCCACATGTCCACGCTCCACATACTGTTCTGCGAGTCGATAGATATCGACAACACGTTCAGCTACCGCTTCCATAGGATCAATAAAAGTAATGGTTGGAAATGCGGTCTCAAGTTGGTTTCTAACCAGAGGAAGTTCAGTACATCCCAAAATAACCGTATCAACGCCCTTCTCTACGATGCATTGAATCGCTACAGCAAGCAGTGCGGCATTACGCTCAAACTCGCCCGCTTTGATCCCGTTGGTTTCTCGGATTGCTTGTCCACACTCTGTCATCTCACCGGTTACTTCACCATAGATAGCACTATGCACGTTATGCTCTTGCTCAAAGGAATCTGGCTTAACGAACACCAGATTCGCGTCCGTTAGGTAACGATCATAGATTCCCGAATTGTATGTGCCGTTGGTACATAAAATACCAACAACAGATTCAGAGTTCTGCTCTTTGATTTGATCAACGGTGGTTTGAAGCATGTCGACGATATAAACGTTGGTGTGCTTTTGAACCTCAGGTCTAAAGTAATGAGCGGTGTTACAGGTCATTACGCCAAACTTAACATTGGCATGTTCTAAAATGCACGCTGACTCAATCAGTTCAGGCACAGGATCGGTACCGCCTTCGTTAATCACTTCAGATCGATCGGGGATATCTGAGTTTTTCACCACTATCATGGCCATGTGGTCTTAGTCTTTAAGTGCGCCGTGTTCAATTTCTTTCTTGGCGACGATATCTTGGAACAGAGCATCTGCTTCAGGGCCCATATTACCAAATACACCGAATCGTAGCTTTTTCATTGTTTTTACCTTTGTGTTTGCTAAAGCACAAAGGTTATTACGCTCTTTCGATTTACTTGAATCCTATTAGATGGTTCGCATCCTCGCGAGTGCATAAACAGCGTACAAAAATCAGAATTGAGTACCAAAGGAAAAATGAATACGAAATTCGTCGCCTTCAGGCGCATCTAAGCCGTAAGCAAAATCGAGCTTAACTGGCATTAACTGTGAGTTCCAAATCAAACTCACGCCCGTCCCACGCTTCCAATCCGCTTGTTGATCAAATGCATCACCCACATCAAGAAATGCGCCCAACCAAATTGAACGATAGACTTGATGCTGATATTCGAGCCCAGCAGTTAACATATAACGTGCCCCCGTTAGTTCACCATTCTCGTCTCTAGGGGAGATAGATTCGTAACCATAACCTCGCAGGTTTCCATCGCCACCAGCAAAATACCGCAGTGACGACGGCACATCAGATAATGATTTGGCAATGTTGATGCCTACGTTGGAGCGGAAATGGAGCTTCTGCCTGTCACTAATATCCCATGAAAGGACACTGTTTCCTTCCAACCGCAACAGCCTTGAGTCAGAGAACAGACTAGGGTCAGAATACTCGACAGAATAGATGTGTCGATGATTGAGCTCCAACTGATCATTTTTACGATCAACCTGAGAAAAACTGATGCCAGGTAACAGCAATTGCGATTGCTCTTCCTCAGACGCCTGACGGTACTGTTCGTGCAAGTATTTGACATAAATGGTGCTTTGCCAATCACTGTCTAATTGCCAGTAACGTTCGAACTTAAGATCGTTTGTAAAGCTATTGGTGTCTCGATGATCAATTCGTTTCGATTCAAACTGAATACCAAAGTAATCCGTTGTGACTTTCTCTGTGGGGATTTTGTACCCCAACTGAAGTGATTGCTCCTGTTCAGACAAATATGTCTGTGTTTCAAAGCTGTGGCCTCTCCGGTTATACCAAGGCTTTGACCAACTGAGAGAGGCGCGTAAACCGAGATCTGTAGAATAGCCGCCACCGACCTGCACGATATTTCGAGAACTTGGCTCGGCAATGATTTCAATTGGAACTTCTAGGTTGTCATCAAGTTTGTCAAAGTCACCATGTACGATGACACTTCGAAACCATTGAGTGTCTGACAAATCAGATTGCAGTTCACCTAACTTGATGGTGTCAAAGTCATCATCTTTTTTAAAGGTGGGTATTTTCTCGATACGAGTAGGGTCAACCCCATCATCAGGAATACTTATAGAACCGAACTTGTAGCGTGGACCACTTGCAAAATACAAGTGTATATTCGCGATGTTCTCGCTAGGAATAACTTCAATCTTTGACTCGATAAACCTGCCGTCAAAATAACCTTTCCGCTTTGCTAAAGAGAAAATCGCACGCTTAGTTTGGTCATATTCTTGGTGAGACAAAGTTAAACCTGAGCCTAACTTGCTTTGATTGAGTATATTGATGAACTCCGCATCTAGGCTAGCTTCACCTGTTATTTTTACTATCGATTCTGCGATGCGCATGACAGGACCAGAATCGATGTTAATGATCACGTTATCAGAATCATTGAGGTCGATATCGAGCTGTGGGTGATAATAACCATAAGGGTTGAGTGCATCTTGAATACGTTTAGATAGCTTCGTTTTCGATAGCTGTGATGCAGGAACATCGGCTAAAGGTTCTAAATATAATTCTACATTTTCGGTGAGAGTTTTATTAACCCCTTTAACCTCAAATTCAGCAGCACTAGAAGAGTGTTGGGTAAACAGGAAAAATGAAGTGGCCAGCACTAATTGTTTAATCGAGGTCTTCACGCGGTTACCCAATTGCTCAAAACCCGAACAGGTTATGAGCAAAGCGTTAAATCGCCGAATCTCTTATGGAGGACGCTATCCTTCGAACGGCTTATCGGGTTGTTTAACACTGCAACAGTCGTTTATTAACGACTCAAATCCCAGCCCTACAGACACAAAAAAGGCGCAATTAAGCACCTTTTGAATGTCTATTACTTATTGATTTATATGGCTTGCTGACTCAAGATCAGTTGTTGTTCAGCCACACATCTTGGTTTTTTGGAGCTTTCTTCTTCTTTTTCTTCTTGCCAGTACCGGCCGGTGGCGCAACAGGTTTTAGTGCTGCGATCAGTTCAGCTGTCGCTTCTTCATCCACTTCAAAGCCTTCAATTTGCTCACGCTCAAGACGAATCTTGTTCTTCTTCTCGATGATTTTGAAGTGGTGGTAATCTTCGTGATCGATCAGAGATAACGCAAGACCAACTTCACCTGCACGACCACTTCGGCCGATACGGTGCATGTAGTCTGACGGGCTACGCGGTAAGTCAAAGTTGATTACCACTGGAAGCTTCTCAATATCCAGACCACGTGCCGCGATGTCTGTCGCGATCAGAACGTCAATCTCGCCAGATTTGAAATCTTCTAGGATACGAGTACGTGAACCTTGCCCTTTATCGCCGTGGAATACTTCTGCGATGATACCGCGCTTGTAAAGCTTGTCTGCTAGGTGCTCACAGCTGTTCTTCGCATTAACGAAGATCAGAGCTTGGCGCCATTCATGTTGTTGAATTAGGTGTGCGAGTAACGCTGTCTTGCGACCTTTTTCTACTTCGAATACACGTTGAACCAGTGTGCTCGCATTGGCACTTTGAAGTTGAACTTCAATTGGATCGCTTAGAAGTTCGTGAGTCAGCGTTTTAACTTGCTCTGGGAAAGTTGCAGAGAACAACAAGGTTTGTTTTTTGCTCGGCAAGAGCTTCAAGATTGCATCAAGTTCTTCGGTAAAACCTAGGCTTAGCATTCGGTCAGCTTCATCAAGCACTAACGTTTTCACTTTGTCTAACTTGATAGCGTTGCTTGAAATAAGGTCAAGCAGACGACCCGGTGTTGCCACCAAGATATCAGTGCCGCCACGTAGCGCCTGCATTTGAGTGTTTACCGATACACCACCAAACACACAAACCGTTTTAATCGCGCCATTGAAATGCACAGCGTAAGATTTAACGCTGTCAGCCACTTGCTTAGCAAGTTCACGAGTAGGAACCAAGATAAGGCCAGAAACAAAGTTACCTTTGCCTGAACGACGGTCCAGAGGGGCATCTTCATGAATCTTTTGTAACAGTGGAAGTGCAAATGCTGCGGTTTTACCTGAACCGGTATTTGCGCCTGCAATTAAATCGCGTCCTGCTAACACACTTGGAATAACTTGCGCTTGGATAGGCGTTGGCTGTTGGTATTCAAGCTCAGATAAACGAGCCATCAAAGGAGAGATTAAGCCAAGATCAGAGAAGTTGGTTGGTGTAGTGGTGTTAGTCATTAATTGCAGGAACTCAAAGCTAAAATAATAGCGCGCTATATTAACGTATTTCAGCAGTATTACGTAACTAAATCGCCCTTTCGCTTCTATTTCACTGATTAATATCCGTCAGACGCGAAGTTATCGATGTGAGAACCTCGATACTCGCCGTACCAACTTCGTCTAAGAGTATTCCAGCTACACAATTGTCGTGGGTTGCAGTTAGTTCAGCCAACCTGCTACCGTTTGTTCCGGTGCATACGAATTCGGCTCGGTTAACCAAACAGCGACTGCGTCTGGTGTAGCGACTAGCGGATCAAAGTCCACATTGAATTGCCACTCAGATTCACCACGTTGGTAGCCATCGTACACTACGACAAAATCATGCTCTAACTTCTTACCTCTGTTTTCACCAGCTTTTACACTTGTGACTTCGTTCATCGCCAATAGAGCGATATGTGCCACATAATCACCTTTGCCTTCGTAACTTACGCTGAACGTATCGCCTTTATGGTTGACCGTTAGCTTGGGGTTATTTTGTTGTTTAAGAGAAGGTAACGTTCTGTCTAACCAGTTAAAGTAACCGCGCCACTCTTTTCCATCGACAACAAAGCCCGGCGTGTAAACCCCACTTGTTAAGCCGTAAGCTTTATACAGTCGTTGCTTCTGACTGAACGCCTTACTCGCGAACTTGTCGCCCCAACCTAAGTAATCCCAATAATCGACGTGATAGGCAAGCGGAATAACTTGTGCCCAAAGTTTTGGATGGTCTTCAAAAGTACTGAGGTACTGATCAGCAGGTGGACAACTTGAACAACCTTCAGAGGTGAAGAGCTCGATAACCTGTGCGGGCTGGCCTTCATTACTCCAGGTTTGTGCAAGCGACACTGAGGAATAGAAGCCGATCGGTAAGGCAAATAAACAAAGTTTAATCAATGATGAATTGCGTTTGGCGTGTGACATACCGAGATCCTTGTACAAAGCGAATTGAATGGCGCTCAAATACAGACCGTTATGCCTAGGTTTTTCTTTCAGGTGCTTAGTTTACGAAGAGATTGAGTTTATTTCAGATACAAAAACGCCAGCTTTAGAAGCTGGCGTTTTCTTAAAATTCTATATTTACATGTTAACGCTGAGATTAACGGTTAATACCGATATCGCGTTGCATGTGACCAGATAGGTCGCTTGCGTAGTAACTACGTGGAGAGTTGTCTACGAAAAGAATATCGAAAATGTGTGCAATCAATCCTTTGAAGTTAACCGAGTAGGTTTTCTTATCCATAGAGTTAGGAACAGCGATAGTATTCATTTGTACTGCTTGAGCCATGATTGCCTCTCTATAAATTTATTAATGTGTTTCGTTCTGATGACAAGAATAATAGGTGATCTTTTGCAGGTTAAAAAATGACTAAAATTAGATTTTGGGATTAGTTTTTCTAATAAAACAAAACATTAACAATGCCACAAAATAGATATGCAGATTATGTGAGTACAAATTCAATATAGTGTTTAAATCATGCATTTAGTACAAATACCCCGCAAACAACAGTGGCCAATGTCACAGAAAATTTACATAAATAAATTTTCCACTTCATCAGCCACGTGTTCATTATCGACTTTTCGATAAGTTATATTTGTTTTTAATTTACTTGTTCAATGCCTGGCTTCTTCGCATAAACCGACGCTATAACCGCAATCGTCATCGTAGAAACCAATACCGCCAATGACCAGTAAGTTGGGATAGCCCACTCGCTATCAACCAGAAGCATTTTCACACCAATGAACACCATGATGAATGAAAGCGCGGGTTTCAAATAGATGAACTTGTCCATCATACCTTGCAGTACAAAATACAACGAGCGAAGACCAAGTAACGCAAACACGTTAGCCGCAAGTACCAAGAACGGTTCTTGTGTTACCGCAAAGATCGCAGGGATAGAGTCTAATGCAAACATCACGTCCATGACTGCGATCGCACCGATGACCAACATCATTGGAGTGAATGCCCATTTAGCCCCCTGTTTAACCATTAATGCAGGGCCATGGAAGTCCTCTGTTACCGGCATCACTTTACGAAGTAGCTTTTCAGGCAGAGTATTCACACTCTCCTCTTCGCCCTTGTCTAATGCCAGCTTAATACCTGTACCAATCAAGAACGCAGCGAACACGTAAAGCACCCAGTGATATTCCGCCAATAGCTGTGCGCCTAGTGCGATCATAATTGCACGAAGCACCAATGCACCAATTACGCCCCAAAGAAGCGCACGAGGTCTTAGATGCTCAGGAACTTGGTATTGAGCAAAGATCATCGCAAAAACAAACAAGTTGTCTACGCTAAGGGATTTTTCTAACAAGTAACCCGTAATGAATGACACGGTTGCTTTTTGCGCTGTGTAGTCACTGTTCGGCGCATAAATGTCCCAAAATAGGTAAATCGAGCCAGCAAACAAAAACGCAAGTACAAACCAGAAAACACTCCAGATTGCCGCTTTCTTGATAGTAACGTTACCGCCACGAGTCTGATAGATATCAATAGAGACGAGAATAACCGTTAGCAGGAAAAAGCCCGCATAAGTCGTCATGATTGGCGATGAAAAAAAGGATTCACTATTTGTAGATAATAGAGATTGAGTTGAGTTCATTATTCCTCCGGGCGGAAGAACTGTACAAAGACCTTCCGCAAACAAAGCATATCAAGCTCCATTACGGATCTTGACTGTGATTGCGTTGGTCTCGTTGAAGTGAAATATGGGATTTCACTTTTACATACCGGATAGACTCTTGGCCTAACGAGATGACGATATGTAAACTTGCGCTAACTACTCCCCAAACGCGTGGATAATAATCCTCTGGTTGTGTTTCGTCTATATAAATTTGCACGGAAAAAGCAAAAAAGGAGCAAACGCTCCTTTCTGATTGATGCCACTTTGTCAAATAGACACGCGAATTGATTCTAAGAATAAATTCGCAAGTCAAACACACTATTGCACTGCGTAATGAAGTTGCAAAAAGAGCAATTTACAGCCCTGCGGCAGGTATTAAATACACTAACGCTGACCAAACTGATACCCAACCGACAACCGCTACCGCATCTAACCAATCTTTCTTATCCATGCATATCTCCACAAGAAGGCGACCTGCAGAGATAAAGCATAAACAATGCCAATTTTATAAATAACCCAAAGTAATAGTGTTAAATATCAGTATCAGCTTTAGTTATCTAAAACACTCCATGCAATTCAACGGTTCATTGAGTTGAAGCGACTCTGGGTGGTCTTGCAGAAACTCGATGAAGCAGTCTGCCATAGAGTCAGTGGTGACCGTGCCATCACCGATCATATCCAACACAGCGTTATAGCCCTCTTTGCCTTTCATTGTATAGGCTGACGACGCGCCCCGGTAAATACGGTTGCGAGAAACAGCTTGCCAACCTGAATCATCAGAGTGAATTTCTAGATGGTGAATCCTGTGTCCTATAGGCGCTTCTTTGTGGTAACAAAACCTCAAATTATGTGTATAAGGAAAGCTACCTGAACCTGTGCCCACGACACCATTATCAATCGCGTTATTGATTGCACCTTCAAGCATGCCAGCGATCGTTTCACCTTTTACTTCATACACACCAATAGGTACGGCAAACGGTAGTAGTTTTCCGGCAATATCGGCAACAGAGACATCGCCGCTGTTCAGTGAATTTCTTACACCACCGGCGTTGTGAATGGCAAAGTCAACCTGATGCCCTTTCTTGTTCATTAGATGGTGAAATGATTGAGCAACCAAGGGGGCTAGTTGACTCGGGCCTTTAGCATCTGGAATACGTACATGGCGAAGTTTAGTGTCTGCATGAGCAATCACTTGTTGCTGAAGCTTTCGAACTCGCGGCTGGTATTTATCCGTCAGAATGCTCTGCAGCTCAGGATCTTTCTTACACACTGCAATATTAGGGTGATTGTTTAAAAACTCACACGCCATATCGTGGGCATCGTCTTGCCCTACCTCACTCAGTTTCGCGTCTATAAAGAGTCGACGGCCTAATAACAGTTCGTTTTTACCATTGAAGTGCGTCACTTTGCCTTGAGAATCGAACTCGATTTCGCAGTGTCCTAAGCTCATGGCGTGGAAACCCGCTTGCACAACATAGGTATCGCCAATTTTCACACCGTATTCATCATCTTTAACTAAGCCGATATCAGAGAAATCACCTTGTAAGCGATGACTATGACCACCAACGATGACACCAATACCTGTTACGTTGGCTGCTAACTCTAAATCAGCTTCGTAACCAAGATGGCTAAGTAACACAATCTTGTTGATACCTGCTTGATGGATTTGCTCAATGGTCGCTTTTGCTGTTTCCAAAGCATTTTCAAACGGTGTATCGATATCTGGGTTAGCGATGCCTGCCATCTTGTCGATGCTTAAGCCGAATATTGCGACCTTCTCGCCATCAAACTCTTTCGTTATAAAAGAAGCACTTCGTGTTTCAGGCCGATAAGGCTTAACAATGTCGTTGTCCGCTAGCGTATGAGTTTTATTGATATCCTCATTCGATAGATTCCAGTTACCGGCCAACAGCGGGAATTTGATTCTTTTCGCGAAAATCGCAACGGGCTCATTACCCATGTCTAACTCGTGATTACCGAGCGTCATGGCATCTATATTAAGGGCATTCAACAAATCGGCATTGGCTTTTCCCTTGAATAAGGAAAAGTACAACGTGCCTTGGAAGCAGTCACCAGCGTGCAAGAACAAGGTTCCAACCTTCTGACGCTGGGCATCTTGTTCTATTTGTTTGAAGCGTGTTGAAATTCGAGCAAAGCCACCAGCACTGACATAAGGTTCAATGATGTGGTTGTTCATTTTAACTGATAGCTGTAACGAGGTTGGTTCAAAGTATGAGTGGGTGTCGTTGATGTGTGCCAACACTATTTTTGTCGGCTTATTCTTTTTAGTCATATTTTCTTCTCTCTTTGTCCCTTCATACTAGGTCGAGAATCATGACAGAATCGTGAATTTTATGAAACTGCACTGCAAAAAAATACTCGAGATAGATCAAAAATCTCATTTTGCACCGTATTAATAAACAACGGGTTTTGTGACAGGTGAGCATACCGGATTTGGATTTTTCGATTATGATTAAAGATATCTGTTAGCTTTCAAATAATTAGCAGAGCCTTCCGTTAGGAGTAAGCCTATGCAACTAGAAAGAATCGAGATTTCTGGCTTTCGAGGTATCAAGCGCATGTCACTCGCGTTTGACGAGCTAACCACGCTTATTGGTGAAAATACTTGGGGTAAGTCTTCATTATTGGATGCCCTTTCCGTCATTCTGCCCTCAGACGGTGTGCCATATCACTTTGAAATGACCGATTTTCATGTCGATTACTCTGTTTCACACCCGCAGTCTCAACATCTTCAAATTGTTCTCGCTTTAAAAGCTAACGATAAGAGCGAACTTAACGCAGGTCGTTATCGCAAACTCAAACCTATTTGGGTTCAAGATGAATTTGGCGTATTTCGCATCTACTATCGCATCAGCGCGACGTTAGAACAGTATGAGACAACAACACACTATGCATTTCTTGGTTTGGACGGTAATCCGCTCAAGCTTCATCATTCAGAAAAGCTTGCTCAAGAATTAATGACCTTACATCCCGTTATCCGTTTGCGTGATGCAAGGCACTTTGATCGTCCTTTCAACGGCAAGTCCCTTAACCACAATGCTCACCTGCCGACTAATGTTCACGCAACTAATGCAAATTCAAACGGGAACGGGAACCATCACACGAGCAATGGCACAACAAATGGAAACGGCGCCAATAACGGTAATGGTCGACAAGCAAGAATAGAAAAACGAATAGACAACACCTGCCGCCGTCTTATGGCGATACCCGGACATGTTAATAAAGGTGAAATGCGCAGTAGCCTAGAGTCGATGCAAAGTTTGATTGAGCACTATTTTTCTTTCAAAAGTACTTCTCGTCGTAACCCTAGAAAACAGCGAGACGGATTGCTTTATTCTGCGGGTACCAATGATCAGAGTATTCATCAACTCGTCGAAGAGACCAAGAACAAACAAACTCGCTTATTATTCATGGGGTTACTTAACGCTTATCTACAAGCTAAAGGGCCAAACGACTTAAGGCGATGTGCGCGCCCTCTGTTGATCCTTGAAGATCCAGAAGGTCGATTGCACCCAACACACTTGGCAAGGGCTTGGAGCTTGATGCAGAAATTGCCCATGCAGAAAATCCTGACCACCAACAGTGGCGACCTACTTGCGGCGGTCCCACTTCAATCGATTCGTCGCTTGGTTCGTCAGTCAGACAAAACCATCGCCAATCAACTCAACATGAACCATTTCAGTAAGGATGAACTTCGACGAATTGGTTTTCATATCCGCTTCCACCGCTCTGGGGCACTATTTGCTCGCTGTTGGCTATTAGTAGAAGGTGAAACCGAGGTTTGGTTGTTCAATGAACTTGCCAACCAATGTGGCTATAACCTAGCAGCAGAAGGTGTGCAGATTATTGAGTTCGCCCAATCAGGACTTAAGGCACTGATTAAGGTCGCGCAAGAGTTTGGCATCGATTGGCATGTGGTAACTGACGGCGATGCGGCGGGTAAAAAATACGCAGCAACGGTGCTATCGAAGCTTGGTAATGATCAGGAAAGACATCGACTCACGGAACTGCCAGATAAAGATATCGAGCATTACCTATATATGAATGGATTTGAGAGCTTTTTCCGTGACATGGTTAAGATTCCATACGATCACCCTATCCCTCCAAAGAAAGTGGTTGCCAAGGTATTGAAGAAACATGCAAAACCCGACCTTGCACTCGCCATTGTTTCTCATTGCGAGAATCAAGGACAAGAATGCATTCCGCTTTTATTAAGGTGGACATTAAAACGCGTGATCACCATGGCGAATGGAAATACCTAAACATAATTTGTTTTATAGATGCTATCAGTTGCTCTACTGATGAAATATTTAGCTAGTCGCCTCAACCAAAAAAGGCACACCAAACGGTGTGCCTGTATAAATCGATATACAAATTAATTGGGGGTTATCTTGCAAGAGTTCACAGTGACTAACTAAGGTTAGGTTAACGAATTAAGCCTTTGCCTGTTTAGCGTGTTGTTCAACAACTTCCGAAGATTGAGTCGATTTCTCGTGAAGCCATAGCCCCGTTGCTTTCATCAAGTATCCAAATACACCACCAAGCAGTAAAGATGGCACTACAAGTTGCCAATCACCACCTGCAGCAAACGTCGCACAGCAACCAATGAAGGTGCCTGGGATATAACCTAGCCACGCTTGTTTCGCTTGAATACACATAAAGAAAGCCACAATAGCAGTAATCATGTAGCCTAAAATCTCTAACCCTGCGAAGGTTGAGCTTTCGATAATCACCATTGCCCAGAATACGCCAGTCATGTTGGTCAATAGGCTACCTGCAAGTCCTTTAACGCCGCCTGTTGGCGAAGCAAAGTAACTGGTGCAACCTAAGAAACCTGCCCATGACAATAAGCCGAAAGAGATAGCAATCCATCCCCATAGACCTGACAAAATACCTGTTGTTAATGAAATCGCGACTAATGTACTCATACTATTTCTAAAGCCTAATTACGTAATTGAACGCAACCGGATTTAGCCTCACTTAAAATCAAGTAAGCATACTATGGGAAGATAGCCCTTATTTAGCCGATCACGATCACATTAATAATGTATGAAGTTGTTCATTTATCACTAGATAGAGACGGGAATCGCTTATTCAACACATTTAGTTATTAGCATTGGTGTTGAATAGCGGCTAAAGAGCCGACCGTTTGCCTTTCATCATGCGCTTACCTTCACGCTTGATACATTCAGCAAGTGGGTTCTCTGCCATGTCAGCACGCCAAATAAAGGACAAGGTTCTTTCCATTTCAAGCTCAGAAACATTCAACGTCACAAGTTGACCTGACTCAACAAACTGTTCGACATCTAGATAAGGTAAACACGTTAAATATGGGCCGTTTGCAACCAAACTTCTTAAAACAGGAACGTGTTCATACTCTCGCCATACATCGAGATCGCCAATTAAATGGTGAATAGAGCTATCAAAAACTTTGCGAGTACCCGAACCATGTTCGCGTAATACCCACTTTGCTTGTTCTAATTGTGCCAAGCTGACTCGTTCACGCTTCGCAAACGGGTGATGAGCCGATGCAACCACCGTTAAATGGTCGGTACACCACACTTCTTGGTGAACTCGGTTGTCATCACAACGACCTTCGATAACACCCAAGTCATATTGATAATCTAATACACCATCAATGACTGCGTCGGTACTTTGCACGCCAAGCGAGATTCGCATCTCAGGAAAGTCGTTATCAATAATACTGATGAGATCCGGAACGAGGTGTTCCGCTGGAGTTTGGCTAGCACCTAATTTGAGTTCGCCACTCAACAAATGCTGCTCGTAAAAACCCATCTCAATTTGCTGCGCATCTTGCAGTAAACGCTTCGCTTTTGGTCTTAACCACATGCCCCAATGAGTCAGGGCCATTTGCTTGCCCTGCCTTTCAAACAAAGGCCTGCCGAGCATTTTTTCCAACTGTGCAAGAGACATACTTGTTGCTGACTGAGTCAACGCCAATTTGTCTGCTGCCTGACTAACACTCCCGGAGTCTGCTACTGCATCAAATACCGCGAGTTGCTTTAATGAATAACGCAAAATTCATCCTTAATGCTTTTAATTATTTGTGTCCTGATGCTCGTTTTTTATAAAGCCAATGAGCAATCAATTTCATTCTACGCGTAACCCAATCTATATCAATAAATTTGATGTGGTTTCTAAAAATTATCAATTTTACCTCTACCCATCAACGCCCTAATCTGGAATGGCAGGACACAACGAGCCCTGCAAAACATTACTGATTAACCATTACGGATTAACCAAGTCATTAACACTAGGAATTACACATGACGGATTGTTCAAGGGGGGGATATGGCAACCAGCACTTCTGAAAATCATCAACTGTTCTCACCAACAGAAATGATGGCGGAAGCAGAGAAGTTTGCATTAAGTAAAGCAAATAAAACCAGCAGCATGACATTGAGTTTGGCAATCATGGCTGGCGCATTCATCGGGCTTGCTTTTTTGTTCTACATCACGGTAACCACGGGCAGCGCTGATGCTGGATGGGGATTGAGTCGCTTAGCCGGCGGTCTTGCATTCAGTATGGGTTTGATCTTGATTGTGATTTGCGGTGGTGAGTTATTTACCAGCTCAGTGTTATCCAGCATCTCATGGGCTAACAAGCAAATCACCTTCACTAAGATGCTGTCTATCTGGGGCAAAGTGTATGTCGGCAACTTTATCGGTGCCATGTTCCTATTGGCTTTGGTAAGCGCAGCAGGCTTATATCAACTGGATGGCGGCCAATGGGGCTTAAACGCTCTAAACATTGCTCAACACAAGCTGCACCACAGCCCAGTTCAAGCTTTTGCTTTGGGTGTGCTTTGTAACTTGTTGGTGTGTTTAGCGATTTGGTTAACGTTCAGCTCTGCTAACGCAATGACCAAAGCAATGATGACCGTGTTACCCGTTGCAATGTTCGTAAGCTCAGGCTTTGAACACTGTGTGGCGAATATGTTCATGGTTCCTCTAGGCATCACGATTCAAACATTCGCCCCGGAAAGCTTCTGGATGCAAATCGGTGCAACACCGGCGCAGTACGCAGACTTAAACGTCATGCAATTTGTCACAGCAAACTTAATACCAGTGACAATCGGCAACATCGTAGGTGGTTCAGTATTGGTCGGCTTAGCCAACTGGAGTATCTACCGTCGCCCACAACTTAAAGCAGCAAAAATTACCGCTATTACACAAACAACAGAAATTACGTCAGTTAAGGAAATTACTATGAACACAGCAACTACTATCAAGCAAATCATGAACACTCAACCAATTACATTGAGCGTTGAAATGCCAACATCAGTCGCGATTGATACACTTTTAGACGCGCAACTTGTTAGCGCTCCTGTTTGTGATGTTGAAGGCCGTCTAGTGGGTATCTTCTCTGTTCATGACGTAATGGTTGACCTTTGGTGCCAAGATTACATCCCAACTAAAGGCCAAAAAGTCGTAGACCTAATGAGCCGTGACGTTGTGGCAATCGATGCAAACGACAAGCTAGTAGACGTTGCTGAGTTCCTATGCATCGACAAAGAGCAACTGTACCCGACGACAAGCATGGGCTTCGCAACTCGCTTGACATCTCTTTCTCTAGAAGAGCGTGCAAAAGCGATGAAAGTAAGCCAACCACATATGCTTCCAGTGTTAGAAAATGGCGTGATGGTGGGTGTGTTGACTCGCATTGAAGTGATGCAAGCACTGCGTCCAATCTACGGTGACCGACTAAACGTGGTTCCTCAAGCTGAACTAGAAACGGCTTAACTAATCTTAAGTTGAACTATTAGGGATTAGTAGTTCAATTAGATAACTCAGTCATGGCAACGTTGACTGGCTAGAGGTAAACGGTGGCTTTTAACGTACTAAACGGTTTGACACAAAACAGACCTAAACGCGTTGCCATTTATCTCAATAAAAAAGGCGCAAAGTGAAAACTTTGCGCCTTTCTCTATTTCTAACTGTTGCTTTCTAAGTATCTATTTAACTTTTGGTGTTACATAAGAGATTGATACTAGTTAGTGATCAACAATAGCTAGATTACTTCTTTACACCTTCAACGTGTAGATCCATATCTACATAGCTTGAAGCGCCCATTACTGGAATGTTGAAGTCAGCAAGTTCTAGACGAGTTGTACCAACGAAACCTGCACGCTCACCGCCCCATGGGTCTTGACCAGCACCGATGAATTCAGCTTCGATAACGATAGGCTTAGTTACACCGTGAAGTTTAAGGTCACCCATTACTTCAAGTTTGCCGTCGCCTTTATCAACAACTTTCGTGCTGTTGAATGTCGCATCAGAGAACTTACCAGCATCGATGAAATCGCCGCTACGGATATGCTTATCACGTTCTGCGTGGTTTGAATCAAGGCTTGTAGTATCAACCGTTACGTTTACTGTAGACGCTTCAACGTTGCTTTCATCAAATGAGAAGTCACCTGAGAATGTGTTAAAACGACCTTGGATAAAGCTGTAACCCAGGTGGCTAACTTTAAAGTTAACTGAAGCATGCGCACCTTTTGTATCAATCACGTAATCAGCGGCGTTCGCAGCGAAAGGCATTGCCATTGCAAATGCTAATCCTGTAGCGATAATTGACTTTTTCATTTTGAAGCTCCTATCATTTTTCGTAGCGTATCGTCTTTGTCGATAACGTGGTGTTTTATCGCCGCTAAGGCGTGTACTGATGCCATGATGATCAGTACCCATGCAGCATAGTAGTGAATCGTTCCTGCGAGATCAGATTGGTTTGCAAACAGTTCACCCATACTTGGTACAGTGAACCAATTGAATACGTCGATCCCGCGGCCATCTGATGTTGAAATCAAATAACCTGAAATAAATAAAACCGCTAAGTTAATGTACATAAAGCCGTGAGCGATCTTCGCTGCTGCAACTTCATAGCTTTTACCTTCTACTTTAGGTGACGCGGTAACTAGTTTCCAAACCAAGCGGATAACAGTAACAGTAGCCAAAAGAATGCCTACCGAGCGGTGATAGTCTGGCGCTGTTTTGTACCACTCGCTGTAATATGAAAGATCAACCATCCACAGGCCTACACCAAATAAGCCAAATACCGCGAGAGCTGAAATCCAATGCATCGCTCTAGCTAAAGGGTTGTAATTTCTAACGTTGTTGTCCATGCATCTCTTCCGAATGTTAACGAGTAGTGTAGTTTCGAAAAGCGTACCCTACACCAAGTTTGTGTAACATATTATTTACCAAGCTTTACATTGGTAACATCATTTCAAATTAAACGAGTTATTCAAATTATTTGAACAAGTTTGGGCTAAACGTTAGATTTCAACGATTTGTTCGATCTCGTAAAGCTCATCTGAGATATCTAACATTTTACGTTCCATGACTTTTTGAGCGTCTTCTATCCCTTTGTTGTAGTAAACCGCCCCAAACTTTTTACTTATGAAATCGACCAAGAATTCCGTGTCGAACTGACCAAGCTCCACATCAAGTTCATCTTGCAGGTACTTTTGGAGCGTATTAGTAAGCTCAGACTTTTGTTTCGAATCTAATTGAATGGTCATGAATGTTTCCAAATAAAGAGTAAGTAGATCAATTGTGATTTGCTGACTAGACTATAGTCGAGGTAACTAGCTAGAATTCCTCATAATTTAGAATACAGACCTGTAGAGCGCCAGTGCTATCCATAAAATCACTCAGCAATGGTTAATTTTGATAGAGAGATCAAGAACTCGCACTTTGACGATAGGTAACGGAACCGCAATTACCGTACTATTGCCCATCAATAAGATAGTAGCTGTGTATAAGGGACTTCATTGTTATTAGATCTAGTGATTAAAAGCGTTAATCAATTTCAAGACGATTGCCTAAAGCTCTGTGAACGCCACTACCCTACGGTGCACAATCAAGGGATCAGTGAGCACCATATAGGAAAGGCATTTGCTCGCCGAATGGAGCACACCTTCGTTAGCTTTAATCATGCAAGCAACATCAGCCCACTTGAAATGCTTTCTTCTGGCGAAACGCCTCGACACTTCCGAATATCTTCCGAAATTGGTACCGTTTGGATGATCAGTCATCATATGGTGAGCGCCGGGAAAACCTGTCGTAGAAAGTTAATGTTGGACATCCATAATTGGCAACAAGAGTATGGATTTTCCATTCAACCCAATGACGTTTTGATCATTGTCTCCGACCATTGGATTAGCCGAAGTAAAAACAGTGGTGAATTATTGCATTGGTGGATGGGTGAACTCCCAGACGAGATCACGGAATATAGCCAACAAGGTATCACGCTAAGAGAGAGTGATTCTCAATTCGCTACTGACTTAAATAATAATTTTAAAATCAGCCCTTGCTTCATTAAATTTGGACACCCTTTAAAGCGGTCAGGAAATCAACAACTGGTTCGTAAATACCTGCAACTTTACGCAGTACTTCAATGGCAGTAAGAATACGGGTCAACTTTTTCATTCAATATTGAAAGTAAATTGTTAGACCTTCATCCCAGTATTTTATAAAAGATAACTCATTCCCTGTTCATTAATTATTCGAACTTCCTGTTTTAATTATTAATAGCCGATCGACTCACAGTCTCGATTTTGAGAGATAGATATCATTTCTGTGTAACTCGCTTAGTCAATCTATTTTATAACTTTGACACTCCCCCATAATTTAAGCCATTAACCCTATTTTTCTCTGGTGTATCAGCGTTCTAGCCTTATATTGGTTGGGGTTAATATGTGAGACGTTACTTAGCCATTAGATTCACTTAAACTATCAAACACAGTCAATGATAAGTAAATTTAATGGTTAATGTCATTTATCATGCTGATTTTTCGTTAGTTATATTAATTTAAATATTGACTCTACAAATGAGTTTTTATTAATTGACAATTTACTTACACCTGTCAATATTGTGACAGGCGCGACATGTACGTCCGCCATTGAATAAGCCCTCTTTATTAGCGACTATGATTTTATCAGACAGAAGTGAATTTATTAGCTGTATATCCGTAGATGCTGATATGCAGTTTATTGCGAAATATCAAGACCTAACACTTAGAAGTGTCTACCAACCTATATTTGATTCTTCTATGACTCAAATAGGTGTTGAGGCTTTGGTGCGCATTTCAAATAACAAAGGTGATATTGTTCGTCCTGATCACTTCTTCCATTCCGACGAAACCTCAAGCACAGACAAAATCAATGTAGAGAGGTTGAGTCGAGCGATTCATATCCGTAACTTCGCACAATCGACAATCCGTCATTTACATCTATTTTTGAACGTTCTTCCAAACGTTGGTGAGTTGTTTGCTGCAGAAAAGGTCAGCGATAGCTTGTTAGCTAAACGCCTTCACGAGCTTAACCTTTCATGCGAACAGATAGTGATGGAGTTGGTAGAGTTGAACGCAGAAAGTGAAGAGCGTTTGAAAGATGCCGCTCTTTCTCTTGCGGATAATGGCTTTCAAATAGCGGTCGATGATTTTGGAACACAAGCATCAACCGAACAACGCGTTCGTCACATTAACCCTCATATCATCAAGATAGACCGCTCGGTTATGTTGGACTTTGAACAAGGCGACACTCGAGAAATGGAGTTAGTACTTGATCTTGCAAACCAAATTGGCGCAAAGACAGTGATTGAAGGTATTGAAACCCAACAACAACTCGCAGCGATGCAAAATTTAGGCTTCGATATGTATCAAGGTTATCACTTAGCCATGCCAAAGCCGATTGAGTTAGACATACGGCTAGCAATTTAGAATCGCCCTATTGTTCTTAAAGCCGCTTGCCCATTGAGTAGCGGATTTTTTAATGCTTGCCTATTCGTACCCTCTTACCGCTCTCACGTGTCAACACATTTCAGGACGGGACAACACGCATAAAAAAGCCCAGTCAAAATTGACTGGGCTGGCTTAAAAGAATCTGTTTTATATCAATCCCTAATAACCCGCAGTGGACGGTTTGATTCTATATAGAATAGCGAACATCACTGGTACTACTATTAGCGTTAGTACGGTAGCAAAGCCTAAGCCTGCCATGATGGTAATCGCCATTGAGCCGAAAAATGCATCGAATACCAAGGGAATCATCCCCAAGATAGTCGTCAGTGCTGCCATAGATACCGGTCGTACACGACTAATCGCACTGTCGACAACCGCTAAATATGGGTCTTTACCTGTTGATAGCTCACTGTTGATCTGGTCAAGCAGTACAATGCCGTTCTTCAAAATCATGCCGCTTAGACTCAATAAGCCAAGGAACGCTGTGAAGCTGAATGGCATATTGGTACCTAACAGACCAATTGAAACACCAATGATAGAGAGTGGAACCGTAAACCAAATCACAAGCGGCTTACGAAGCGAGTTAAACAAAAGCATGGTGATGATAAACATCAACAAGTAACCCATTGGCAGTGAACCAAATAGAGATTCTTGTGCATCTTTCGAACTTTCGTACTCGCCACCCCAGCTAATGTTGTAACCTGCTGGTAGCTCTAATGCTTCTACCTTTGGTTTAACACGAGCAAACAAGCTCGCCGGCGTTTCATCACCCAACACATCGTGATCAGCCAGTACGGTTAGCGTACGTTTTCTATCACGACGTTGAATCAGTGGTTCAGACCATTGAAGCTCTACACCATCAATCACTTGTTCAACTGGAATGTAGGTTTGTAGCGATGGGCTCCAAATCTTCACATTGTTCAGTGATTCAAAATCAAAACGCTCTGCTTCAGGTAAACGCGCAACAATAGGCAACATATGAGTACCATCACGCAGTAAACCGATGTTGTAGCCACCAAACGCCATTTGTAACGTCTCGGACAGATCCGTCTTTGAAATACCAAGACGACGAGCCTTTGATTCGTTAAACAGTGGCACTAGCTCTTTGGTACGTTCACGCCAGTCGTGACGAACATTTCGAGAGCCTGGGTCCGCTAACAAGATATCTTCCACTTCAACCGCAATACTGCGCAAGATTTGTGGGTCGGCACCACTAATACGAGCCTCGATTTTTGAAGCTGGTGACGGGCCAAACTCAATCAATTTGAATTGGAACGTAGGTTGTTCAAATTTGTTGGCTAAGTCCTTGTCTAACTCTTCTAGGACTTCGAACATGGTGTCACGGTCAGTTGTTCTAACTTGTAGCTGACTGTAGGCTTCGTAACTTTTCTCTGGTTGATATGTCAGCGCAAAACGTTGCATACCCTGCCCAACCGTTGTTGTCACAAACTCCACGTCATCTTGTTGACGAATGTAGCTTTCGACTTTTTCTGTCTGCTTGATCGTTTCGCGCACATCAGTGCCTTCCGGCATCCACATGTCTACATAGAACATTGGCGTGTTTGATGGCGGGAAAAACTGCTGTTTCACCATACCAAAGCCGACAACGGAAACCGCTAATAGCGCAACCATGCTGACAACAGTAAGCCATCTAAATCGAAGTGCTACTTTCAGGCACGCACCAAATACAACGAACAAGATACCTTTGTAAGGGTCTACGTTTTCATCAACCTTGTCTTCTTCTTTAAGCAGCATCTCAGCAAGGAATGGCGTTAGTGTTAGCGCCGTTACCCAACTTAAGAATAACGAGAAACACAGTACCCAGAACAGCGAACCCATGAACTCGCCTGTCGCATCTTTCGACAAACCAATCGGTGCAAACGCTGTGATAGCAATAATGGTTGCACCTAACAGTGGCCATTGTGTTTGTGTCACGATGTCTTTCGCTGCTTGAAGCTTGGTTTTGCCTTTCTTCAAGCCAACCAAAATACCTTCAACGACAACAATCGCGTTATCCACCAGCATACCCAGTGCGATGATCAAAGCACCCAGCGAGATACGGTGCAGTTCAACATCGTTGTAGTCCATCAAGATGAACGTACCGAACACCGTCAGTAACAGTACTACACCGATGATCAAACCACTGCGTAAGCCCATCGCGAACAGAAGTACGATGATAACAATCGCCACCGCTTCCACTAGGCTGATCAAGAAATCAGCAACGGACTTGTCCACTTCTTGTGCTTGGTTGTAGAAGTAATTCAACTCAACACCGGCTGGCTTAATGCTTTCTAAACGATCAAGTTCCGCATCAAGCGCATTACCGATTTCCACCACGTTTACGCCCGAAGAGAACGCAATGCCTAGGTTGATTGCTGGTTTGCCGTTATAAGTTAATACATTTCCTGGTTTTTCTTGGATTCCGCGAGTGACCTCAGCGACATCTTTTAAGCGAATTAGGTTACCCGTATCGCGGCCATGAATGATTAAGTTTTCTAGTTCTTCAACCGTACTTAAAGTGCCATTCGGTTTGATCGTTAGGTTTTGGCCATTGAGCATTACCTCACCGGCTGACACCACACTGTTTTGTTGTGATAGCAGTGACGTAACCATCGACATATCTAGATTCAGCGCGGCTAAACGCTCAAGTGACATCTCAACAAACAATTGCTCTTGTTGGTCACCTGCAATGCTTACTTTGCCTACACCGTCGACCAATTCGATTTCACGGGTGAGATAATCAGCATATTGTTTGAGTTCAACGTAATCGTAGCCATCACCCGTCAGCATGATCATCACGCCAAACACATCACCGAAGTCATCAATGATCTGAACTGAGTTAACACCACTAGGTAGCGTTGGCTGTAGGTCGTTGATCTTACGACGCATTTCATCCCAGATTTGTGGTAGCTCGTCTGGACCGTAGTCCATCTTCATACTCACCATAATTTGAGACATACCATTCGACGACGTTGAGGTAATCTTGTCGATATAAGGCAGCTGTCTTATCTCTTTTTCAAGCGGGTAAGTCAGCTCTTCCTCAACTTCCATTGACGTAGCGCCAGGGTAAGTTGAAATAATCATTGCATCTTTAATGGTAAAAGCTGGGTCTTCCAAACGGGATAGATTACCAAAAGACGTCACACCACCAATGGCCAATATGACGAGAAACAGCCAGCTGATTACTTTGTTTTTTATTGAATATTCTGCGATGTTCATTCTGCTTTTCCTGACAATTTGATTCCGTCACGGAGTTTTCTTAGATTCGAGTTTACGAGTCGATCACCTTGCTCAACACCATGAGCGATTAATGCGCCTTGGCCACTGATCTTGTCGACTTCTACTTCGCTTTTGAATGCTTGTCCGTCTTCCATTTTCCACACATAAAACTGATTCGCTTCAGAACCCGCTTCTAAAGTTGTCATTGGTAATTGGTAGCCTTGAACATCGCTCAAGCCGGCTTTCGCCATATCCACGTTCACCGTAACGCTGGTGCCCGGCAGGATTTCGTTTTTAGGTTGTTGCATCTGCATCCAAAATTCGTAAGTACGCGATTGTGGGTGCAATTCACTGGTGTGCTCCAAATACGTCAGTGGATATTGGCCTGTGTGACCGCCAAAGGTCGCCTCAGGACGATAGCTATTTGAACGCATGTCTGGACTGATTGATGCCAAGATCGAATCTGATACTTGAATTCGTACATACACCTTATCGTTCTGGTACACGCTTAATAGTGTTTCACCCGGTGTCGTATTTTCGAAACGTTGCTTGTCCACGGTAGAAACGGTCCCGGAAAATGGCGCTAAAAGCTCTGTGTAACTTAGCTTGCGCTCTGCAGCCGCCAAATTCGCCGATGCCAGCTTACAGTTAGCCGTTAGTTGGTCTAGCTCTGACTGCGACAACATCTTGCTACCAAACATCTCCGTACCACGGGCTAACTGCTTGCTCGCCAGTTTGAATTGAGAGTTAGCATCAGTCAGATCTTGGAGATACGTCGCGTTGTCTAAGGTTGCAAGTAGCTGGCCTTTTTCGACGTTGTCACCGGCTTCTACCAAGACTTGTTGGATTTCGCCTGCGAGCTTAAATGCCAATGGGGTCAATTCAGCGGGCATTACCTGACCGTTAAAACTTCTGAATTGATCAGTCAGCGGCGCGCCAACTTCAAAGGTAGAAACTAGCAGAGGGGGTTGTTCACGGTGTACGGCTTCACTGTTACAGGCTTGAAGCAACATAGCCGACGCGACAACAATTGATAATTTGGAAAGGTTCATTAAATACCACCCTCACGTAACCAAGCTTTAACTTGCTGTCCATCGGATAACACATCCACACCCGCTTCAACGATAAGGTCGCCAGACGACAATCCATCAATAACCTTGCCTTGCTCATCAAGAAGGACTTGTATTTTAGAAATCAATTGAGAGTCTGGGTTATAGCGCCATAGTTCACCATGGCCTACGTCTTTGTTTAACCAAGCTGAATCCACAATACCAATGCCGTAGTCAGATTTACTTTTCTGAACTTCAACTTGCGCTGTCATACCAGAAAGTAGATTGATGCCTTCTGGCTTTTCGATAGACACAACCGCTTGGTAGCTGTTGGTATCTTCATCTGGTTGCGTTGAGATTTCTTTAAAGCGAGTCGGGATACGAATGCCGCGGTGGCTGTCCATCACAACCCACATGTTTGAGCTCGTTAGGTCTTGAATAGAACGGTCTTCAAGCTTTGATACTGGAATTGAAAACGTCACATCCATTTCACTGTGATTCAAAATATTCAGTACAGGCTGCTTTTCTGCGATCAATTGATATTGCTTTCCAAACACCATCGATACCACGCCATCGAATGGAGCAACTAAGGTAGTGTAGCCAAGGTTTGTTTTTGCTTGGTCCAACTCAACTTCAGCGGCAGTAAAGGTGTTTACGGCTTGGTCGTAGTAATCAGTACTGACCAGTTTTTTCGCATACAACTCAGAAGCTTGTTTGTATTGGCTGTTCGCCAGATCAAATTTAGCTTGGGCTGCGTCAACGGCAATACGGTAATCCGTCGCGTCTAATACGGCTAACACCTGACCTTTCTTCACTTCTTGTCCCATACGAACATCGAAGGTTTCTATATCTCCACCCACTTGGAAAGAAAGTGCCGCACGGTCGGTTGCATCAACCTTTGCAATGAAGCTATCGAGATCAATATCAGTCTGTTGTGGGATTTCGAACAGCTTGACTGGCTTGATTACCTGCACATTTTCCTCTGACTGAACTTTGTCACATCCAGTTAGAGAGCCTGCGAGCAATAGTGCTGCAATAACAGCTCCCATGCGCTTGCTCGATATGGCATTGATAGACAAATTGAACTGCATGATGCCTCTCCGTTTAATTATTATGATTTATTACACAGGTGGGCAGTATATTTAATATTAAATAATTCTCAAGCTTTACTTTCCACTTGTGCAGTATTTTTTATTTCAGTAAAAACAGTGTAGAATGTTGTAATCAGGTAATTATGTGAAATGAAGATGACCGAAAAGAAGCAAGGTAGAAGAAGTGCAAAAGACGCCGAAGAGACGCGTTTTTTGATCATGAGCGTTGCCGCAGACATGTTCTGTGACTTTGGCTACGATCGTGTATCACTGCGAAACATCAGTGAAAAGGCAGGCGTCTCGCATAGCCTTATCCGCCACCACTTTGGTAGCAAAGAAAAGATTTGGCATGCAATAAGTGATTGTTTACACGATTATTTTCAGTCTTACATCAGTAAGATTATGGAAGAGCTGCCAAAAGATGTTGCGCCAAATATCGCTATCTACCTGTTTAGCATGCGTCTGTTCACCAACATGATTCACTCACGTAGGCCAATGCAGCTTATTTCAGACTCTGTTCGCCAAGAAGACAACCTAGTTGATTACTTCATCGACAATGTCGGCGATGTTGAAAAAGAGATTAACGGGCTTGCCGCTGAGTACAATGCAGCTAACCCAGACAAAATGATCAACATTTACGAAGTTAAATGGCAAATGATCATGTACGCAAACGGCGCTGTATGCCTCACTCCCTTTATGGAAAGCACTTGGAATGAAGGTGATATGGTCACCTCACCCGAAGACGCCCTACTTAAGCATTGGCAGCTTTTCAACACGCAGATGGTCAGCAAGTTCAATATTGATGAAGAGTGGGCTCTAAATCCAACCTCGATTGAAGAGCTGATTTATGAAGTGCCATGTGAATGGAAGTGTAACCAGGAACATAAAGCTTAATCGGGTTCATACCCATGATGAGCTTATAAGATACAAAAACGCGCCGTTACAGAAGTCACTGTAAC